>JAYVRN010000860.1:0-10608 GCA_043776275.1 Myxococcales bacterium | reverse complement strand
CAACCTCGCCAATCCGATGCCCCCTGCGCTCGCCGAGCTGCTCGGCCTCGGACCGGCAGGTGCGGTCGAGCTCGGCACGGATCCCGCGGCGATCGCGGCGCGGCGCTGGCATGCGGCGATCTGTGCGGCGCTCGAGCTCGCGCAGGTTCCGTACGCGATCCTCGACGAGGCGGCCACGGAGGACGAGCTCGCACGCTATCGCGCGGTGATCGTGCCCACCACGACGCGCCTGGATCGGGGCCTCGCCACACGCCTCCGCGCCCTCGCCGAGCACAAGCGCGCGATCGTGGTGATCGGCCCGGGCACGCCCACGCACGACGAGCTCGAGCAGCCGTACACGGAGCCGCTGCCCCGCCGGATCGGCAAGATCCGCGATGGCTCTCTCGACGATCTCCCGGGGCTGGCCTCGGATCTCGCGGCGCTCGCCGGAGAGCTCCCGGAGACCTGGCAGGTGGAGCGGCCCGACGCCGTGCGCGCGTACGCCTACGCCGACGCCACCGGCACCGCGCGTGCCGTGTTCCTGGTCAACGATGGTGCGAAGCCGGCGACCGCGGTCTTGCTCGCCGACGATCGCGCCTCCCTGCGCGATCCGTTCAGCGGGGAGACCTTCCGCGTCACCGGCGGCAAGGTCACGGTCCCCGTCGCGGGCATCCGCCTGCTGGTCTAGCCCCCTGGAAGCGGGGTAGTTGCAATAACTCTACGGGGGCGTTCGTCGTCGAGAAACGAGACTCCGAACGGCGCGTTTCACCTGCCAGGAATCACGGATCCAGGGGACTAGCAGGCTGCTGAAAAACGGCGCGAAGCGGCGCTTTTCGGCCAGGCTGCTCCCGTGCCCGTGCCCGTGCCCGGTTCAGAGTCAGGGTCTCAATCGCGCAGTTCTCGTCGAGAAATCGGACGTTCGATGCAGACCTCTGATCGGAGAGCGGGCAAGGGCACGGATGGGCACGGGCACGGGGCAGGGTGACTTCAAACGCCTTCGGCGGTTTTCAGCACCCGCTAACTCCGTTGGGCTGATCCGGCGTAGGCGTAGGCGGACCGCCGGACCTGGTCAGTCGTCGTCGACGGCGCGATCGACGGCGCGCTTGAGCTCGTCCTCGGCGGTCGCCTCGTCCTCGGCGGTCGTGCCCTCGGTGGTGGGGAGCTTGCTCTGCTGGGCGCGCTCGGGGTCCGTGATCGGCATCAGGCCGCTGAGGGTCAGCCCGGACCTCTCGTTGGCCTTGATCTTCACCGCGAGCTCGCTGGCGATCACCCCGGCGTCGGCGGCGGTGACGCCCTCGGCCAGCGCCTCGTAGATCGTCTCGGCCTTCTCGTCGCGGATCCGGGACTTGTCGCTCTGCGGGGACTCGCCGGGCAGCTCCACGCGCAGCTCGCGCACCACCATCTGCACGCCCGCAGCGATCGGCAGGGCGATCAGCGCGCCGAGGATTCCCATCAGCGTGCCTCCCACCAGGAGCGCGATGATGACGACCGCCGGTGACAGGCGGAGCACGCGCCCGTACACGCGCGGCACGAGGATCCTGCTCTCGAACTCCTGGTACGCGAACATCAGGACCGTGACGAGGATGATCGAGGTCGAGCCGAACGGGATCACCGCGATGATCGCGGGAGCGCTCGCGATGTATCCGCCGACGAACGGGATGATATCGGTGAGGCCGGCGAACAGCGCCAAGGCCAGGGCATTGTCGACGCCGTAGACCGTGAGCAGCACGAACACGAACACGAAGATCGCGACGGAGGTGATCAGCTGGCCGCGCATGTAGCCGCCGACGATCACCTTGAGCTCGAGCAAGATGCGCGCGAGCTTGATGTGGTAGTGGCGAGGGATGACGGCGTAGAGCAGGCCCTTCGATCGCACCGGATCCGCCAGCAGATAGATCGAGAGGAACATCGTCGAGATGCCGTACCCGACCATCGTGAGCAGATCGGAGGAGTAGCCAATCATGTTGTTGGCGCCCTTCACGACGAGATCGTTGATCGGTACCGCCTTGACCGCCTGGACGAGCGGCTTGGCCCACTTGAAGTGCCGGAGCCACTCCACCAGAGAGTCCCGTGCTTTCGGGGCGCTCTCGAGCATCGTCAGCAGTTGCGAGACCAGGGGCGGCACGGTCAGGAGCAGCACGGTCGCGATCGCGAGGATGATCACCGTGAACACCAGCACGAGGGCGCGGCCCCGGCGGATCCCGCGGCGCTCCAGCCAGGCGACCAGCGGATCGAGCGTGCCCACGAGCACCAGCGCGACGGTGATCACGGTGAGCACGTTCGCCAGCTGGAACGCCATCCAGACCGAGGCGATGGCGAGCAGCAAGAAGATGATCGTGCGTGGGGCGATCTCGATCCGGAGCGTGCTGCGCTCCGGCTTGTCGTGCCCCGTCTTTGCGCGCTCCACGAGGGAGACTATGCGTCAGATCAGCGAGCGCGGACGGCCGCTCGGATCATCTTCCACAATTCTCACGGGGCGCACGGCGCCGACGAGCCGGTTTGCCACAGTGACCAGATCCACAGGATCACACGGCTTGGTGAGGAAGGCCGCCGCGCCGATGCGGGCCGAGATCTCGGGTGCCTCCGGGGATCCGGAGATCAGTACGATCGGCGGAGCATCGGGCAACGCCTCGATACTCCGGGCGAGCTCGATGATCCCGACGCGCGGATCGTAGGCGGCGATCACCACCGCATCGATGCCGCCCTCGCGGATCACGGGGAGCACCTCCCGCGTGAGGACCGCCGTCAGGACCGAGTGTCCCGCCGCGCTCAACGCCGCCGCCCATTGATCGCTGATGACCGGATCGGCTTCGACGAGGAGGATACTGCCCACGTTGAAAGCGTACCCTGGATCACCAGGTTTCAGCGGGCTGAAGCCCGCCAATTGCGCGCGTCCGCTCAGATCAAACCCAAGGACGTCAGGTCGGTGGGCGCTGCACGCGCTGGCGATGCGCTCAGGACTTCGCGTTCGGAGGCGGGTTCGACTTCCGCTTCGCGCGCTCGTGACCTTCGGCCCAGCCGATCTCCTTGGTCAGCTGCATGGCGTCGCTCAGCCGGTTCGGCATCACCACGGCGGACTTCGGCGGCGTGTCCGTGAGTAGGAGCTCTGCGGTGGCGCGGCGATCGCCGAGCGTGCGCATCTCGTTGATCGCAGCAGCCCGGTAGCGCTCCGCCTTGCCCTGCAGCCCGGCCTTGTCGCACAGCGACGCCAGCAGCTGCTGCACGCGCGCTGCGCCCAGGCGTGACCGCACGCGCTGCGCGTGGAACAGCGCCGCCTCGGCGAGCCGGAGCGCGCGATACGAATCGCCGGCGCTGTCGATCATCTGGGCCTGGGCGCGGAGGATCCGCCAGAACGGCTCCGGCCCATCGATCGCGGTGAAGCCCTCGCCCAGCGTGGCGAGATCGATGCACTCGACCAGCTCGTGCAGCGCCATCTCGGGATCACCAGCGCGGAGCAGGGAGGTCGAGAGATCGAGATAGAGCTCGCACACGAGGTTCATGTCGCCGGTGGCGATCGCGCGGCCAACGCCACGGCGCAGGCCCGAGATCGCACCATCCACATCGCCCTCGCTGAGCGCGATCGAAGCACCTGCGCGATCGATCATCGCGACCAGCATCGGCGCGCCGGACCAATCGCGTGCCTCTGCGAGGACGCCGCGGGCGAGTGCGGTCTCTCCGCGGGTCCGGAGCACGTCGGCGAGCTTGACGGAGAGCAGCACGAACTGCGCCTCCGACGTGCCATCGTCGTCACCGACGAGCACGGCCTGGCGAACGGCCACCAGCGCCCGGTGGAAGAACTGACCGGCGCCGACCTCGTCGAGCTGCTCGGAGGCGTGGTCCCCCGCGCGGCGGAGCAGCGTGATCGCTTCCTTCGCGTGGCCCGCGAGATCGTGATGGTGACCGAGCAAGGCGATGTCGGGTGAGAGCGCCTCGACCGCGGTGGCGGCCTGCGCGTGGAGTGAGCGGCGAACATCGGCCGGCGTGGCGTCGTAGACGATGTCGCGGACGAGGCGGCTCGTGAAGGTCAGCTCGCCCGAGGGATCATGTCCGAGCAGGCCGCTGCGCTCGGCATCGGCCATCGCCGGCTCGAGCTCCTCCGCGGGCAGCATCGAGCGCAACAGATCGAGCTGCGGCTCGACCCCGAGCACCGCCGCGGCCTGCAGCACATCGCGCGTGGATTGCTTGAGCATCGAGAGGCGCGCCGAGATCAAGTCGGGGAGGGAGGTCTGCGTGTCCTCGGCCTTGCCGCCTTCGAGCAGGTACCGCACGACGTGTTCGACGTGGCCCGGATAGGCGCGCGTGGTCTCGAACAGCTGCTGCACGGGCGGCAGCTTCTTCACGCCGGCGTCGGTGAGGTGCGCGACGATCTCCTCGAGGTCCTTGGCATCGAGCGCACCGATCTCCAGCCGCGGGACCGAGGACGGCCATTGCGAGCCGAACAGGGTCGTCGCCGTCATGATGATCGGCGGCAACGTCAGCTCGTGGACCTCGGTGGTACGGCGCAGGATCTCGAGGCTCGGATGATCGAAGCGATCGATGTCTTCGCAGACGATCGTGACCGGACCCGCGAGTGCGGCACGCTCGAGGGCGCGCAGCGCGGACCACACCATCTCGCGGCGGCGGACCGGAGGCTCGAGCTCGAGCAGGGTGGTGGGGTGACCGAACAGCTGGGCGATCCCGGGGATGTCGCGCTCGTTGAGGCCGAGCTGCATCACCGCATCGCGCAGATCCGCCTCGCTCGACACGGCAGGCAGCTGCAGCACGGCCGCGAGCAACGACCGGATCGGATAGAACGGCGCGGCGAGCCCGCTCGGATCGGGACCGATCTGGTAGATCACGCGGCCGTCGTTCGCGAGCTCCTGATACGAGTGGCGAAGCAGCGCGCTGCGGCCGGCGCCTTCAAAGCCCATCATCAGCAGCCCCGCGGGCTTGCCGGTGGGCGTCGAGCGCATGTGCGCGAGCAACACCGCCAGCTCCTCGGAGCGCCCAGTGAACGGCAGCGGCAGCAGATCGTTGACCGGCGCGGACGGGATCTCGAACGTCTTCGAGACGCGCGCCCGGGGCGTGCCGCACTCGGGGCAGAACTTGAAGGTCGGCGGGCACGAGGTGCCGCAGCCGAGGCAGGTGTCGGTCTTCGGCGCCCGCGTACGGGCTTGCAGCACGCCGAGCGCGGCGCGCATATCGGCCGCGGACACGAAGCGATCTGCCGGGTGCTTCGCGAGAGCTCGGGCGACGATCGCATCGAGCTCCTTGGGCACCTGGTCGCGCCGGTTGGAGAGCGAGGGGATGATCGCCTTCAGGTGGTTCGCGAGGATCTCCGTGGTGGAGCCCGCGAAGAACGGCGTCTTGTACGCGAGCAGCTCGTACAAGATGATGCCGACCGCGTAGATATCGGACGCGAAGCTCGGCGGTGCGCCGCTGATCACCTCGGGCGCCATGTACTCCGGCGTGCCGCTGATCGAGCGGTCCTCGGTCTCGCGTGCGCCCGTCACGAGGCGGGCGATCCCGAAATCGACGATCTTGACGACGTCGATGCCGGCGCGTCGCTGGTCGAGGATGATGTTGTCGGCCTTGAGATCGGCGTGGATCACGCCCGCGAGGTGCGCTTCCTCGATCCCGGCGAGCGAC
Organism: Myxococcales bacterium; assembly: GCA_043776275.1. Taxonomy (GTDB): domain Bacteria; phylum Myxococcota_A; class Polyangia; order Haliangiales; family Haliangiaceae; genus JABFXX01. Next base: position 5,001 of record JAYVRN010000860.1, on the reverse strand, counting down.
TGCATCGTGATGTCGACGACGCGATCGACGGCGAGCGGGTTCTCGTTGACCAGGAGCTGCGTGAGCGTGGGCCCCTTGACGTACTCCATCGCGAGATAGAGCAGGCCGTCGCTCGATTGGCCGTAGTCGATGATCGAGACGCAGTTCGGGTGGTTCAGGCGGGAGGCGCTCATCGCCTCGTCGCGGAACCGCTTGATCATGCGGGCGTCGGCGGACAGGTCCTCGTTCAGAATCTTGACCGCGACGGTGCGGCCGAGCGCCATCTGATCAGCCTTGTAGACCGCCCCACTCCCGCCGATGCCGATGCACGCGGTGAGCTTGAACTTGTCGCCGAGGACTCGGCCGACGAGCTTCAGCGATTTAGCGACTTGTTCCTGCACGCTGGTCATCCCGGAACGCCCACCACTACCCTCACCACTACCCTCACCACCACCTCACCACCTCTCACCACGCGGCTCGAGCCTTGTCTCACGAACTGTGTGGGCAAACGAGGCAAGATTGTCACCGATAAATCAGGTCACGCGCGCTCGAGAATGACCGCGATTCCCTGCCCAACCCCGATGCACATGGACGCCAACCCATAGCGATAAGACGTGGCTTCGAGCTCGATCATCAAGGTCAATGCGAGCCTCGCACCGGAGGCCCCCAGCGGGTGGCCCCAGGCGATCGCACCGCCGTTCACGTTGACGCGGTCTGGGTCGAGGCCGATCTGGTCGATGCAGGGCAGGGCCTGGGCGGCGAACGCCTCGTTTAACTCAGCGATCTCAATATGTTGCGAGGTCAGGCCGGCCTTGCTCAGCGCCTTCCTCGAGGCCGGGACGGGGCCGATGCCCATGTAGCTCGGCTCGACGCCAGCGGCCGCCCCCGTGACGTAGCGCGCTTTCGGGGTCAGCCCGAGCTCCTTGATCGCGGCCTCGCTGGCGAGCAGGAGCGCGGTCGAACCATCGTTGAGCCCCGAGGCGTTGCCGGCGGTGACCGTGCCGCCCGTCTTCACGAACGCGGGCTTGAGCTTGGTGAGCTGTTCCATCGTGGTCTCGGGGCGCGGGTGCTCGTCCGAGGTAACGCGCAGCTCGGCGCCCGTCTTCTTGTCCATTCCAGTGACGATCGGCGTCAGCTCGCGCGCGACCCGGCCCGACGCGATCGCCTTGCCTGCGCGCTGCTGCGAGGTCCAGGCGAACCGGTCCTGCGCCTCGCGCGAGACGTTGTACTTCTCGGCCACGCGCTCGGCGGTCTCGCCCATCGCGAGGGTGCCGTGCATCGCCTCCATCCGCGGATTCACGAACCGCCAGCCCAGGGTGGTGTCGTACAGGGTCTGGTTGCCACGCTGGTAGGCATCGGTGGGCTTGGCCATCACGAGGGGAGCGCGCGACATCTGCTCGACGCCGCCGGCGATCACCAGATCGGCCTCGCCGGTGGCGATCAGTCGCGCCGCATCGGCCATCGCCTGCAGGCCGGAGCCACACAGCCGGTTCACCGTGACGCCGGGGACCGAGACCGGCAGGCCCGCGAGCAGCGCGCACATCCGGCCGACGTTCCGGTTGTCCTCGCCGGCCTGGTTGGCGCACCCGAAGATCACGTCGTCGATCCGATCCGTGGGGATCTTGGTCTTCGCGATCAAGGCCGCGATCACCTGGCCGCCGAGGTCATCCGCGCGGACCCCGGCGAGCCCCCCGCCGTACCGGCCAAAGGGGGAGCGCAGACCGTCGATGAGATAGGCGGGACGCATCGCTGGACCATAGCCGAAAACTGGCGCATCGGATCCAGCGGCGCCTAGGGTCGAGCATGATCCAAGCCACCGCTCACCAGCAGCTGGCCGAGCACGATGTCAGCTGGCTCGCGATCCGCCAGCCGGCCGTCATGCGGCTCCTCGAGCGCGAGCTCACCACCGCCGACAACGACGCGTTCGCGGCGGGCCTCGAGCTCGCATGCCGTGTGCTCGGCGGCCGCACGCCCGTGGGGGACATGCGGCTCGATCACCACGCCCTGTCGACCGGGATGGCGGCGGTCCGCGCCGGTAGGTGCGATCGCGCGATGGTGCGCTCGATCCGCGACCAGATCGCCGAGCTCAATGTCGTGCTGATGCCGCACGAGGCCGATGCGGTCGCCACCGTGATCGCCGCGGTGATCTGGGCCGTGCTCGACATGAGCGTGCGCGAGCTCGACGACACGCTCGTCGCCTGAGATGTTGATCGACGAGCTCCGCCGCCGGCTCGGAGATCCTGCCGCTGGGAGCTTCCAGCTGATGGGCGAGGCCCTGCAGCTGATCACGGTGGAGGATCTGCGCGCTGCGCTGGCGGCGCACGACGCCGCGATCCCACCGGAGCTGCGCGACGGGCTGCTCGCCGAGGAGGCCGCGCTCGGTGCCGAGGCCCATCGCTGGCTCGCGAAGTACAACCGCAGTCTGTACGGCCGGATCGCGGGCTACCTCGAGCTCGGGGAGCGCCTCGGGTTTCGCTATCCGTGGCCGGTCATCGCGATCCTCGGCATCGTCCAGGTGATCGGCGGGATGGATCGCGCCCGCGTCTACGGGCTGGCCGGGCGGCTCGCGAGCCGGCTCGGCTACGACACCTACGAGAAGCTCGGCGATGGCTCCGAGGACGTGCTGCGCCGGACCAACCGCGGCATCTTCGCCGACTCGGTGCCCACGGTGCTGCGCGCCCTGCGCGCCGAGGCGCTGATCGGCGAGGGCAAGCGTGCGCTCGCGGACGCCCTCGTCCACGGCAGCGCGGCCGTGCTGTGGGATGCGGAGTCGCGGATGCTATGTCGCGCGATCGTCGACGGGCTCGTGATCTCCGACGAACCGGCTCGGTTTCGCGCGCTGGCCGACACCACGCTCCGTCACTTCGCGCGCGAGCAAGCGATCTTCACGCACCACATCGCGTCGCGGAGCCGCGCTCGAAAGCTCCCCGCGGCCAAAGCCGTGCCCGCTCCGGTGATCGCGGAGGGCAAGCTCACGTTCGAGCCGTTCGCCCTGCCGCCGGGCTTTGACTTCCGAGACCACGCGACGCGCGTCGAGGCATTCGGCCGTGCGTTCGTCCGCTCGGTGACCGGATCGCTCGCCGACTACCGGGTGGCGACCACCTGGGTCCGCGACCGGTTCACCCGGAAGTAACTGCTCGATCGGGCAGGAACAGGCGGTTGACGAGGTGGGGATCGGACACTACGGTGCCTCCATGATCTTCAGGACCAAGCTGCTCGCCGCTGCGCTCGCCATCTCCTTCGTGGGGGTCGGCACCGGCTGCGAGTCGGGCTCGGACACGGTCGACCGCTGGGCGACCACCGAGAACACCAACGTCAAGATCGACTGGGACAAGGTCAACGAGGCGTACAAGCAGGCCTCGGGACCTGAGGATCTCGAGAAGCGGATCAACGAGATCTATGAGGGCGAGGAGCTGATCAGCATCGCCGTTCACGATCAGGACGACAAGACCCAGATCGTCACCGGCTTCTTCGACAAGAACACCAACGGCACCGTCGAGGAGCCCGAGAAGATCTTCACGATCAAGCGCGAGCCCACCGGCCAGGGGACGGCGCAGTACCAGACGATGGGGTACGGCGCGTACTACGGCTATCACTCGCCGTTCATGGGCATCGCCACCGGCATGCTGATGGGCTCGATGATGTCGAGCATGTTCATGCCGAACTACGCACCGGTGTACACGCGGCCGTACGTGACCTCGGGCACGCGGATCTCCGATCTGCAGAGCCATCGCTCGAACTTCCGCGCGGCGAACCCGGAGCGGTTTGGCCCGCGCTCGAAGAGCGGTCGCTCGTATGGTGGCAAGCCGTCGACCAGCCGCCCCTCGTATCGTCCCAGCACCGGCGGTGGCGGCGGTGGTCGCCGCGGCGGTGGATTCTTCGGCCTCGCGCGCGCGGGCCGCACGGTCCGCCCCGAGCGGCTGACCGCCTAGCCTCGGAAACGGCTCGGGATTGCTGTGGGAACGCTGACGATCGCGGAGCTGCCGTTTCACGAGCGGCCGATCCACGAGCTCCTCCACCTCGAGGCCGATCGCGCGCTGCCGAGCCGGGACTACGCGGGCTTTGGCTGGGCGCGGATCGAGCGCCTGTGGCTGACCGTCGACGAGACCGAGGGCCGTCCGGTCGATGATGCGCTGGTCCTCGCGCTGCACTCCGCCGATGACGGCGAGGCGCTCGCGGACGACATCGAGCTCGAGCTCGAGCTGCCGGACCGCCCGGTCAGCGTGCTCGCGACGGCGTTCCTCGCGCGCTGGGTCCCGATGCTGCCGCGCGCCTCGGCGATCGTGCTCGCGCTGTGCAACCCGCACCGCGCCGCGCTGCGCCGGCCCGTTGGTGCGCACGGACCGATCCACTACGGCCTGGGCGATGTGGCGAGCTGGCGCGAACCCGATCGGATCCTCCTCACCGCGGAGACCTGGTGCATCCTCTGACCGTGACCACGCCCGTGACCGACGAGCAGAAGCAGACCTATGCCGCGCTCTATCTGCTGAAGAAGCTGGACCTCTCGCCCGAGGACGGCGGGCTCGAGCTGCCGGTGGTGCTGCCGTCGGAGCTCTCGCCACTCGACGAGACGTTGCAGCAGCTCGCGGTGGATGACCTGGTCGTCATCAACGCCAAGAAGAACCGCTACGAGCTGACCAAGCAGGGGATCGCGCACCTCGGCACCGCGATCGATGAGGCCCAGGCGCTGGTCGACGAGTTCGACGAGCTCGAGGTCGAGCAGGCGATCGCCGAGCTCCGCGGGCGCAACCTCGATGTGTTCCGTGCGCGCTTCCTGTGGGGCTGGTACGAGGGCGAGTTCGATGACCTCGTGTTGTTCCAGGAGCGACGGGGGGCGCAGCCGATCGAGCGGTTCTGGGCGTTCTATCTGATGAGCGATGCCCTGTGGGCGGAGCTCGCTCGCGACCTCGCGTGATAGCGTGCCCGCGTGGTGCGTCGTGACGAAGACGGACGCCTCGTTGTCGGAGACGACGGGAACCCGGCTTCATGCTGTGATGATCCAGCGGGTGCAAGTCCCGTCTC
>JAYVRN010000859.1:0-10616 GCA_043776275.1 Myxococcales bacterium | reverse complement strand
CCTCCGGGCACACCAGGCGCAGCACCACCGGCGTGCCGTCGCGCAGGCTGACGCGCTCGACATAGTCGGAGGTGAAGTGCCGCGGCTCGTCCACGACCTGAGGATCTAGCACGGCACCCGCGACGCCCGTGTCATGGAACGGATACGTTCGCGCGATGTCCGAGTCCGAGCCCGAGCGTACGTATTCGATCGCGGTCCGCGTGCGGCGCACGATCGTCGAGGAGGTCCACGTGCGCGTCCTCGTCAGCGATGCCGTCGTCACCGACGATCATGTCGATGGCGCCAAGGTGTTCGCCGAGGCCGTGCGGCTCGGCGAGACCGGCGAGCATCGCTGGCGTCGCGAGGGCGAGCCCGTGGTCGAGGTCCACCCGCTGCAGACACCTCCGCCGGAGTACGACAACTGAGGCTACTATCGACCACGATGTACTGGGTCTGCGTGGTGTTCCTCGTCGGTTGCATTCGCTCCGCGTCGACCCCGTGTGGTGACGCGCTGTGCGCCGAGAACCGAACCTGCGTCGCGGCGCTCGACGCTCGGGGGACGGAGGTCCAGCTGTGTGCGCTGCCCGAGCAACTCGACGCCTGTATCGATCACGGTGATGGTGATCTCTGCATGCTCGGCACGGTGGTCGGGACCTGCCACGGGGGCGCCTGCGTCGAAGACGCGTGTGGCAACGGGCTCCTCGACCAGTTCGAGGGCTGTGACGATCGCAACAACACCTCGGGCGACGGCTGCGCGAGCGACTGTCGCTCCACGGAGACCTGCGGCAACGGCTTCGTCGATCCGATCCGGATCGTCGGCGGAACATCGACGCTGTCGGAGACCTGCGACGATGGCGGCTTGCTGCAATTCGATGGTTGTAGCCCTGCGTGCAAGCTCGAGACACCGCGCTGGCGCCAGTGGATTTGCACCGGTCTCACCGGGCGCTCGATGTCGTCCGCGACCTACGATGCGCGACGCGGGCGCTTGTTCGTGTTCAGCGGCAAGATCGCGGCCGGACTCGATGCCATCAGCTGGGAGTGGAACGGGACGATCTGGGCCCGGATTCCGACGGTGGTGACGCCTCCCCCTCGCGCCCAGAGCGGGCTCGCGTATGACCACGCGCGTGGTCGATCGGTGCTGTTCGGAGGGCTCGACGACAGCTCGCCACCCGCGTCACTCGCGGACACCTGGGAATGGGATGGCGAGGGCTGGAATGCGGTGGTCCCCTCCGGACCCTCGCCGCCGCCTCGATACGGCCACGCGCTGGTGTATGACGCGAAGCGCCGGGTCGTGGTGATGTTCGGTGGGTTCGATGGCGCGACCAGCTTCGACGATACGTGGGAGTGGGACGGCGTGACCTGGACCAAGCGTGATCTCCAGACGCACCCGTCGGCGCGTCGCGCTCACGTGATGGCGTACGATCCGCGAGCGGGGAACGTCGTCCTGTTCGGTGGCGTGGGTGGCGGTGGCGAGACCTGGAGCTACGACGGGACGTGGACCAAACGGGCGCCGTCGACGAGCCCGTCGTCGCGGTCAGGGCCGGTGATGGCCTGGGAGCCGCGCTCGGAGCAGATCGTGCTGTTCGGTGGCGCCGGCGCCCTCAAGCTGTCCGATACCTGGACGTGGAATGGAACGACCTGGACCCAGCTGGCCGTCGTGGGACCAGGGGCCCGCGACTTCGCGCTGTTCGCTCTCGACGGCACGGGAGAGCTCGTGCTGCAAGGCGGCGCGAATGCCTTGGGAACGCCGATGGCCGATCTGTGGCGCTGGACCGGGACCTCGTGGATCCAGCTCACGGTCGCCGTGCCTCCCGTCGCGGCGGATGTCACCGCGACGCTCGATGTCGATCGCGACCGCGTGGTGTTGTTTGGCGGGCGCTCGGCGCTGGCGGCATACAACGACACGACCACCGAGCTGATCGGCGATGCCTTCGATGTCGTGACGCCGAATCCGCCGCCGACGCTGAGGCCCGCGGCGCGTGCTCGAGCTGCGATGGCCTACCATCCCGGGATCCGACGCAGCGTGATGTTCGGAGGCGAGGCCTCGACCACGATCGACGATGGCACCTGGGGATGGGACGGCACGGTGTGGGCCCAGCTCGTGCTCCCGGCAGGCTCGCCACCGCCGCGAGCGGGCGCAGCGATGGCCTACGACGCCACGGCGGGGGAGATCGTGATGTTCGGCGGCGATGCGCTCGGCGAGACCTGGACCTTCGATGGCGCCACGTGGACCAAGCGCAGCTCGTCGAGCTCTCCGTCCGCGCGATCGAACGCGCACCTCGGCTACGATCCGATCCGCAAGGTCGTGGTCCTGTTCGGTGGGCTCGAAGCGACCACGGTCCTTCACGACCAGTGGGAGTGGCACGCGGGTCAGTGGAAGGAGGTCACCGGCCTCACCGCGCCACCCGGACGGCACGGCGCCGGGTTCGCGTGGAACGCCCATCGCCAGCGGTTGACGCTCGGCGGCGGTTTCGACAGCGCCGGGAACCTCCTCGAGGACATCTGGGATTGGGATGGCAACTCGTGGCAGCTGGTCGATGTCGACACCGTCGTTCGTGGCAACGCGCCCCTCGTCACGTCGCGCGGGGGACTCGTGCGGATCGGCGGAACCGATGCCACCCTGGTCCCGCGCCGCGATGTGTGGCGGCTCCAGTACCAGAGCACGCTGCCGACCGAGCGCTGCGATGGGCGCTTCGATCTCGATCTCGACGGCAAGATCGGCTGCGACGATCCGGACTGCTGGTGGCGCTGCACCCCGCGTTGCATGCCCGGGACCAGCTGTGATCCCACCGCGCCCCACTGCGGCGATGGCACGTGCAACACCGCCGTGGAGGACTGCGCGATCTGCCCGGCAGACTGCGGGGGCGGCTGTGCCGCGTCGTGTGGGGACTTCATCTGCGATCCGCCCGAGACCGCGGCCAGCTGCCCGGGTGATTGCTGATCCGCCCCGCGAGCCCGATGCTTTACAGCGTCACCGTCTTCGGCCACCATGCGCCGAAGCAGCGGGTCCCAGCACGACGGCGCGTGGAGCACGGCGCAGAAGTGCTCGATCTCGACTCGACCTCGCTTCACGAAAGCCATCATGACTTCCGAGCCGCAGGACCAGCTGTCTCGTGATCTCGCGTCGCTCAAGATCGATCGTGCCGCGAAACCGAGCAGCGGGCGCCGCTCGCTGATCCTCTGGCTGGTGGTGATCGCCGGTGCCGCCGCGGCCGTCTACTTCGTGGTCGTGCCGAAGGTCCGCGACAAGCTGTCCACGCCGACGGTCCGGACCCAGGCGATCGCGATGGTGTCGCCGTCGCAGTCGCAGGTGCAGGTCACTGCCACAGGCTACGTCGTCGCCGAGATCTCGGCCAAGGTCGCTTCGAAGGTCCCCGGCCGGATCGCCGAGATCTACGTCAAGGAGGGCGAGCGGATCCTGCTCGGCCAGAAGGTCGCGCGGCTCGAGGATGTCGACTTCAGGAGTGGGCTCGCAGCTGCGCGGGCGCGGGCGGCGGCGGCGCGGTCACGGATCCAGATCGCGCGTGCGACCTTGTCCGAGACCCGTGTGCAGATCGAGCGTGAGAAGCCGCTGTTCGAGAAGGGCGTGACGGCCAAGGCGACGCTTGATGATCTCGAGTCGCGTGCGTTGTCGCTGGTCGCATCCGTCCGATCGGCGGAGGCCGAAGCAGCTGCTTCGGAAGCCGAGGCCAAGAGCCTCGAGGTCCAGCTCGGCAGCTACATCATCACCACACCCATCTCGGGGACCGTGATCGACAAGCTCGTCGAAGTCGGCGAGGGCGTGTCCCCGGGGTTCGGCACGCCGGGCGTCGTCGAGGTCGTCGATCTCGACTCGCTGGTCGTCGAAGTAGACGTCCCGGAGGTTCGGCTCGCATCGGTCAAGGTCGGTCGACCGTGTGCGATCGTGCTCGACGCGTACCCGACCGAGCAGTTCGACTGTGTGGTGAAGGAGATCGGCCGTCGCGTCAACCGTGCGAAGGCGACCGTCCCGGTCAAGGCGAGCTTCAAGTTTGGCGACAAGAAGCCCGATGTGCTGCCGGAGATGGCCGCGCGCGTGATGTTCCTGTCCGAGCCGGTGGCCGATGCGACGCCGCAAACCGCCAGCGGTGGCCTGAAGCTCGTGGTCCCGGCGAGCGCGGTCGTCCAGCGCAATGGGGCCGACGTGATCTTCGTCTACGATGACGAGCAGGTCCGCATGACGACCGTGAAGCTCGGGCCCGCGTACGGTGACGGCCGCGAGCTGCAAACCCAGATCCCGGCGGGGACGAAGGTCGTGCTCGATCCGCCCGCGAGTCTTACCGACGGACAGAAGGTCAAGGAGAAGTCCTCATGAGCGGAACCACCGAGCAGAGCATCGTCACGCTGAAGGGCATCTCGAAGACCTTCCACCGCGGCAAGGAACCGATCCACGTGCTCGAGAACCTCGATCTCGACGTTCCGCAGGGTTCCTTCGAGGCGCTGATGGGCCCCTCGGGCTCCGGCAAGTCGACGCTCCTCAACATCATCGCCGGCCTCGATCGGCCGACCAGCGGCTCGGTCATGGTCGCGGGGTCCGATCTCACGAAGCTGTCCGATGGCCAGCTCGCGAAGTGGCGGTCGCAGAACATCGGCTTCGTGTTCCAGTCGTTCAACCTGATTCCGGTGCTGACCGCGGCGCAGAACGTCGAGCTCCCGCTGTTGCTCACCTCGCTGTCGAGCTCCGAGCGCAAGAAGCGAGCGGCCACGGCGCTCCGGGTCGTCGGCCTCGAGGATCGGATGGATCACTACCCGCGCCAGCTGTCCGGTGGACAGGAGCAGCGCGTGGCGATCGCGCGCTCGATCGTCAACGACCCGAAGATCATCGTCGCCGACGAGCCCACCGGCGATCTCGATCGCAAGAGCGCCGACGATGTCCTCACCCTGATGGAGAAGCTCAACAAGGAGCTCGGCAAGACGATCTTCATGGTCACCCACGATCCGGCCGCCGCCGAGCGCGCGCGGGTCCAGCGCAAGCTCGACAAAGGGGCGTTCCAGTGAATGGCGCCACCTACGCGAGCCGGAACCTTCTCCGTCGCAAGGGGCGCACCATCCTGACGGTGCTCGCGGTCGCGGTCGCCGTCCTGATCTTCTGTCTGATCCGCACCGTCGTGGTCGCATGGAACGCTGGCGCCGACGAGGCCGCGCAGGATCGCCTCGCGACGCGCCACAAGGTCTCGATCACGATGCAGCTCCCGAAGCGCTACATCGACGACCTGCGTGACCCGGCGAAGGTCCCCGGCATCAAGGCCTCGACGTGGGCGAACTGGTTCGGCGCCAAGGACCCGCGCGAGCGCGTGCCGTTCTTCGCCGGGTTCGCGGTCGATCCCAACACGTGGTTCGACGTGATGGATGAGATGAAGGTCGATCCGGCGCAGCTCGCCGAGTGGAAGACCACGAACAACGGCGCCATCCTCGGCGACCTGCTCGCGAAGTCGCTCGAGGTCAAGGTCGGCGACGAGGTCACGATCGCGAGCGACATCTATCCCGGCGACTGGAAGTTCAAGGTCGTCGGCATCTACGAGCCGCTGCGGAAGACCGCCGATCGCAACACCTTCGTGTTCCGGTGGGACTTCCTCAACAACGACCCCCGTGGAGCGTTCTCGAAGGAGCAGATCGGCTGGGTGATCTCGCGCATCGACCAGCCCGGCCAGAGCGCGGCGATCTCTCGCGCGATCGACAAGCTGTTCGACGAGCGCGACGACCAGACGATCACGATGAGCGAACGAGCGTTCCAGCTGTCGTTCCTCGGCGGATTCGCGGCCGTCCTCGGGGCGTTCACGATCGTCTCGATCGCGATCCTCATCATCATGGGCCTCATCCTGGCGAACACGATCTCGATGAGCGTCCGCGAGCGCACCAACGAGTACGGCGTGCTCCGCGCGATCGGGTTCTCGCCTGACTACCTGTTCCGATTCATCGTCGGCGAGGCGTTCCTCGTCGGGCTGGTCGGCGGCGTGTTCGGCGTGCTCCTCACGATGGGGCTCATCAACGGGCTGCTCGGACCGATGATCGAGGAGAACATGGGTGCGTTCTTCCCTTACTTCCGGACCCCGTCGTCCGTGCTTGCGGTTGGCCTCGGCTGCGCGGCCGTCGGTGGTCTGATCTCGGGCCTGGTGCCCGCGATCCTCGTGTCTCGCAAGAAGGTCACCGATGCGCTCCGGAGGGTCGACTGATGGTGCCGATTCGCTACAACGTCCGGAGCCTGATCGTCCGCAAGGTCACCACCGCGGCCACCGCCGGAGGGCTCGCGCTCGTCGTGTTCGTGTTCGCCGCCGCCCAGATGCTCGGCGAGGGGGCGAAGCGCGCGATGGTCTCGAGCGGCAGGGACGACACCGTCATCATCCTTCGCAAGGGCTCCGACAACGAGCTCTCGAGCGGAATCGCTGGCGAGTACAAGACGCTGGGCGACCGCCCCGAGGTGGCCAAGATCAGCGGCGTCGGTGTGATCGGTGAAGTCATCATCGTGATCACCGCCGAGGTGGTCGGCGGTGACGACGGCGCGACCTCGAACGTGCTCGTGCGAGGGATGCCGGCCGAGGGGTTCGCGTACCGACCCGAGGCCCAGATCGTCAGCGGCCGTTTGCCGAAGCCCGGCACCAACGAGGTCATCGTCGGCAGGGCGATCAGCGGCAAGTTCAAGGGCGTCGGCCCGGGGGAGACCTTCGATCTCCGGCGCAACCGCCCGCTCCAGGTGGTGGGGGAGTTCAGTGCCGGCGGCTCATCCTACGAGTCCGAGGTGTGGGGAGATCGCGACTTCATCGGCAAAGCCGTCGGTCGCGAGAACTCGGTCTCGTCGGCGCGCGTCCGCCTCACCGATCCGGCGAAGTTCGAAGCGTTCCGGCTCTCGGTCGAGGGCGACAAGAACTTCAGCCTCAAGGCGATGCGCGAGCAGGACTACTACGAGAAGCAGTCAGCGGGCACCGCGGGCTTCCTCACGATCCTCGGGACCGGCATCGCGATCCTGTTCGCGATCGCCGCGATGATCGGTGCTGCGATCACGATGAACGGCGCGGTCGCCAATCGCACGCGCGAGATCGGCACGCTGCGGGCGCTTGGCTTCTCGCGGCTCGCGATCCTGTCCTCGTTCGTGTTCGAGGCGATCTTTCTCGCGTTGATCGGCGGCGTGGTCGGGCTGTCATTCGTGATGCTGCTGTCCCTGAAGAGCTTCCGGGTCATGAACTTCGCGACGTTCTCCGACATCGTGATCCGGTTCCAGCCGACGGTGGGAGTCGTCATCAGCTCGCTCGTGTTCGCCGTGGTGATGGGCTTGCTCGGCGGGCTGGTCCCGGCGATCCGCGCGGCGCGGGTCTCTCCGGTCGAGGCGATGCGAGGCTGACCACGCCCGCGTCCCTCTGATTGCGCCCACTAGAACGTCAGCCGGAACCCGATCCGCGCGGACGTCGGCGCATAGCGACTGGTGGTGCGGCCGAAGTTCGGGTTCCGTGCGGTGGGCACGGAGGTCTCGTTGCCGCGGCCGTCGATCGTCTTGGCCCAGATCAGATCTCCATAGGCGCCGCCGACGATCGGGTTGACGTTGTTCTCGCCGCCGCCGCTGCGGAACTGCGGTGCGTAGGTCTGATCCACGTCGTAGGTCGCTTGACGGTTGTAGAGGTTGAAGATGTCGGCGAACACCTCGCCACTCACGCCCTTGGACAGCTTGCGGGCGTAGGCGAGATGGACATCGACGCCGTGCTCCATGTCGCCGCGCTTGAGCGCGCCGCGCGGCAGCAGGAACGATTCATCGGCGCCATAGAGGTAGTGCGCACCGAGGGCGTTCTGGGGGATCCCGGAGAGCAGGCGGACCCGCCCGCCGATCGTCAGGTTCTGGGCTTTCCCGATGTCGAAGGTGTAGAAGCCGTCGACCTTGACCGAGTGCGGGCGATCCTGCGGCAGCCGGCCGCTGCGGTTGGCGAGCAGCTCGATCAGATCGTACTGCGACGAGATGTTCGGATCGATCTGACCGTTGTCGTACGAGATCGAGCCGGGATAGTTCCCCTGCGTGCGCGAGTGCGTGTACGAGGCCTGGATCATCAGGCCGCGGGAGAACTGGTGCGCGAGCGAGATCTCGAGGGCGTCATAGCTGCGCTCGGGCTTGTCGAACACGCGGATGCCCTTGTAGAGATCGAGCTGCTTCTGCAGGCGCGTCTTGAGGGTGGGATCGTCGGTGCGCGCGATCCGATCCTCGAGCTTGTGCTGATCGCCGGCCGCGAACTCGCCGGGGTTCGCGATGATGTACGTCTGCGCACCATCGGTGGACACGTCCTCGATCACGCGCCCGAGGCGGCGGTTCTGGTAGGTGATGCCGAGCTTGAGGTCCGGCGCGAGCTGGTACTCGGCGCCGAGCAGGAGCTCGTCCATGTACTGGGCCTTGATCCCCGGCGCCACGAGGACGCCGCTCGAGCCGAGCAGCTGCTCCTGATCCGGGGCGCCGCTCGGGTTCAGGCAGCCGTTGCCGTCGGCGCCGCCGATCTTGGGATCGTTCGGGCCACAGGGTGCGCCGCCCGCGGTGTTGAACGTCTGCACGTAGCTGACCTCGCCGCCGAACGAGCGATCGTTGATGTCCATCGGGATCGCCTCGAAGAACCGGCCCCACGACGCGAACACCTTCGAGCGGCCTTCCTCGGTGGGGTCCCAGATCACGCCGAGGCGCGGCGCGATGTTGCCGCGCAGGTTCATCGCGTCGGTGCCGTAGCGGTTGCCGGTCAGCGGATCGAGCGTGCCGCGCAGGTCCCTGGCGTAGCGCAGCCGCTGCTCTTCATAGCGCGCGCCCGCGTTGACCGTCAGGTTGCGGCGGATCCGCCACGAGTCGCGCAGGTACGCCGACCAGTTGATCGATTCGCCGGCGACCACGGTGCCCGGTGCGCCGACGGTGCCCGAGAGGTAGTCGCACGCGAAGGTTAGCGTGCCGGGTGCCCCGTTCGTGGGGTTCGGATCGTCGGTGTGGCACATCTGATCGAAGCGAGGGTCCTTGGCATCGGGAGGCGCGAGCTGCACCCAGCGCGTGACCCGGATCTGTGTCCCGACGGAGTTCTGGATGAAGGCGCCGCCCGAGTACAACCGCGCGGTCTCCTTCTGATCCTGCTCGAAGTCGAGACCGGCCTTGAGCTCGTGGCCGCCGAACCACTTGCCGCGCTGTGTGACGCCGACGCGCGCCATGCGGCGATCCTCGCGATCTCGTGAGATCCCGCCGGGGCCGCCGATCGCGTAGGACTGCGGCGAGCTCATCGGGCAGTTGGTGATGTACGGGTACGGATCGGGGCCGGCGCCCGGGGTGTTGTTCGCACAGTCCCTCGCGGTCTTCTGCGATTCGCCGCCGAGCGCCGTCCACACGCCGAGATCGCCGTCCTGGAGGATCTGGCGCGGCTGGTTGTCGAGCGACGGATCGATCGAGCCGGAGTTGTTGGTGGACCGGTGCCACGCCACCAGCCCCTCGAGCTCGGTGCGATCCTGGTTGAGCTTCGAGGTCCAGCGCAGCGCCATGTCGGTCGTGAGGCCGCTGGTGCGGCCGCCCGAGGACGGCAGGCCATAGAGCCCCGGCGTCTCGCTCTTCTCGGGCACGGCGATCACCGAGAACTGCGCCTGATCCTTCGGGGTCACCGCGAGGTTGAGCTTGCCGAGCGCGGAGTACAGCTGCGAGCGCGCGCTGCGGTGCTCGGTGTCGACCTTGTCGGTGATGTAGAAGCCGGTCTCGGGATCGATGTCGGGGCTGCCATCGGCGTAGCCGCCGGCGGACGGCAGGCGGGGATCGCAGGTCGAGAGCTCGCCGCTGGGGAGGCGCGCGCGACAATCGGTCTGGCGCTTGGTGACGCGCGTGTAGTCCGTGCGGCCGAGCTGCGGCGCGAACCCGACGTAGAAGAACAGCTTGTCCTTGATGATCGGTCCGCCGAGATCGAAGCCGAAGTCCGCGGAGTACGCCCGATCCGAGGTCAGATCGATCGACGACGAGTTGCTCGGCGTCGATTGGCCCTTCCGCGCCAGGATCGACGGGGAGATCGTGCCGAACACACTGCCGCGGAACGTGTTCGAGCCGGTCTTGGTCACCACGTTGATGATGCCGCCGATCGCCCGGCCCCACTCCGCGTTGTAGCCGCCCGCGATGACCTCGGTCTCCTCGATGAACTCGGAGAGCACCGGGGTGCCGAGCGAGCCATAGGTGAGGCCGGTGATGTCGATGCCGTCGACGAGGTAGCGGTTTTCCAGACCGCTCGACCCCGACAGCGCCGTTCCGACTCCGTCGTTGGACGACCCGGGCACGCTCCCGAGTGCGTCCTCGAAGGAAGACCCGGGCACCGGCAGTGACTCGAGCTGCTCGCGATTGATGACCTTCTCCTTGGCCGCGCTGTCGAGCCGGATCGGGGGCGGCGTCCCCTTGATGACGACGGTCTCGCCGATCGTCATCGCCTGGTTCAGGGTCGTCTGCGCGTTCGCGTTGACTTCGATGCCCGCACGCGTCGTGCGCGTGGTGTCGAACTCGATGTCCACGTCGTACGTGCCGGGACGAAGATCGGTGATCTGGTAGATCCCGTCCTCGTCGGTTGTGACGCTCTGCGACCCGACAGTGACCGTGACGCCGACCAGTGCCTCACCCGAGTCCTTGTCGGTGACCCGCCCGCGGATCG
>JAYVRN010000858.1:0-3118 GCA_043776275.1 Myxococcales bacterium | reverse complement strand
GGGATCGTGATCGCGAGCGCGGCCTCCGGCGTCAGCGGCGGCGGAAGGCTGATCCACTGCCGCGTCACCGCGTGGCGATCCTTCATCCCGGCCACGCCGACATCGCGTTCGTTGACGCCGAGGGCGCGCGCGATCTGGGTCACCGCGTGCCGGGTGGTCAGGTCTCGCTTCTCGATCCGCACGAACACGTGGTCCCCGGTCCCCGACGGCAGGTAGGCGGGCTCCTCGTCGACCAGGAAGTCCTCATCGAGCGTGCGAAGCACGCCACCGGTACCGGGCAGGTCCGCCGTGAGGTAGGGCAGCTCGTGAACGTCGGCCATCGTCCCCGGTGTTACCATCTCGGCATGTCCACGCATCGCGCCGTGTGCGCTCTCGCGATGATGCTGATCGGTTGTGCGGGCCGGTATGGTGGCAAGCCGGTGTCCAGGGCGAAGGCCCCGAGCGGAGGGCTCGAGGCGGCGGCGCTGCCGTACCAGATCCTCGATGCCCGCACCGGTCGTCAGATCGACACGGCGGCGTTCTGGACGCAGCTCGGGCAGAATCGCGCGATCTGTATCGGCGAGGATCACTCGGACCCGCACCAGCACTGGGCGCAGCTCGAGATCGTGAAGCAGCTCGCCCAGCGCAAGCCCGCCACCGAGCGGCTCGCGCTCGGCCTCGAGATGGTCCAGCGTCCGTTTCAGGGCGTGCTCGACGACTTCGCCGCCAAGCGGATCGATGCCGCCGCGCTCCGGTCGCGCACCGGCTGGGAGGATCGCTGGGGCTATGACTACGGCTTCTACGGCGCCACGTTCGATGCCGCGGTCGCCGCCGGTGGTCAGCTCCTCGCGCTCAACGCGGCACGCGAGCTGACCAAGAAGGTCGCCCACAAGGGGCTCGACGCGCTGACACCGGAGGAGCGCGCCCAGATCCCCGAGCTCGACCTGACCAACGCCGCTCACCGCGCGTGGTTCGATGCGCTGATGGAGGGCATGGGGGGCACCGCCGCGCACTCGCGCAAGCCCGACGCCGACGACGCTGCCGAGAACCCGCACGAGGCGGCGCCGCCGATGCCGTCGGCGGAGCAGATCTATACCGTGCAGGTGATCTGGGACGAATCGATGGCCGATGGTGCCTACCGCTGGCTCACCGCGAACCCGACCGGCGTCGTGATCATCCTCGCGGGCAACGGCCACTGCCATGACTCCGCGATCGTCGGGCGGATCAAGCGCCGCGGCGTCACGGCCGTGGTGTCGATCCACCCGGTGCTCGACACCGATGCATCCGAGGTGCTCGCGCAGCCGAACAACGACTTCGCGTTCGTCCTGCAGGCCTCGCCCGAGATGAAGGCGAAGGCGGCGGCGGAACAAGCCGCAGCGCCGTAGGGCTGGGCCCGACCCGCGAAGCGATCGGTGATCGCTGGCTAACCGCGGGGCAGGGCGGAGCCCGCGCGTGGCCCGTTCTCGTCGTTGACCATGCGGATGTAGAGCCTGGCGCTCTTGTTGTCCGGATCGACCTTGAGGACGTGCTCCCACTCGGCGATCGCCTCGGCCTTGCGACCGAGGGAGAACAGCGTGACTCCGAGGTGGATGCGCGCAGGGATGAAGTCGGGGCGCAGGCGCTTGGCGTGCTCGAACTCGGCGACGGCGGCGTGATAGACGCCCTGGTCCCGGTAGACGTTGCCGAGCTGGACACGGAGGTCCGCGAACTCCGGACACAGGTCGAGAGCCTTGACGTACTCGCGCACGGATTCGTCGAACATCGCGAGGCCGGCATAGGCGCGGCCGAGGTCCGCGTGCATGTTCGCGAGCTTGCCGCGGGCGAACCGGTCGAGCGCGTTGGGCTGGCCGACCGAGGCCGAGACGGCCTTGGTATAGACCTCACGGGCGCGATCGTACTTGCCGCGATCGTTGTAGGTGACCGAGAGGTTGAGGGCGGCCTCGGTGTACCGCGGGTTCAGCCGGAGCGCGTTCTCGAACGCCTCCTCGGCATCCTGGAACCGGCCCTGTGCGTGATAGATCACGCCGAGCATGTTGTAGAGATCGGGGAAGCCTGGGCGCGCCGAAGCGGCCTCGGCCAGGAACGGCTCGGCCTGCTCGTACTCGCTCGCGTTGTAGTGCTCGCGGCCGAGCGCGATCAGCTGCTCCACCCGGTCAGCGCTCATCACCGACTACGATACTACGTTTGCCGACGCTACTGCTTGGCGACCGGACGGAGGCCACCCAGCGCGGACCGGGCATCGCCGGCGCGTGAGCCCTTGGGGAACTTCTCCACCAGCTCCTGCCAGACGCCGCGCGCACGATCGTTCATCGCGACCGCGATGTAGGCACGACCGAGCAGCCACAGCGCCTCCTCGTCGTAGCCGACGCCGCGATAGCGCTCGAGGAGGCGGCGGAGGCGGATCACGGTGCCCATCGGCTTGCCGCGGTCCCAGTAGTAGCGGGCGACGTACCACTCGTGGTCGGCGAGACGCTTGCCGACCTTGACCAGGATCTCCTTGGCCTTCGCGCGGTACGGCGAGTCCGGATACTTGTCGAGGAACGTCTTCAGCTCGTTCGCCGCATCCTCGGTGGACGACTGATCCTTCTCGTACGAGGGCGGGAACAGCCAGAAGTCACCGGACAGCTGCTTGGCATAGCCATCGCCGATCCGGAACGTGGCGTACCCGTTCGCGACCATCTCGTGGGTCGGGTGAAACCTGATGAACAGGCGGTAGCTGTCGATCGCCTCGAGGTACTGCTCGGCGCCGAACTCGGCATCCGCGAGCCGCAGCTCGGCGAGCACCGCATACTTCGAGTATGGGAACCGGCTCTTGATGAAGCCGAAGTACTTCGAGGCGGCGACCCAGTCCTTGGCGTCGAGCTCCTTGAGGCCCTTGTCGTAGTTCTTCTGCGCGGAGACCGAGTACTCGACGGCCCCGCCGCCGCTCTTGCCACCGCATGCGCTGGCGCCCAGGGCGACCGTCGCGGCGACGGCGAGGATGCAGGCACGGATGAAGTTCTTCGAGATCATTGCCAAATTCTTTGCCGAGGGCCCGGGTGGGATCCTTAACATCGGTTGGACCCCGGCGCCAGCCACTAGGTTGCCCGCACCACGTGCGATAACCGCGACATGCGTACCGTTCTCGGCATCGTCCTTG
>JAYVRN010000857.1:0-10643 GCA_043776275.1 Myxococcales bacterium | reverse complement strand
GATCTGACCTCGGCGGCGGTCGATGACGTGAAGAACTTCTTCAAGACCTGGTACGTGCCCGCGAACGCCACGATCGCGATCGCCGGTGACTTCGAGACTCCAGCCGCCAAGGCGCTGGTCGAGAAGTGGTTCGGCAAGTTCCCCGCGAGCACCAAGCCCAAGATCGTCGCGGTCGCGACACCCACGATCCAGACCACCGAGACGGCGATCACCGATGGTTTCGCGAAGCTGCGGCAGCTCCAGTTCGTGTGGCACTCGCCCGCGAACTTCGCCGAGGGCGATGCCGAGCTCGACGTCGCCGCGAGCGCGCTCTCGAACGAGGGTCCGGGGCGGCTCTACAAGGAGCTGGTCTACAAGGGCCTCGCGCAATCGGTCAGCGCGTTCCAGAGCGGCACCGGGTTCTCCGGCACGTTCAACGTCGTGGTCACGCTGCGCGGGGATTCGGATCCGGCGCAGATCAAGCGCACGGTGCTCGCGGAGGTCGGCAAGCTCGCCGCCGAGAACCTGACCGCCAAGGAGATCCAGCGCGTGATCGCGGGCAACGAGGCCGGCACGATCCGCAGGTTCGAGACCGCGTTCGGCAAGGCCGAGACGCTGCAGGCCTACAACCACTATCTCGGGGATCCGAACCGGGTCACCTGGGATCTCGATCGCTATCGCAAGACCACCGCGGACAAGATCCGCGCGACGGTCGCCAAGTATCTCACCCCGGATCACGTCGCGATCGTGACCACCAACCCGGGAGGCAAGCCGTGAACCGCGCGCCACTGATCCTGCTCCTGCTCCTGCTCGCCTCGTGTAGCGGGCCCGCCAAGCCGATCCCGGCGCCTGAACCCAGGCCCGCCGATCCCGTCGTGACTGTTCCAGTTCCGGAGTCCAAGCCGATGCAGCCCGAGCCCCCCGCGCCGATCAAGGTCGTCCAGACCGCCACACCGCAGGAGCTCGCGTTCCCCGAGGAGGCGTTCCGCAGCGAGCAGCCCAAGGCCGGTGCGCCGCGTCCGTTCAAGCTGCCCAAGGTGAAGCCGTTCACGCTGAAGAGCGGGATCAAGGTCTTCCTCGTCGAGCAGCACGTGCTGCCGCTGGTGTCGATGGACCTCAACTTCGAGGGCGGATCGATGCTCGATCCGAAGGGCAAAGAGGGGCTCGCAGGCGTGTGCATGGCGATGCTGACGGAGGGGACCCAGGTCCTCGACAAGATCCAGTACGCCGAGGCGCTCGCGGATGTGGCGTCGAACGTCGGCAGCTATGCCGGCGATGACTCGCTCGGCCTGTCGCTCTCGAGCCTGACCAAGCACCTCGACACCACGTTCGCGCTGTTCGCGCAGACGCTGCTGACGCCGGGGTTCCGCGCGTCGGACTTCGACCGGATGGTCAAGCGCCGGATCGAGAACGTGAAGCAATCGAAGGGCAACCCGGCGTCGGTCGCCGGGCGCGTCACCGGCCCGGTGCTGTACGGCATCGAGCATCCGTTCGGCACGGTGGTCACCGAGGATTCGCTCAAGGCGATCACGCTCGACGACTGCAAGGCGTTCGCGGCGAGCTGGCTGAAGCCGACCAGCGCGAAGCTGTTTGTCGTCGGCGATCTCACCGAGGCGCAGGTCCGCGGGATGTTCGATGGCGCCGGCGGGCTCCTGTCCACGTGGAAGGGCGCGGGCCCCAAGGTCCCGGCGCTGCCCGCGCCCAAGGGGCCGGCGGGCCGGATCTTCTTCGTCAACGTGCCAGGCGCGGCGCAGTCCCAGGTTTCGATGATGCACTTCGGTCCCAAGCGCACGGCGCCGGACTACTTCGCGAACTCGATGATGGCGGCGGTGTTCGGCGGTGGGTTCTCGAGCCGGATCAACATGAACCTGCGCGAGGACAAGGGGTACTCGTATGGCGCACGTGGTGGCTTCGGCTACACGAAGACCTACGGCACCTTCAACGCGAGCGCCTCGGTCCGCACCGACTCCACGTACCAGACGCTGCTCGAGATCGATCGCGAAGTGAAAGAGCTGTGGAAGGGCACGCGCCTCGTGACCACGGACGAGCTCGAGCGTGAGAAGCAGGGCGCGATCCTCGGCCTCCCGGGCCGGTTCCAGACCGCGCAGGCCGCGCTCGGCCAGTATCGCGGCCTCGTCTACTTCGGTCTGCCGCTCGACTACTACAATGCGTTCGTCGCGGGCATCGGCAGGGTCAACGCCGCGCAGGTCAAGACCGTGGCGCAGAAGCAGCTCAAGCCCGGCCAGGCCGTGTACCTGATCGTGGGTGATGGGGACGCCAAGGTGATCGTGCGAGACGGAGGCAAGGACGTTCCCTACCTGAAGGACGGCAAGCAGCTCACGTTGCGTGAGGCCCTCACGGATCTCGCGGGGCGCGGTGATGTAGGCCAGGGTGGGCTCGTCGAGCTCAGCACCGACGGTCTACCCGTTCGCTAGCCTTGATCGTTGGGCGATCGGGTCGACCCATGATCCGTGACCTTCTCCCACCACCGCTGGCGCCGCCCGCGGCGCCGCAGCCCCGAACGAGGGAACGCCCTCGTCCTCTCGCTCGTGATCATGAGCGGGCTCGGCACGTTGGGCCTGCTCACGATGGTGAGCGTCAACGGTGGTCTGCAGACCGTCGGCAACGATCGGTTCCACACGACCGCGCTGTACGCCGCCGAGAGCGGCGGTGCCGCTGCGATGGCCTATCTGCGCGGCGTGGTCGATCCGAGCTCCGGGTTCTCGGCGCTCCTGCAGTCGGGGCACGCGAGCCCCGAGGACATCGTCGGGAACAACAGGTCGCCCGGCGAGGCCGGGAACCCGTTCAGCGATGACCTGCGCGCGTCGTATCACGTGGAGCTCGTCAACAACCGCGGCGATAGCGGCTTCGCCAAGAACACCGACACCGACAAGCGCATCGTGATCCGCGCCACCGGCTACGGTCCCGATGGCGCGACCGCAATCATCGAGTGGGACGTGCAGTCCGCCGGCGGCCGACTGCGCCGTCCATGCCCGGTCTACGCCCAGAAGGGCCAGAGCGAGGACAACTCCGGCCGCAACGATTGCCTCGGCACCGTCGATACGTCCCAGACCGCTGCGTTCGCTCCATAGGTCCCCATGTACCGCCACCACGTCGTCCTCTCGCTCGGCCTGCTCGCGATCGCCACCGCGCACGTTCGTGCCGATTCGCTATCCTGCCCGGCGGTGTCGTCGAACACCACGTTCGCGGGAGCCACGGTCCAGACCGAGTGCACGTCGACGATCACCGAGGGCTGCACCACCAAGAGCGGCGCCTCGTACGACAGCTCGAGCGGCCGAATCGTGCTGCCCGGCGCCGCTGGCAACTTCCAGCCGCCGCCGGGATCCGCGGTCGCACAGAACGTCTACTACGGCACGGCGGGCGACTTCGATCACGACGGCTGGGAGGACTTCGTCGCCGCCGACAACGCTGATCGCATCTATCTGATGCGCAACCAGACGGTGACCTGCGGCTCCACCGGGTGCAGCGGCTCGGCGACGGTCGCCCCAAGTGTCCAGACGATCGCGTCGACCTGGTGGGACACCTTGGCCAACGTGCGCACCGCCGCGTTCCGCACGCAGACCACGAGCACCGGCCTCAAGCCGACGATCGGCACCAGCAACACGGAATCGCCGATGGCCGCCGGAGACTTCGACGGCGATGGCTGGTCCGACGTGTTCGTGATCAGCGCCACCAACAACGCCGGCGGCAACCCGCGCTGGCCCACCGCGGCGCGTGTGTTCATGAACACGCGGAACTGCCATGACGCCACCTACAACCCGTGCGGCGTGGGCACGCTCTGCACCGGGCAGCCGACCAACGGCACCTGCAGCGGCTCGGGGACCACCGGGTATGGTGTCGCGTACACCGAGAGCAACCTGTCGTGCACGACCACCGCGACCTGCGGCAAGTACTTCGCCACGTTCGCGACCTATGACGCGCGCACCGGCACCTCGATCACCGGCACGGGCACCACCACCACCACCCCGACCACCACCAAGCCGGGCGACTTCGGCCCGATCGGCCACTCCGCACAGAACATCGTGGTCGTCGACTTCGACGGTGACGGCGATCTCGATCTGCTGATCGGGCACAGCACGGGCACCTGCCCGGGCGCGCTGTGCACCACGGCCAGCCAGGTGTTCTATTCGGGCATCGACGTCTGGCGGAACGATTGCGCGCAGTCCGCGCAGTGGAACGCCACCAGGCGCGCGTGCGTGGGGCACATCCCGGCGTTCAGCCACAGCACCACGGGCACGTGCAATGGCACGAGCTGCAACAACACGGACGTGCTGCTGCCGAGCACCGCACACAACACCACGACGATCGCTCCGAGCACCAACCTCGGCATCGACACCGCGGTGCGCGAGAACCTCGGCTTCGCGTACTCCGACATCGATCAGGACGGCGACTACGATCTCGTCGTCGGCTCGCCGGGGTGCTGCTCGAACAGCGCGAACGCCGGCAATCGGCTCCGGGTGTTCCGCGGCACGTCCAACAGCAAGACCGTACACACCCTGGACACCGCCTCTCCGATCTCGCTGTCGACGAGCAACGGGACCTATCCCGGGTTCGAGGGCAGCCTCACCGGCGTGTTCGTCAACGACTTCTCCGGCGACGGCTATCCCGACATCGTCACCGGCAGCGATGGCGTGGCGTACTCGGCCGCGCTCGGTGGCCGCACACGCTACTGGAAGAACACCGGCGATCCCGCGAACCCGTTCGGCAAGAACTGGCCGACCTGCAGCTCGGCGCCAGCCTCCTGCACCAACTGCTCGGCCACGTGCAACCCGAGCCCGACCACGAAGATGTCGGAGAGCTGTGGCAACGCGAACTGCGCGAACCAGTACGCCACCCCGCCGACGTTCGGCGACTTCGACATCGGGTTCATGCTCGACTACGACCACGATCCGAGGACGACCAAGGACATGGTGTTGACCAACGGCAACAACACCAGCGAGTTCTACGTGTTCGCGAACCGCACGAGCCCGGCGACCTTCGCGGCGTGCGGTAACGTCGTCTCCGGCACGCTTCCCACGCCGGCGAACGAGCTCACGGTCAGTGGCGCGTGCATCACGCCCACCGCGTCAACGCCCGGCAGCACGTCGGTCACCTACTACGTCAACAACGAATCCCCGGCCAACTTCCAGCTCGCGTGCACGCAGACCTCGGCGGGCTTCACGCCAGCGCTGACCAATGGCCAGTGCTGCGTCTCGTTCGCGAGCTCCACGGGCCGGACCCTGACCTGGAAGGCGGTGCTCGATTCCAACACCGCGGATGGCACCGGCGTGTGCTCCTCGATCGGCACGACGACCCCGACGGTGACCAGCGTGGTCGCGAACTACACGTACACGGCGGTCGGCCAGCACTACAAGGCGGGCGTGGTGATCAACGATGGTGTCTCGTACGTCGGCTCGTTCACGCAGCCCGGCAACCGCGGTCACGTGTACGCGCTCGCCGCGGGTGATGGCTCGAAGTACTTCGATGTCGCGACCAAGCTCGACGCCCAATCCTCGCGCAACATCTACACCACCGATCTCACCGGCACCGGCCTGACCCGGATCGACTTCTCGCCGACGTCGCCGAGCGCTGCGCTGCAGAGCCGGGTCGGGGCGAGCAGCAGCACCGAGGCCACCAGTGTCATCAACTGGGTGCTGAGCGCGCGGTTCGGCGTCGGCTCGACGAGCTTCGCCGCGACCAAGCTCGGCGCGGTCCAGAGCTCGACCCCGGCGGTGATCGCGCGCCCGTATCGCCCGAACTGGTACGCGTTCCTGTCGAGCGCCGAGAAGGCGAGCTACGACGCGTTTGCCTCCGCGCACCAGACCCGGCTGCCGCTCGTGCTGTTCGCCTCCATGGACGGGATGATCCACGCCGTGATCTCGAACGCGGCGAACATGCTCGAGGGCCACAACGGTCTCGAGGCGTGGGCGTTCGTGCCGCCGTTCGTGGCCTCGAACATGAAGGCGGACTGGCAGGCCACCACCAAGGCGCGTGCCCTGACCGTGACCGCGTACCCGGATGGCTCGCCCGCGCTGCTCGACTTCCGGAAGAGCAACGGCGAGATCGCCACGGCCGCCGTGATCTCCGATGGCGTGGGCTCGACCTCGGTGACGGCACTCGACGTCACCGACACGATCGATCCCACGAGCTTCAGCGTCGCCAACAAGGGCCCACGGCCGCTGTGGTCGCAGCAACCCGGTGGCGCGGCGGCAGGGCAGGCGACGTCGAAGCCCGGCATCGCGCGGGTCAAGATCGGCGGCGTGGAGCACTACGTGGTGCTCACGGGGACAGGCGTTCACGCCACGGATTCGTCAAAGGGGAAGATCATCGCGGGCTACGAGCTCGAGACCGGTGCCTTGCTCTGGAAATACGAGCTCGATTGCGCGCTGACCAGCGACATCACCGTGTTCGAGACCGACGACGAGGGGCCGTACGAGCCGGGCGCGCCGGTGCTCGACGGCTTCGCGGATCGGGCGGTGTTCGCGGACGCCTGCGGCTACGTCTACAAGATCGATCCCGCGCAGGACCTGTCCGGTGGGTTCATGGGCAACGCCGGGCTCGGGCCGATCACCCTCGCGCAGAAGAACGGTCGTGATCGGACGGCGCTGTTCGCGACCGGCACCACCCCGGGCGGGCTGCCGAAGGGGCAGCAGCGGCCGATCGTGGGTACCCTCGCCGCGCGCACCGATGCGACGACGGACCTCGTCCTGTTCTTCGGGACCGGTGGCCTCGAGGCGCAGAGCCCCACACTGGTCAACGAGTTCTACGCGGTCTACGCGAAGGACGGCACGATCCGGAACAAGCTCACCGGTACCTGCACCGCGAACCGGTGCGAGAAGTTCTACAACGGCGTGGTGGTCACCCCGACCGCGGTGATCGTCCAGCGCAGCGTGGATCCGGTGATCGGCGGTGGGTCGTGCGACTTCGGTTCGAGCAGCGTCCAGTCGTACGGGCTCGAGGCGCCGTACACCCAGCAGTTCAACCTCACCGCCGCTGGTGGCGTGCCCTATCGCGCGGTCACCGGCCCGATCTATGGCGATGCGGGTGCGCTGTACTTCGCCACCGTCGCAGGTCAGATCGAGCGGATCGGCACGCCGCGCTCGACCTCGGCGGGCGGTGACTCGACGAGCGGAGCGGTCCACTCGGAGGGCGCGTCGGAGACCACGTATGTCAACGCCCCATTCACGCTGCTCGGCTGGAGGACGATCCTGTGATGCACCCAGATCCCGGACGCCGCAGACGCAGGAGCCGCGAGCGCGGCTTCACCATGGTCGAGCTGATGATCACGCTGGTCGTGACCGTGTTCGCGATGATGGGCTTGCTCTCGCTCAACAGTACGTTCTCGCACGGCAGCACGTCGGTGAGCCAGACGCAGGAGGCGGTCACCGTGGGCGAGCGGGTGCTCGAGGAGCTGCGGGCGAAGCGGATCGAGGATCTGAGCTCGGAGCTGACCGGCAGCCGTACCGCGACGCCACCGTTCTCGCGCGACAGCTATGCATCCGTGTCGGGTCGCAACGGGATGACGTACACCGTCGAGGTCTCGGTGACGGAGGTGACCGCATCGCTGTGGCGGATGCGGGTGGTGGTCGAGTGGACCGTGGAGGGCTCGCGGGATCCGCGGCGGTTGCCGCTCGAGCTGCTGCGGGCGAGCACGGAGGCGCTATGAGGCGGGGTGCCATGGTGGGCGCGATGAGCTGGGGGCGCCGACGAATGGCGGGCTTCACGCTGATCGAGCTGATGATCTCGCTCGTGATCAGCTCGCTGCTCGTGATCATGCTGTTGGCGATCTTCTCGCGGATGTCGTTCGCGTTCCGCGAGCACCAGCAGATCATCACGATCCAGCAGGTGCTGTCCGCCGGTCGCAACGCGCTCGAGGCCGATGCGCGCCAGGCCGGGCTCGCGATGTCCCAGGGCTTCACGATCTCCGCAGATCTCGACGACGATCACCACTCACCCGTGCGCGTGGTCAACAGCTCCACTGGACCCGACGAGGTGGGCTTCTACTATGCCGATCCGAGCGTGCAGGCGCTGGTGGTCGCGGGGCCGCCCGTGCCGTCCGCCGCGGAGCTCGTCGTCGACGATGCCACGGGCTTCCAGCTCGGGGATCTCGTGGTGCTCTCCACCGCCGATACGACGTCCGTGCAGAATCCGCTTGCTGCGACCGACGCCAACCTCGCGCAGTTCACCGCGTGCATCGTCAAGATCTCCGCGCTCGCCGGCAACCAGCTCACGTTCGCTACCGATGGCGACTGGGGCAATGGTAAGAACGTGCACTGCGCGGCACCGTCGGCTGGCAAGACGATGGTCTACAAGTTCGTCGCTCACTACTGGCGGATCGATCCCGCACGCCCGGAGCTCGGCGCGCTGCAGCTCGATGCCACGGGAGCCCTCACGGGCACGCCGGCGTTCGTGGATCAGGCGTACGGGATCACTGATCTGCAGGCGGCGACGTACTTCTTCGACGACGACGCGCTCGATACCGATGATCCGGACACCGATCCACGACGCGACTGGCAGTCCAGCGACGAGCAGACGGTGCTGACCGCGACGCGGCCGGTCGCGAGCCCGTTCGCGCCGCCGCTGATGATGACGCTCTCCCTGGTGGCCCGCACCACCGCAAACGTGGAGGGTGTGACCACGGCGCGGACCCCGCGGCTCGTCGATGCCGCGAACGTCGATCACAACGCGCTCGGCGATCGCGCCTCCGTGGAGCTGCCGAGCGCCAAGGATCCGCGGCTCGCCGGCAACCGGATCTATCGCTACCTCACGTTCCAGACCGATCTCCGCAACCTCGGGGTGGGCCGATGAGTGGGCAGATCCTTCGGGCGGTGAGCCGCCGCACGCCGGCCGCCGGCTTCACCTTGATCGAGCTGATGGTGGTGGTCGCGATCATCACGGTGATCACGACGCTCGCGGTCTCGGCCACCAAGACCTCAGCCAAGCCGATCGACGCGGCCTCGCGGTTCGCGAACCTGGTCAGCGAGGCGAGCCGGGTGGCCGTGCGCGGAGGTCCGGTGCGCGCCGATGTGGCGCTCGATGAGGGCAGCACGCGCCGCACGCGGATCGTGGGGACGGTCACGAGGAGTCCGAAGGGGGACAGCGTCGGGTTCACGATCGAGGTCCTCGTCGAGGATCCCGTGGCATCCACGCCGCGCTGGGACGAGGTCTCGACCATGACGGTCCCGAGCTCGGTGACCGCCGACGACTTCGCGCTCACCGTGGGCGATCACGCCAGCGTCACCTCGGAGACCGATTGGTCGACCTTCGTCGTCAGCTGCTTCCCGAACGGCAGCTGCTCGGCTGCGTCGCTGTTCTTCTCGAGCCCGGCCGCGCATGCGCGGGTCTCGGTGCTGCCGCTCGGGACCGCGACCTACGTGCGGAACGACTGGAACTGAGCCGCAGCGACGGTTCAACGACGGTTCAGTGATCGATGGACAGGACGACGGTGCCCTTGTCCTCGAGGATCTGCTCGCCGATCGGCCCCGTCCGCGGCTGCAGCCGGAGGTGCATCGACGACTCGATCTCGAGGCTGCCGGTGGGGAGCGCATGCGCACGCGTGATCTCGAGCGTGCCCTGATAGCGCCGCACCAGCGCCACGAGATCGACCTTGGTGTCACTGGCTGCCGGGCCGATCCCGGGATCGATGATCGTCTGTTCCTCGCCGATCCGCTGGAGCTCCGCCTTCACCGTCCACCCCGTGGTGGTCCGCTGGAGGAGTGTGTAGGTCGCGGTCTGCTTCACCACTACAGGGCGCTGGGTGAGCACGGTGACCACCCGCCAGCTCGCCCCGATCCCGATCGGCTCCTCCGGCACCGGGACGACGATCGACAGCAGGCGCTGGGTCAGGTCATCGACGGCCTCCCGGCTCCGCGTGGTCTTCGGATCGTCACCGAACGCGAGGGCTCCGAGCTGGCCACGTGCGTCGAGACCAAACGTGAGCCGGCGATCCTCGCTCTGCTTCCAGCCCGCCAGGTACGCGAGCGCCTCCGGAGAGGCCGCGCCCTCGACGGAGCCGGGGAGGGGACGGGCCCGAACGTGCGTCGCGTCGATCGCGGCCGTGGCAAACGCGGTGCGGATCTCCGGCAGGGTCTGTGATGGGCTCCAGGTCGATCCATCCATCCGCCGCGACGTCAGCGTCATCGCGATCCGGGTCGTGACCTCGGCTTCGGCCACCTGGTAGCGCAGGGTCGCGGTCTCGCCCTTGCCCGCATCGAGCAGTCGGAACGACAGCTGGCGGGGCAGGTCGACCACCGGTTGCGGCAGCCGATCCACGCCGAGCTCCGTCGGAGGGCGAACGGTGATCGGTGGTGCGGGCGGAGGACCGGCGTCCTTGGAGCCGCATGCGCCCACCAACAAGATCCCCGGCCACCAGCGCATGACGAAGGGAGGTTCCCACCTACACCGCAGGAAGTCACGAACGTGGACTACGTCACCTTCTCGCGGAAACTCCTGAACCAGCGGACGGTGTGAGGGCAACTATCCGACATCGGCCCCCGACGAGGAATCGCACGATCCGTAACGGATCGAATATGCAGCGTTAACCGGGTGCGTGATAATCTGGTCCGTGATGGATCAGGGTTTCATCGAGGCGTCACGCGTGCGCGGTCAGCGCGGCTTCACGATCATCGAGCTGATGATCGTGGTGGTCGTGCTCGCGGTCCTCG
>JAYVRN010000856.1:0-10643 GCA_043776275.1 Myxococcales bacterium | reverse complement strand
GCTTCTGCATGAACACGGGGTTGCGCTCGCGCCACAGCGTGTTGCCCACGCGGTTGGCGATCGGAACCGTCACGCGCTCGTGCTCGCACAGCGCGGGGGCCGGCGTGTCGATGCGGCCCGTGGCCGAGTAGTGCTCGCACGCGCACTCGTTCGCGCAGGTGCCGTCGTTGTACGAGCAGTCGCCGCAGACCTTCTTGGGCGCTCCGGCCTCGATGCGGATCTTCTCGAGCTGCTCCGCCTTGAAGCCCTCGAACACGTTGCCGAGGTTCGGGACGCCATCCTCATCCTCCTTGACCCAGCGCACGCACGGGTAGAGGTTACCGGCGGGAGAGATCGAGATCTGCGAGCTGCCCACGTCGCAGCGGATCGACAGCCCCTCGGCACCCTTGGCGTAGTTGATCCACTTGTCGTCGAGCAGGTTCAGGTACAGCTCGTGGCCCGCGCGGGTGCGCGTCAGATAGTCGTCGGCGACCTGATCGTACTGGCGCTCGAGCTCCGCGATGTTCTCGCGGGTCCACGCCTGCGTGACGTCGGGCTTGATGATCTGGTAGCGGAACCCCTGGTCCCACAGGTACGTGATGCCCTTCGCCGCGTGCCGCACGTTGTGGGGCGTGATCACCACCGAGGCCATGAGGCCCGGGTTGTGCTCGAGGAACATCGGCAGCTTCTTCGCGAGCACCGCGTGCGATCCGACGCCACCCTCGGTGACGCGCTCGGAGTCGTGCATCTCCTCGTGACCATCGATCGAGAGGATGAAGATCAGGTCGTGCTCCTCGAAGAACGCGAGGTGCTCCTCCTTGATCAACATTCCGTTCGTGTTCATCCGGAACAGCGCGATGACGCCGGCGTCCTTCGCGACCTGCTCGGCATAGAGCACGAGCTGCTTCATCACCGGCCACGCCATCATCGGCTCGCCGCCGAAGAACGAGAACACGGCGCGCTGGCCGTGCTGCTTCGCGTAGTCGACGATGAAGTCCGCCGTCTTCTTGGCGGTCTCGATCGTCATCTCGCGATCGAACTTCTTGCCCGTGAAGCAGTAAGGGCAACGCAGGTTGCAGTCGTGCGTCAGATGCAAGAGTGCGTTCATGTCCCCACCCGAGTTGAACGTATCACGTGACACGGGACGCTCGCCCGGGCCCGGGAATTCGCTTTGGGCGACGTTTTTCCGGATTCCATGGGCGAATGGGGCGAACTGCCCCGACCTCAGGGACAACGCCCGACCTGTGTGGGTTGCAGCGAACTGGGCCGTGGCGGTCGTGTGGTGGTCATGGCTACAGGTCGGCGCCCGTGCCGATCCCGGGCGCGGCTCGCCCGCGGTCAACGCTTTCGCGCGAGCCAGATGTAGTAGCGCGGCCCGCCCGGCGTGGTCGGTGTGGCCCGCAGCTGCTCGACGGTGAACCCCACCTCTTTGAGCCAGATCGTGAACGTGCGCGAAGGAAACGCCGACCACACCGCGAGCAGCCCACCGGCACGCAGCGCCGAGCGCGCGCGCGTCAGGCCGGCCCGCTTGTAGAGGCGCGCGTTGTCATCGTGGGTCAGCGCATCGGGGCCGTTGTCGACGTCGAGCAGGATCGCGTCGTACTTCGTGCGCTTGGCGATCACGCGGCCGACGTCATCGACGATCACGCGCACGCGCGGATCCGCGAGCGGCTTCCCGGCCAGCTTGCCGTGCACGCCCCGGTTCCAGCGCACGACTGCGGGCACCAGCTCCGCGACCACGACCTTGGCCGCGGCCGGCAACCGATCGAGCGCGGCGCGCAGCGTGTAGCCGAGGCCGAGCCCACCGATCAACACGCGCGGGGCGGCGATCCCGGTGAGCCGATCGGCGACCACGCGCCCGAGCTCGTCCTCCGAGCCATGCTCGTGGCTCGACATCAGGCTCCGCCCGTCGACCGAGATCGCGATGTGCTTGTCCCAGCGGGTGAGCACCATCACCTTGCCGTCGGGCAAGGTCACGCGCTCGAGGACTTCGTCGTCGTTCACTACCACAGTGTCCCACGTGAGATACTTCGACGGGTATGACGGTCCGCGCGATCAGCGCCGCGTTGCTCGTGCTCCCCGCGTGCTTCGGCAAGCCGAGCTTTCAAGGCGCGCTCGATGACGCTGGCTCCGGCATGCTCGCGGGCGTGAGCGTGGCCGGCAATGGCCAGAGCGATGACATGACGGTCACCACCGCGGATCTCCTCCTTCGGTTCCCGCGGTCGCCCATCAACCTCCCCGACCAACTTCAGATCGGTGGCGTCGAGGTGCTCGACGAGCAGGACGGCTGCGGCTACGAGAACAAGATCGGGCTCGCGGTGTATCCCGTGTATGCGATGACCACGGGCACGCAGACCTGGCCCACGGCGACGGGCGACACCCACACCAGCTCGCTCGCGCAGCTCGCGACGGGCCCGGCATTCGCGCAGGCCCGCGTGAGCTGGAGCGGCACGTTCCACTGCGCCTCGACACCGTCCACGGTGTCGGGCTCGTCGACCTTCACGATCTTCCCCGACGGGAGGATCATCCGCGACGACCAGATCACGTCACCAACGAGCGTCGCGCTGGCGTCGGTCAACTGTGGCTGCGGCAGCGCGTCCGGAAGCTACTTTCTCACGAGCTACCTGAGCCTGCTGACCCAGCGGTTCAGCCACCTCACCTACGACGCGATCCCCACCGGGACGCCGGCGCCGGTCGAGGCGGCGTTCGCCGCCCTGGTCGATGGCAACTCGGTCGACGCGCCCAACCCGCGCTGGGCGTGTCTCGAGAACCGCAACGCGAGCGCACAGCGCCGGATCGGTGTGGCGTGGGGCGGCAATGTGCCCGCGACCACCGGTGATGGCGGCACCCGGATCAAGCTCGACATCGTGGGACAGCCGACCCCGAGCGCGACACTGATCTACGACTGGGCCAACGACGCGACCACGCTCGGCACCACCGCGCGCGACGTCCAGGTCGCGTGGTTCGTCGCCGCGGGCGCCGGTGCCTCGTGCGATGCGGTGACGATGGGTGACTTGTTCGGCGCGTTCGCCACGCCCCGCAGGCTGGCGGTCGACAAGGGCGTGGGCGCGGTGATGGTGCCGCTCGACGTGCACACCGGGATCTACACGGTCGGCGGCGCCGCCGCCGCGTCGTATTCGATCCAGGTCGAGACCGCGCTCAGCGGCGTGCCCGGTGGTATGGCGATCTCGTTGCCGTTCCCGACCGCGACGGCCCTGGTCGTCACCCGCGATGGTACCCGCCTCGTCGAAAACAACGACTACTTGATCCAGCACGCTGGGTCGCCGGTCGTGTTCTCGCTGTGGTTCCCGAACGGGCTCGCACAGCAGCAGACGCTCGTGATCACTCAACCCTGATCGCGGCTCAGGGCGCGACGAGCTTGTAAGCGTTGCGCGCGCCGTTGTAGCCGTAGACGCGCACGCTGCCGCCCGCCGGCACCGTGACCTGCTCGGTGTTCGCCGTGCTCTCGCTGACCTGCGTGCGCGTGCCGTTCGCATCGTACGCGGCGAGGTCGAGATCCCCGTTGGCGTGGACGAACTCGACCCGCACCGTGCCGCCGGCGGCCACCTTGAACCAGTCCTCGTCCGCGGCGCAGATCTCGAGGCTCGCGATCGTGCCGGTCGCAGGACGCGCCGTCGTCCGGCTGTCGTTGGGCTCCTGGGCATCGGTGCACGTGGGCGCACCGCCGCCGGTGGGGAGCTCGCAGTACGGCGTGGCGTCCACGGTGGCGACCGTGTCGGTCGCGACGTTGCGCTGCGGGCACGCTTCGTCCTCGGACCACGCCTTCCAGTCCGAGGCGCGGCCGAGCGTCGCCGCGTAGGCGGACCACGTCTGATAGCCGTCCTGGCGCGAGGCGAACACGGTCGGCGCGATGCAGGTGCCCGCGGCCTCGGCAGCGGCTTGCTCCGCGGCGGCCTGCTTGATCACCAGGTCGTACATCGCGGCCGTCGACGAGTTCCAGCAGCAGGTCTTGCTCTTGGTGTACTCGAGCTCGCCCAGCACGTAGTCCGCGAGCTCGCGGTAGGTCGCATCGACCTCCGCCGTGGTCTGGCCGAACGCAGAGCGCGAGACCTGATACAGCTGCTCGAACGCGTGCTCGCGGCGCTCGCGAGCGCTGCACGAGGCCGGGTACTGCGAGAGGTGATGGCGCGCATCCGCGATCTGCTGGAGCAGCTCGGTGCGCTGCTGCTGTGGCGTGACCTGCCCGAGGATCTGCTGGAACCGGGCCGGCCGCTCGCCGATCCGCGCGTACGCGGTGGAGTTGATCCAGCTCGCCTCGTCGCCGGCCATCCACGTGTTCGTCCAGTAGCCGCCGACGTTCTTCGCCACGCGCCAGCGCTTGAGGCCGCCGCCGAGCTTGGCGTACTGGTCGCCGTCGGAGTTCACGCCCGGCCCCCCGGTGTAGGCGCTCGTGAAGTAGCTCTTCGAGGACTGCCCGCTCTCGCGCACGCCCTGCCGGCGCGGCATCGATCCGCTGATCGTCGTCACGTCCTTGCTCCCGCCCGGCAGGTCGTGGACCTCCTTGACGACGAGCGTGTGGCCGATCCCGCTCCGCTGCCAGCGCTCGATCAACGTGTCGCCCGCGCGCACCGAGTCGGGGATGATGTTGTAGGTGTTCGCGGCATCGGCGAGGTTCATCGAGCCCAGGTAGTCGAGCGCCATCACGGTGAAGTAGCCGGCGCGCTTGTTGAGGTGCAGCTCGTCGAGATAGGTGCCGAACGTCGCCGTCGGGCTGATCGCGACCTGCGTGTCGTCGCCACCGGCGATCCGCTTGGCGCGCAGCGCGGTGTCCTTCGGCCACGCGGTGTCCCAGCCCGCGGTCTTCGACAGGTCCTTGTACTTGATCGCGAACTCGGGCGAGCTCGCATAGCGGCCTGCGGCGGTGCGCACCCCGTTGTGCCCGAAGTACACGCGCGCCCCCGTCGCATCCTGCGATTCGAAGAACAGCGGCAGCTCGTACCAGGCGGCGAACGTGATCCGCAGGAACAACGACATCTCGGCGCACTCGAGGCTCGGCGAGGGCAGCGTCTTCCCCCACGGCGTGGTCACGCGGACGGTCGTCGAGTAGCCATCGACCGACGGGATCCACGCGAGCGACGCGACCCACGCGCCGTACTTCGCATCCCAGGTCAGCCCGCTGTTCGCCGGCCACGCGAGGCCCGCGGCCTTCGCGGCGGTGGTGTCGACGTCCTCCCACTTGTTGCGGGCGGTCCACACCTGCGTGCGCGAGGTATCGGTCGCGACCAGCAGGCCCTTGCGCAGCTCGGAGTCCTCCTTGCCCGGCGGTGGCGTCGGCTCGAGCGGCCCCGCCATGCCCCACTCGTCGTCGAGATCGACAACGTCACTCTCCGAACAACCCACCGCCATCAGGCAGAGCAACGCGAACCGCTTCATGGCCCGCGCCAGGAGCATCGAGTGTGCCGGTCCGACCACGCGTGAGATCAGGCGCTTGGACGGGAAACCCGATGCGGTGAGTACGCTCCGGCTACTCGACTAGCCAGGCACGTTGTCATCGCTTCGCGGCCGCGAGCATCGCGGAACGGCGCGCCAGGCTCTCCGGTGGCCAGTACCGGGCCGAGTCGTAGTACTCGGGGAACGACAGCGCGCCCGGGGGCAGCACCAGCCAGGCCTGCTTCGAATCCGTGAAGATGTGGATGTCGGGCCGCGCGAGGTTCGGATCGTCGAGGGTGCCGACGCGGACGAACTTCACGGTGGGGAAGCTGTACGTGCTCCACACCGCGATCTTGCAGGTCGGGCAACGCGAGATCTGCTGGCCGCGCCCGCTCTCCGAGGGCGTCGAGATCACCTCGGGCGTCCCGGTCAGCACGTTCACGCGCCCCGCCTCGATCAGGGCGTTGATCGCGAACGCCGAGCCGGTCTCGCGCTGACACCACCGGCAGTGACAGCAGTGGACGAACATCGGCGCGGTCGACAGCCGGTAGCGGATGGCCTTGCAGTCACAGCCGCCCTCGGCCGGAAACTCGCTCACGACCAGGCCCCCGCATGCGGATCGGTGCCGGAGGGGAGCGCGCGTTGCGGGGTGATCACGAACCTTCTTAGCACTGAAGTCCTCCGTGTTCGGCCGTGCTAAGCGGCAGGGGTGTTCACCCCTGGCGTGACGACATCGCACACCCACGGCCTCCTGTTCGTGATCTCGGGGCAAGCGCTGCACGTGATCCGCGACGCGCGCCCGATGGTTCCGAGCGGCGACGCCGGCAACGCGCTCTACCTCGGCGACCTCGATGGTCAGCCATGCTTCGCGCGCCTGCTCGGCACCGAGGCACCGCCCGCGGGCACCGAACAGCTGCCGCTGCGCCAGCTGTTCGGTGCCCTGACCGACGAGGAGTTCGCGATCGCCACGCGCGCCCTGGGCCTCACCGCGTGGGAGCACGACCATGCCCACTGCGGCCGCTGCGGCGCCACCACCGAGCGCTCCAGCGCCGAGCGTCTCCGCAGCTGTGTCACCTGCGGACACGGGGCCTACCCTCGCCTGTCGCCGGCGGTGATCGTGCTGGTCGAACGCGCGGGCCGCTGCCTGCTCGCCCGCAACGCGCGGACCCGCATGCCGTTCTTCTCCACGCTCGCGGGCTTCGTCGAGGTCGGGGAGACGCTCGAGGAGTGCGTGGTGCGGGAGATCCGCGAGGAGGCCTCGATCGAGCTCGCCGACATCCGCTACTTCGGCAGCCAGCCGTGGCCGTTCTCGAACTCGTTGATGATCGGCTTCACCGCCCGCTGGGCGAGCGGCGAGGTGGTTCCGGACCCCACCGAGATCATGGACGCCGGCTGGTTCGCTCCCGACGAGCTGCCCACCGTGCCACCCAAGCTCTCGATCGCCCGCGAGCTGATCGACGACTTCGTACGGCGCCACAGCCTCCCCGGACGCGAATCGCCCACGACGTGACACGATCGTGGTGTGGAGGCGTTGTGCTTCCGCGGCGAAGGGCCATGGTGCCCCATGAAGATCCGCCCGCTACACGACAAGATCGTTGCCACCCGAATCGTCGAGAAGGACAAGACCGCCGGCGGTCTGTTCATCCCCGACAACGCCAAGGAGAAGCCCATGGAGGCGCTGGTGATCTCGGTGGGCACCGGCAAGATGCTCGACAAGGGCGTGCTCCAGCCGATGACCGTGAAGGCCGGCGACAAGATCCTGATCGGCAAGTACACGGGTTCGGAAGTGAAGATCGACGGCCAGGACCACATCATCGTCAGTGAAGACGAAGTCCTCGCGATCGTGGAGGGCTAGCGTCCAGATGTCCGCCAAACAGATCCTGTTCGACACCAACGCCCGCCACCACATCGCTCGGGGCCTCGACACCCTCGCCAACGCGGTCAAGGTCACCCTCGGACCGCGCGGCCGCAACGTCGTGATCGAGAAGTCGTACGGCGCACCGACGATCACCAAGGACGGCGTCACCGTCGCCAAGGAGATCGAGCTCGAGAATCGCTTCGAGAACCTCGGCGCGCAGATGGTCAAGGAGGTCGCGTCGAAGACCTCCGACATCGCCGGCGATGGCACCACCACCGCCACGGTGCTCGCCCAGGCGATCTACGTCGAGGGCGCCAAGCTCGTCGCCGCAGGCGCGAACCCGATGGACATCAAGCGCGGCATCGATGCCGCCGTCACCGCCGTGGTGGCGGAGCTGGTCAAGATGTCGAAGCCCACCCGCGGCAAGGCGGAGATCGCCCAGGTCGGCATCATCAGCGCGAACGGCGACACCACGATCGGCACGCTGATCGCCGAGGCGATGGACAAGGTCGGCAAGGAGGGCGTGATCACGGTCGAGGAGGCCACGTCGATCGAGACCGTGCTCGAGGTCGTCGAGGGCATGCAGCTCGATCGCGGGTACGTCTCGCCGTACTTCGTCACCGATGCCGAACGGATGGAGGTGGTCCTCTCGGACGCCTACGTCCTGCTCTACGAGCGCCGGATCTCGAACATGAAGGAGATGCTCCCGCTCCTCGAGCTCGTCGCGAAGTCCGGCAAGCCGCTGCTGATCATCGCCGAGGACGTCGATGGCGAGGCGCTCGCCACCCTCGTGGTCAACAAGCTGCGCGGCACGCTCTCGGTGTGTGCGGTCAAGGCGCCCGGCTTCGGCGACCGCCGCCAGGCGATGCTCGCGGACCTCGCGGCCCTGACGGGTGGCCAGGCGATCACGGAGGATCTCGGCCTCAAGCTCGAGAACCTGAAGCTCGAGGATCTCGGTCACGTCAAGCGGATCACCGTCGACAAGGACCACACCACCCTGATCGAGGGTAGCGGCACGAAGGAAGCGATCCAGGCGCGGGTCAAGAGCCTCCGCGTCACGATCGAGGAGACCACCTCGGAGTACGACCGCGACAAGCTCCAGGAGCGGCTCGCCAAGCTCGTCGGCGGCGTCGCGATCATCAAGGTCGGCGCTGCGACCGAGATCGAGATGAAGGAGAAGAAGGCGCGCGTCGAGGATGCGATGCATGCCACGCGCGCGGCCGTCGAGGAGGGCATCGTCCCCGGTGGCGGCGTAGCGCTCCTGCGCTCCGTGGGCGTGCTGTCGACGCTGAAGTTCGAGGATGACCGACGCTATGGCGTCAACATCATCCGGCGCGCGCTCGAGGAGCCGTTGCGGCAGATCGCCGCGAACTGCGGCGTCGAGGGCGCGGTGGTCGTGGCGCAGGTCCGCGAGGCGAAGGATGGCTTCGGCTACAACGCGGCCACCGGCGTGTACGAGGATCTGATCGCCGCGGGCGTGATCGATCCGACCAAGGTCGTTCGGGTCGCGCTGCAGAACGCCGCCTCGGTGGCGTCGCTCATGTTGACGACCGAAGCGCTGATCGCCGAGGCGCCGAAGAGCGGCGACTCGACCGCGAGCTGAGTCAGGCCCTCGACAAACGCGGCCCTGGGGGTCAACTTGATCCCCATGCGCCTCAGCGGCCTGCGTCGTGAACGAGCCCTCGCCTCCCGTCAGTTCAAGGAGGGTTCGTTCCGCAACACGTTCGATGTGAGCGCCGGGCTCTCCGGCCCCAAGCTCCCCGTGCTGCGCGAGTTCCTGTTCGGCGGCGCCAAGCGCAAGCCGCCGGGCGTGATCCCGGTCGCGTCGCCGCTCGAGGCGTGGACCCGCGAGATCTCGTCCTCGAAGTTCCGCGTGACCTGGCTCGGCCACTCCACCGTGCTCCTCGAG
The DNA here is from genome assembly GCA_043776275.1 of Myxococcales bacterium. Taxonomy (GTDB): domain Bacteria; phylum Myxococcota_A; class Polyangia; order Haliangiales; family Haliangiaceae; genus JABFXX01. Next base: position 1,506 of record JAYVRN010000856.1, on the reverse strand, counting down.
CTCGATGGCCTCCGCGTGCTCACCGATCCGGTGTTCGGCGCGCGGCTCGGCCCGGTGTCGTTCGCCGGCCCCCGCAGGTTCCACGCTCCGCCGGTGACGGTGGACCAGCTCCCCAGGCTCGATGCGATCCTGGTGTCACACGATCACTTCGATCACCTCTGCAAGCCGACGATCATCGAGCTCGCGAAGCTCCGCGTCCCCGTGATCACCTCGCTCGGCGTCGGCGCGCACCTCGAGGCCTTCGGCGTCGATCCGGCGCTGATCACCGAGCTCGATTGGTACGAGTCGCACACCCTCCCCGGCGGCTCGCTCGCCTTCACCGCGACGCCTGCGCAGCACTTCTCGGGGCGGATCGGTGGTCGCAACGCCACCCTGTGGTCGTCGTGGGTGATCCAGACCGCGAACCGTAAGGTCTTCTTCTCCGGCGACACGGGCCTCACGCCGGAGCTGGGTACGGTGGGGCGACAGTACGGCCCGTTCGATCTGGTGATGCTCGAGATCGGCGCATGGCACCCCGCGTGGGGGACCATCCACCTCGGCCCCGAGAACGCCCTGCGCGCGTTCGAGCTCCTCGGAGGTGGGACGATGCTCCCCGTCCACTGGAGCACGTTCGACCTCGGCCTCCATCCATGGGCTCAGCCGGCGGAGCTGCTGCTCGAGCTCGCCCACGCCAGCGGCCAGCGCGTGTTGACACCTCGCCTCGGCACGCCGTTCGAGCCCGCCCACGTCGAAGGTCCAGACCCATGGTGGCGCGAGGTCGCCACCGAGCAGGTCTCCGCGCTCGCACCCGTGACCGAGCCCGTCGGTCAGCCCTGACCGCGGACCAGCGCGTGCACCGCGCCGACAACGATCGCCGCGATCGCACCCGCGCCGCCGCACATCACGATCGGGATCCCCGCGAGTAACCCGACGACGGCACCGATGCCGAGCCCGGGGAACACCGCCGTGCGGGCACCTTCCACGGCCCGCCGTACGCGCCCGTGACCGGGTTCGTCGGCGACCCACACCGCGGTCACTTGCCCCAGGTGTTGTAGATGCCCTTGGCGAGGCCGCCGATGTAGCCGGCCGTCCCGCCGAACGCGGCGCCGATGCCGCCGCCGGCCGCACCGCCCGCGACAAAGCCCGGCACGCTGCCGACCCCGGGCACCGCCACCGCGCCGGCGCCTGCGCCGATCACCCCGCCGGCCACCGTGCCGACCGCAGCACCGGTCGCCGCGCCGTACTCGGCGCCGGTCTTGGCGCTCGAGAACGCCTCGCCCCAATCGACACCGCCGGTCACGGCATCGAGTGCGTCACGATCGATCGAGGCGATGGTCCCGTAGCCGGTCTCTTCGCTGGTCTGGTGGAGGGTCATCATGACGATCACTTCCCCCACGTGTTGTAGATGCCCTTGGCGAGACCGCCGACGTACCCGGCGGCTCCACCGAACGCCGCCCCGATGCCACCACCCGCCGCGCCGCCCGCGACCCACCCCGGCACCGCGCCGAGCCCAGGCACCGCCACCGC
>JAYVRN010000855.1:0-10688 GCA_043776275.1 Myxococcales bacterium | reverse complement strand
CTCCACGAACATCGGGACGTACGGGAACATCACCTCGAGCGGCGTGTAGATCCCGCGCACGCAGTAGGCGGCATCGCTCATGAAGATCGAGTGCTTCTGGAGGTGGTTGAGGATCACGAACTTGCCACGCACCCGGTGCTTCCACGACGCGATCAGCTCGCGCTCGGCACCCGAGAGCTCGGCCGCTTTGTCGACCAGGAACTGGTCGCGAAGCGCGTCCTCGGCCCACAGGACATCCCGGACCTTCGTCGCCAGCAACGGATCGATGGGATGGCCGGGCGTCGGTCGCGGGAACGGCGGGACGACCTTGCGCTCCCCGTTCACCCACGTCAGCAGCGCTCCCCACGCGCGATAGAACAGCGCGGCGTCTTGCTCGGCCAGGATCATGCGCCTGGATCTCAGGATCTCGCCCGGCGAGCAAGGGGTCGTTGCAGCTCGGACACCGATCGCGCTGGGTGTCACACGGCTTCGCTACGATCATCATCGTGCTGGCCAAGCCAACTGACACGCTCTCGATCCGCGACCGACTCTCGCACCTGTCCTTCGACGAGGCATGCAAGATGCTGGGGCCCGACGGGGGCCGACTGCTGATCCGTGGCGGCCGCCTCGAGCTGTCCTCGCCAGACGACCTCCTGATCGACGATCATCAGGCCCGGATCGCGTGGGAGCCGGGGCGAGGCGGACTCTCCTCGAGGATCTTCTTCGACCCGGGGACCCGTGGACGCTTGAAGACTGCATGCAGCGTCTGCACGAGTGCGTGCGTCCACGTCGCGGGTCTGCTCTCGATCCTGCTCGAGCAGAAGACCGATCTCGGCCTCGCGGCTCCTCCGCCCGAGACGGTGAGGCCACGAGAGGAAGACGAGCTCGTCGAGCAGGCACTCGAGGAGCGGGCGAAGCGCGCCAGGACCGAGCGCATGAAGATCCAGGCGGCGGATCCATCGAGGCCCTGGACCGACTACACGGTCACCAGCGCGACCAGCGGCAAGACCTACCGCGTCGCTTTGCGCGGCGAGACGCCGGGCGTGTCGTACTGCGCATGCCCGGACTTCAGGACGAACACGCTCGGGACGTGCAAGCACATCATGAAGGTGCTCGCGCGGACGACCAAGGCGTTCCCTGCCCGCACCCGCAAGAAGCCGTACGTGCGCACGCGGATCACGGTGCACCTGCGCTACGAAGATCGGGTCTCGCTCGCCGTCGCCGTGCCCAAGCGGCTCTCGGCCGAAGCGCAGGCCATCGTGGCCCCGCTCCTGCGCAACCCGATCGCGCCTGCGGATCTCGTCCGCAGGCTGAGCCAGCTGGAGGCGGCTGGACACGCGTTCTTCGTCACACCCGACGCGGAGGAGATGATCCAGCGGCGGTTGCTGGCGGCGAGGCTCGGCAAGCTCGTCGGAGAGATCCGGCGCGCGCCCGACAACCATCCACTCCGGACCACGCTGCTCAGGCAACCGCTCCTGCCGTTCCAGCTCGACGGGATCGCGTTCGCTGCCGGTGCCGGGCGCGCGATCCTCGCCGACGAGATGGGCCTCGGCAAGACCATCCAGGGGGTCGGCGTCGCCGAGCTCCTCGCGCGCGAGGCCGAGGTTCGCAAGGTGCTCGTCGTCTGTCCTGCGTCACTCAAGTCACAGTGGCGAAGCGAGATCCAGCGGTTCTCCGGGCGCAGCACCGAGATCGTCGCCGGACCGGCGCGTGGCCGTGCGTCCGCCTATGCAGGCGATGCGTTCTTTACGATCTGCAACTACGAACAGGTGCTCAAGGACATCCTGCACATCGAGAAGGCACGCTGGGATCTGATCATCCTGGACGAGGGCCAGCGCATCAAGAACTGGGAAGCGAAGACGAGCCGCGTCGTGAAGGGGCTCGTCTCGCGGTTCGCGCTCGTGCTCTCAGGCACGCCGCTCGAGAATCGTCTCGACGATCTCCACTCCGTCGTCGCGTTCGTCGATCCGCATCGGCTCGGCCCGAGCTTTCGGTTCCAGCACCGCCATCACCGCCGGGACGAGGATGGCAAGCTCCTCGGCTTCAAGCAGCTCGACGATCTTCGCGAGCGGCTGAGGCCGATCTTGCTGCGCCGGACGCGCGAGTCGGTCCGGCTCGAGCTACCGCCTCGCACGGTCGAGATCATGCGGATCCCGCCAACCGCCGAGCAGAAGGACCTGCACGACGCGCACATGCAGACGGTCGCCAAGATCGTCCGCAAGCCGTACCTCACCGAGATGGATCTGCTCCGCCTTCGCATGGCGCTGCTGATGTGTCGGATGGCGGCGAACAGCACGTTCCTCGTCGACAAGCAGCCGCCCGGCTGGTCGACGAAGCTCGAGAGGCTCGGCGAGCTGTTCGACGGGATCGCGGCCGAGCCGGATCGCAAGGTCCTGGTATTCTCGGAGTGGACGACCATGCTCGATCTGATCGAGCCGCTGCTCGCGAAGCGAAAGCTGGGCTTCGTGCGCCTCGACGGCTCCGTTCCGCAGAACAAGCGGCAGGCCCTCGTGTCGCAGTTTCAGTCGGACGCGAAGATCCGCCTGTTCTTGACGACCAACGCCGGGAGCACCGGTCTGAACCTCCAGGCGGCGAACACGGTCATCAACGTCGACCTGCCCTGGAACCCCGCCGTCCTCGAGCAACGCATCGCGCGCGCACACCGCATGGGCCAGACACAGCCGGTCTCCGTGTTCGTGCTCGTCACGGAGCAGACACTCGAGGAAAACCTCCTGACCACGCTGTCGTCCAAGCGCGAGCTGGCGATGGCTGCCCTCGATCCCGATTCACGGGTCGTCGACGTGGATGTTCGAACGCAATCGGAGGACATCAAGCAAAAGCTCGAGATCCTCCTCGGGGCGAAGCCCGAAGCGCCCGTAGACGAGACTGTCAAGGAGACGGCCTCGCTCGCGGCGGCCAACGATCGGCTGGCGATCGCAGGGAGCACGTTCGTACGCACGGCGCTCGAGCTCCTCGGGGAGATCGTGGGAGGGCGCGGAACGGACGGCGGGCTCGGGGATGAGCTGCGCGCGACGTTCGACGCGAAGATCGTCGCCGACGAATCAGGCAAGCGGCGGCTCTCGTTCGCCATGCCTTCGCGCGACTCCCTGGCGGCGCTCATGACGGGACTGGCTGGCCTGCTCGTTGGCGGGGCCGACAAGGGAGTGCCGCGCACAGCCTCCACGAGCGGATCGAGCGGATCGAGCGGATCGAGCGGATCGAGCGGATCGAGCGGATCGAGCGGAGCCAACGCTGACGCCATCGCGTCGAACTGAGGCCGCCGTCGATCGAGAGCCGCGGCGCTTTCAAGGCCTCAACTTGCCGACGCCACCCGAGCGTCAAGCCCTGCCCTGCGCGTAGAGTCCACCCCATGGCCCTCACGCCACGTCCCTTCGCTCCCGCGCTCCCGCACGGCCCGCTCGTCGAGGTGTTCCCCGACCTGTTCCTCGTCACGGGCGGGATGAAGCTGCCCGGCCGCCTGCCCGTGCGGTTCAGCCGCAACATGACGGTGGTGCGCGAGGGCGAGCGGCTCGTGCTCGTCAACTCGGTCCGCCTCGACGAGGCGGGGCTCGCGGCGCTCGACAAGCTCGGCAAGGTCACCGACGTCGTCCGCCTCGCCGGCAACCACGGGCTCGACGATCCGTTCTACGCGGACCACTACAAGGCCAAGGTCTGGAATGTGGTCGGTCAGCGCTATACGGCCGGCCTCGGCGGCGGCTCGCCCGACACGTACTTTGAGGCCACGGGCGAGATGACGGCGGGGAGCAGCGATGCGGGGCCGATCGCCGGGGCGAAGCTCTTCGTGATCGATTCGCAGCCACCCGAGGGGCTGCTGCTGTTGCCGCGGCATGGCGGCACGATGATCAGCGGCGATTGCCTGCAGCACTGGTCCAAGCCCGACGAGTTCTTCTCGCCGCTCGCGAAGATCATGATGCGGTTGATGGGGTTCCTGAAGCCCCACAACATCGGGCCCGGCTGGCTCAAGCGCTGCGCGCCACCCAAGGCGCAGCTGCGCGCGCTGCTCGACGAGACCTACGAGAACGTGCTGCCGGCGCATGGCACGGCGGTGATCGGCAACGCCTCGGCCCTGTATCGGCCTGCGCTCGAACGCGCCTCGCGTTAGGGCGCCTCGCGCTGTCCCGGCGCTGATACGATGGGATAGTGATGAGATGGGCTTGGGTCGTCCTCCTCGGCTGCGCGGCGGTGGGGTGCGTCCAGCCGAACCTCGTGGCCTGCGGCGACCTGCTGTGCAGCGCGGACAGCGTCTGCCTCGAGTCCGGCCAGTGCGCGAGCGTCGATGCGGTCACGGCGTGCGAGGCGATGGTCGAGGGCGCATCGTGCGTGACGCCGCTGTTCACGGGGGCGTGCTCGGGCGGCGCCTGCGTGCCGGCGCGATGCGGTGATGGGATCGTCGAGGGCAGCGAGCAGTGCGATGGCGCGGTCTCGGGCGTGGACTGCGTGGACTATGGCTTCGATCTCGGGCTCCCGTCCTGTACGGATCGGTGCTCGCTCGACGTGGTGGGGACGTGCGTGCGGTTCGGCTGGCGCAGGATCCTCCCGGATGCGGTGGACTCGGGCTGGACGGATGGCACGCGGTTCGCGCTGATCAGCGCCGATCAGGGCACGGCTCAGGTGATCACCTCCGGCCAGGCAACGGTCACGTTCCCGGCGCCCGCGTTCTACTTCCTGGGGATCACGGGCAACGCGCACGAGGTCGTGACCTGGACGGGTGGCGCGGTGTACGCGAGCACGGGGGGCGCCTTCACCGAGGTCGATACCGAGACGCTGAACGGCGCACCGCGGAGGGTCGCGCTCGCGGCCGATGACGCGCTGTACGTGATGACCGAGCCCGGCGCCGGATGCACCGTGTACCGCAGGCCTCCTGGTGGCGGCGCATGGTCCATGATCCGGAACATCGCGACCAACGACTGCGAAGGGATGTGGACCAGCGGTAGCGACGTGTTCATCGCGGTGGATACGGGATCCGGCACCGCGCCTCCGAACGATCTGCTGCGGTACACGGGCACGGGCACCACGTGGACCCGGGTCCTCGGTGCGCCGAGCACGATCCTCGCCGTCGCGTTCCTGCCGGGCGAGTACCTCGTGGGGACGTTCTATGACGGGCTGCTGCGCTACGTCGGCGCGGGTGCAGCCACGCAGTTGACCACCGGGACGATCGAAGGGGTGTTCGTCAATGGCGGCACGATCTACCTCGGCGGGTACACGGCGATCCTCGAGAGGATCCTTGCCGGCGTGAGCGAGGAGTTCGATGCGCCGATCACGGGCTTCGTGATGGCAGATGGCACGCACCTCTACGTCGCGGGCAACGGCGTGTACGAGTACACGGGCCGCGAGTACAGTCGCCGCGACGACGTGCGGACCGCCGACGATCTCGAGAGGTTCGCGGATGGATCGATCGCCGCCGCGGATGTCGGCGTGTTGCTGTTCCCCGAGGAGGGTGGACTCTGGGGGTATCCAAGTGCCGGCTCGCTCGAGGTGCACGTGATCGCCGGGCGGAGCCCGCAGAACGCCTATGTCTCCGACGGAGACAACATCGAGCACTGGGACGGCACCGGGTTCTCGCTCACGGCGCCCCGGCCCGACACGCAGGTGATCATGGATCTGTGGGCGCCGCCGACGGGCAGCCCGGTGTTGCTGGTGGTCGGTGAGGATCAGCTCGGCCTCGCGCTGACCGGTGGTGGTGCGTGGCAGGAGCTGACACCCCCCGCCGGCATGACGGGCTGCAATCTGTACGAGATCGAGGGTGAGGGCACCGAGATCCTCGCGGCGGGCACATGCGGCACCGAGGGCGTGGTGTGGCGCCTGACGGGGACGACCTGGGCGGAGGTCTATCGCGGCGCCGCACCGCTGCACGCGATCGCGTTCGATGGCAGTGGTGGGGTCTATGCGGCGGGGCCCATGGGCGGCGCGATCCGGGCAGCCGGGGTGTGGCGCGCCGAGCCGGTCGCGCGCGGAGAATCGATCAGCGCCACCGGGCCCGACGACATCTGGGTGGTGGGTGGCGTCGCCGATGCGCTCAACTGGAACGGGACGATCTGGTCGCGCCTGCGGGTCGTCGGAGCGGGGAGCCCGCGCGTGGTCGCGACCCCACGAGCGGTGTACCTCTCCGGCGTCACGAACTCCGTCCTGCTCCGCTGAGCGGCGTGGCTGAGCGCACGCAGGCCGGGCCGATCCCAGCTTGTGACAGCGCCGTCACAGAGCCGAGCCCGGGCTGTGGAACGGGTCTGTCAGCCTTGGGGGATGCGGATCGATGTCCTCGACCTGGGCTCGAACACGTTTCACGTGCTGACGGCGGACGTCGTCGGGCACGCGCTGATGCCGCTGTTCGATGCGAGCGTGCCGGCGCGCCTCGGCGAGAGCGCCTTCGCCGACGGCGTGATCAGTCCCGCGGCATTCGCGCGCGGCCTCGAAGCGATCGAGACGCTGCTCGCCCGCATCGATGGCCGCAAGCCGGTCACCGTGGCCACCGGCGTGTTCCGCGAGGTCAGCAATGCCGCGGACTTCCTCGACGAGGTCAAGCGCCGCTTCGATCTCCACGTCACCGTGATCTCGGGCGTCGAAGAGGCGCGGTTGACGTTCCGCGCGGTGCGTGCGGAGAGCGCCGATCCCGACGGACGCCTCGCGGTGTTCGATCTGGGAGGCGGCTCGCTCGAGTGCATGCTCGGAGAGCGCGGCGTGCTGAGCTCCGCGTCCAGCCTTCCCCTCGGTGCACTCCGGCTCGGCCGCGCCTTCCCGGGCCCCGATCAAGCCGCGCGCGTGCGGGCCGCGGTGATCGCCACGGCGCACGAGAGCCTGCTCGCGATCGCCGCGCGCGAGCCGAGCGAGGTCGTCCTGTCCTCGGGCACGGCCCGCGCGTTGCTCGCGGTCGCGCGCCGGCAAGGCCACGCCGAGCAGGCTCGCGGCTGGCTGCCTTCGCGGATCGTCGCCGAGCTCGCGCGCACGCTCGCCATCGCCACACCCGCCGAGCTCGCGGCGCTGGGCGTCGGGCCCGCGCGCCTCGACACCATCGCGGCCGGCGCCGCGGTGTTCGCGACGATCCTCGAGGTGATCGATGTGCCGTGCATCCGGATCGCCAGCGCGGCGCTCCGTGAGGGGCTCGCGCTCGATGTCGCCGACACCTGCGCTCACGAGCTGGCACCCGCGGCCGGGGCCACGCGCGCCGCGACCGCGCCGTAGGTCCGCGCGAGACTTCGCGCCGCGTCCGCGCGAGACTCCGCGCCGTAGTCCGCGCGAGACTTCGCGGCTACTGCGGTGGCGGCGGCTCGACGATCGGCAGCTCGGGCGGCTGCTCCGGGCCCTGGCAGGTCTCGACCTCGGCGGTGCAGCTGGTCCGCATGCACGCTTCGTTGGTGCAGCCGTTGCGCTCGCCGCACGCGAGCACGGCATCGTGCTGCTGGGTGCCTTCGGCGGTGCCCTGGTTGCTGCAGCTATGGAGGCAGAGTGGATCGGAGCAGGTGCTATCGCAGGTCTCCACGATCTGCGCGCAGGTCAGCGTGCCGCCACCCTCGGGAGGTGGGTTGATCGCCTTGGCCGCCTGGTTGATGCAGCCGGCGAAGCTGAACAGGAGGCCGAGTGCGAGGCCCGATGCGAAGACGTTGCGCGACACGCGCGGAACTCTAGCGTGAGGCGGTTGCCGCCGCGTCGCTTCCGGGCGATGAACAGCCCGATGCTGGCGATCGACCTCACCGGGAAGCACGCGCTGGTCGCCGGGGTGGGCGATGAGCGTGGCCTCGGGTTCGGGATCGCCAGGGCGCTGGCCGAAGCGGGCGCGACGGTGGCCGTGGCGACCTGGCCGCCGCTGATCAAGATGTTCAAGCTGATGCTCGCGCGGCCGAGCTCCGAGCCGCTGTTGACGCTGCGCGATGGGAAGCGGCTCGCGTTCACGGCGATCTATCCGTTCGATGCCGAGTTCGATCGGCTCGCCGAGGTGCCGGCCGCGGTCCGCGACCACCGCCGGTACCAGGACATGGGGGACTTCACGGTGTCGGGGCTCGCGGCTGCGGTCGCGGCGGATGGCGGCGTGGATCTCGTGGTGCACAGCCTCGCGAACGGTGCGGAGGTCACGAGGCCGCTGCTCGAGACCTCACGCGCGGGCTATCTCGGCGCGGTCTCGGTCTCGGCGTACTCGAACGTCTCGCTCGTGCAGCACCTCGGGCCGCTGATGCGCCCGGGAGGTTCGTTCGTGTGCCTCTCGTACCTGGCGGGGCAGCGGGTGGTGCCGGGGTATGGCGGCGGGATGTCGTCGGCGAAGGCGGCGCTCGAGTCCGATGCGCGCGTGCTGGCGTACGAGGCGGGGAGGAGGTGGGGGCACCGGGTCAACGTGATCTCGCCGGGGCCGTATCGCTCGCGCGCGGCCGAGGCGATCGGGCCGATCGATCAGATGATCGCGTATGCCACGCGCACCGCACCGCTGCAGGAGGCGATCACCGCGGAGGAGGTCGGGGTGACGGCGGCGTTCCTCGGCAGCTCGCTCGCGAGCGGGATCACCGGCACGGTGGTCTACGTCGACAAGGGATATTCCGCGATGGGCCTCGGCGGCACGACCAGCGGGTGAATGTTAGGCTCGGCGTGGACATGCTCCGCGCGCTCGTCGTCGGTTCCGCGGTCTTGCTCTCGGGCGGGCTCGCGGCCGCCGATGAGGGCGGGCCAGTAGCGCCAGCACCGCCAGCACCGCCAGCGCCGACAGGACCAGCAGCGCCTGCGCCGCCGGGACCAGCCGGGGCCGCAGCGCCCACGGGGAGCGTCGCGCCGGAGGCCACGCCGATCACGGTGACGGGGCGCGTGATCGATCCGCTGGGTCGGCCGATCCGCGGTGCGGTGCTGAACGTCGAGGGCTCGACGGACGTGGTGAAGACCGGCCGCGATGGCACGTTCACGGTCGAGGCCCCGATCGGCGCGACGCTGATCGTCAACTCCGACAAGTACGGCGCCGCGCTGGCGACCGTGACCGGGCCCGTGCTCGACGACGTGGTGCTGCTCCTCGAATCGACCGAGAAGATCCAGGTGGCAGGCCAGGCGCCCACCGCGGCCACGGGCGCGGCGCAGCTCGATCGCGACGAGCTCCAGCGCCTGCCCGGCACGGGTGGCGATGTGGTGCGCGCGCTGACGGCGATGCCCGGCGTGGTCAACCTCCAGGTGCCGCTCGGGTACTCGGGGGTGGTGATCCGCGGAGCCTCGCCGCAGGACTCCAAGGTCCTGATCGATGACTTCGAGATCCCGCTGCTGTTTCACCCGTTCGGGTTCCGCGCGATCGTGCCCACGGAATCGATCCAGTCGCTGACGTTCATCCCGGGCGGGTTCGACGTCGCTTATGGCAGATCGTCGTCGGGGATCGTGCTGTTGACCACGCGACCGGGGAATGAAGATCGGTCCACGCAGGCCGAGCTGTCGCTGATCGATGGCGGGTTGATCTCGCAGGGATCGATCGGGGCGAAGACCCGGTACATGATCGCGCTGCGGCGATCGGTGATCGATTTCGTGCTCCCGCTGGTGATCCCGAGCAGCGTGGATCTCTCGCTGACCACGGTGCCGTCGTACTGGGACGAGCAGCTGCGCTTCGACCACGAGCTGAGCTCGAAGTGGAACCTCTCGCTCTCGAGCGTGGGGACCAACGACGTGTTCGAGCTATACACGACGAAGAACGAGGATGCTGCGGCGAAGCGGCTGTACGCCCGCACGCGATTCATCCGGCTGACGGCGGCCGCGAAGTATCACCAGGGGCCGTGGTCGGCCACGCTCGCGCTGTCGGGGATGCTGTCGGATCAGGACACCGAGATCGGGCTGTATCAGAAGCTCAAGGTGTTCACGCCGCTGGTCACGCCGCGGATCACGGCCACGCGGAGCGAGCCCACGGCGATCGGCCTCACCGACGTGGTGTGGAGCTCGGGTGCCGAGGCGCAGATCGGGCACTCCACCACGGACCTCGCGATTCCCCTCGAGCGTCGCGAGGGTGAGCCGTTCCCGCCGTACGATCCAAAGGACACGAGCAGCCGGTTCAAGGGCTCGGTGTGGTTCCCGGACTTCGCGGCGTGGACCACGGTGGCCGCGAACTTCGATCCGCGCGTGCGCGTGACCACGGGCCTGCGCGCGGATGCGTTCGGGCGTGCGCGCGAAGTCGTCGTCCAGCCGCGCGGCGAGCTGCAGGTCAAGATCCGCAAGGGCCTGACGTCCCGGTTCGGCGCGGGGATGTACCGGCGGCCTCCCGAGTTCCAGTCCGAGTTCCTGCAGAAGGACGTCCAGTCCGAGAAATCGAGCCAGCTCACGATGGGGCTCGAGCTGCTGCCGATCCCCGGCGTGCGCGTGCAGGGCTCGCTCTACTACACCGATCGCACGCAGCTGATCACGCACAACGTGGATGGCTCGCTCGGCAACAACGGCCGGGGCAGCAGCAAGGGCGCCGAGATCCTCGCGATCCTCAGCAACGGCAAGACCTGGTTCGGGATGTTCGGATACTCGTACTCGAACTCCACGCGCGTGGATGCGCCCGGCGGCAAGGCGCGGCTGTTCGACTACGATCAGCCGCACAGCATGAACGCCGCGCTCAGCTGGCGACACGGGCACTGGACGCTCGGTGGCCGGTTCCAGCTGTACTCCGGCCTCCCGGGCACGCCGATCGTCGGGGCGGAGTTCGACAGCGATCGCAACCTCCACATCCCGATCCCCGGCGAGGTCAACTCCGAGCGCGCGCC
>JAYVRN010000854.1:0-3135 GCA_043776275.1 Myxococcales bacterium | reverse complement strand
TCGCCGCCGGTGATCTCCGCGATCGCCTCGACCAGGCCAATCGAGTACAGCTTCGCGCGCAGATAGCGGACGGCGAGCTGGAGGTTGCCCGTGGTCCGGGCCACACGGCGCGCGTGGATCTGCGGGCTCGGCTCGCTGCCCCAGGTGTGGAACACGCGCTCGGCCGGGAGCCAGGCGAGGAAGCTCTCCATCTTCTGGAGCGCGATCCGATAGTCACGCACCGTGTAGACCATCGGCGAGTGGAGTGCCGGATTGCTCTCGGGCAGGAGCTTCCACGTGTTGTCGAGGAACCGCGCCGGATCGTTGTCGGCGAAGTTGTCGACATCACGATTGCCGACGCGGACGGCACGCCGCACGGTCTCCTCGAGGGCGTCGCCCGCCAGCCCGAGCAAGCGCAGGCGCTTGTGCAGCTCCGTCACCGGATCCTCGCGGAACGGGATCGTCTGCTCGATGCATGCGGCGATCGCGATCCGCTGCTCGCGGTACAGCACGTCCTGGAGCTGGACCGACGCGACCAGCGCCGAGGCGAACTCGTTGAGCCCGGTGGTCGGCGTGACGATGTCTCCGACCTGGCGGCCGAACACCGAGAGCACCTCGCCCGAGACGCCCGCGGCGGCGGCCGGCAAGATGCGCCAGCCCTCGGTGCTCTGCGCCAGGAGCGGTGACAGCTCCTCGCGCATCGAGCGTGGCGGTCCCTGATCGACCTGGATGTAGACCGCGTCGTGATAGAGCGCCGCGATCACCTCGAGAGGATCGCCATCGGTGAGCAGGTCCACGACGTGGTCGTGGTTGTGGAACTCGCGCCCAGCGGCAGACAGGGCCGCATGAACCGAGAAGCCCCAGCGCTCGATGTCGGAGGTCTCCGCAGATGCGCCCAGCGCGTGGAGGGCATTCCACAACGCGTTCACGATCTCGTGGACAGGAGAGCGCCGATCCATGACCCCAGGATCACGGTATCACGGGTGCCGCCGGGGCAGCACCTCCACCGCCCCCACCGGCCTCTCACTACCCGGCCAAGATGGTCGATTCGTCCGATCGACCCCGTGCGTACCGCCGCCGACCATGACCACCTGTTGGCGCCGATCGCGCTCGACCGCGCCCGCGTGCTCGCGCCGTATGTCCTGTTCGGCTTGGTCCTCGCCGTGGTCGTCAGTGGCCCGTCGGGAGTTCCTCTCGCGGGAGCGGTGATCGCCTGGAATGCCATCGCGATCCCATTCACGGCGTGGCTGGCGTGGACACTCGCGCAGCGCCGGTTGGCTCCACGGTGGGGGCACATCGCACTCGCGCTGATCTGGGGCCTGCCGACGTTGGGCACCTTGCTGTCGGAGTACTTCGTAGGCGGGTCCCTGCTGACCGTGGTGTTGATCATCGAGATCATCGCGGCCGCGATCAGCCTGCGCTCCGCGTGGGTGATCGGGGCCTACGCGCTGATCGACCTGACCTGGATCCCGATGGTGCTGCGCGATCCGGGCGACGCCGGGGCGATGTCGCTCCTCGCGGTCGGCGGCGCACAGCTCGTCGGGTTCCTGTTCCATCGGCTGCTGCTCGGATCACTCGTGCGTGCCGAGCAACAGCTCGCCGAGCTCCGCCGCTCCGAGCGCGATCGCGCGGCGCTCTCGGAGCAGCTGATGCACGCACAACGCCTCGAGGTCGCGGGGACGCTCGCCGCGGGCCTGGCGCACGACATGAACAACGTGCTCGCATCGATCCGCAGCCTCGCCGAGCTCCAGCTCGCGGAGCCACAGACCACGTCGGCGAGGGCCGATCTCGTGCACATCGTGGCGCAATCGGAGCGCGGCGCGGAGCTCACGCGTGGCCTCCTCGCCTTCTCGCGGCGCGGCCAGTATCGCCTCGCGGTGCTCGAGCTCGACGTCACCCTCCGCGAGGTCCTGCCGCTGCTGTCGCGAACGCTGCCCAAGTCGCTCGAGATCGTCACCACGCTCGGCGCCAGTGGCGTGCAGATCGAGGCCGATCCGCATCAGCTGTCGCAGCTGATCATGAACCTCGCCCTCAACGCTGCCGATGCGATGAACGGGATCGGGACCCTGACCCTGAGCTCCGCCCCGGTCGAGCTGTCCGCCGACGCGGCGAGCGCGCGCGGCCTCGCGCCTGGCTCGTACGTGCGGCTCGTCGTCCAGGACACGGGCTGCGGCATGACGGAGACCACGCGGATGCGCGTGTTCGAGCCGTTCTTCACCACCAAGGAGCTCGGCAAGGGCACGGGCCTCGGCCTGTCGATGGTGTGGGGGGTGGTCACGGCGCACGGCGGCGCGGTCACCGTGGAGTCGTCGGTCGGCGCCGGATCGACCTTCACGATCCACCTGCCTCGGACCACCGCACGCCCCGCGCTCCCCCCACCTCCCCCGATCGAGCCGCGGACCTCGCGCGCCACCGTCCTCGTCGTCGACGACGAGCCGCTCGTCCGCAGCGGCACCCGGCGGATCCTCGAGCGCCGCGGCCTCACCGTCCTCGAGGCCACGAATGGTGAGGAGGCCCTCGCCGTGTTCGCCGCGCACGCGCACGCGATCGGCCTCGTGATCCTCGACATGGGCATGCCCGTGATGAGCGGACCGGAGTGCTTCGACCGGCTACGTGCGCTCGGGGACGTACCGGTCCTGATCGCCACTGGCTATGCGGACGATGCCGCGGCGCAGGCGCTGATCGCCAGGGGCGCCGCGCTGATCGAGAAGCCGTACGCAGCGACCGCCCTGGCACGCGATGTCGCGCGCCTGCTGGCGATGAATTGAACGAAGATCTGAACGAAGAAAAAGGCTCGCTCGGCGGAGAGGTCGGTAAGCCGAGTTCTGTGTCGTGGCGATCATTCATCTAGGCCCACCATTGCTGATGGGCTCCAGCGACCAACCCGGAGTCATCGTGCGGGCCGCACGACCCCTGTCTGGTCTTGCTTCGTGTGGGGTTTGCCGTGCCCTCGCCGTCACCGACGAGGCGGTGCGCTTTTACCGCACCGTTTCACCCTTACCTGCTTTCACAGGCGGTTTACTTTCTGTTGCACTGTCCTGCGAGTCACCTCGACTGGCCGTTAGCCAGCACCCTGCCCTTCGAAGCTCGGACTTTCCTCCCGCGACGTCACTTGCGTGCCGCCGCCGGCGATCACCTCGACCTCTCCGCCGATCG
>JAYVRN010000853.1:0-10708 GCA_043776275.1 Myxococcales bacterium | reverse complement strand
TCGGGCCGGTGAGCTATGCGCTCTCGATCGACGAGCTGGTGGGAGATGCGCTCGCGCCGTTCCGGCTGACCACGGTGCCGATCGCGCTGACGCTCCCCGAGCGGCTGCGCTACCGCGATGCCCGCGCGCAGTTCACCAGCGTCTACGCTCCGCTCCAGCGCGCGCGGCCCGGTGCGAGCTGGGCAGAGTTCGTCCGCGCGGCCCGGCAGACCGCGTCGGGGCGCGAGGCGCTCGCGGCCTGGCGGACCTATCGCGCGATCCTCGCGTACCCCGAGGGCAAGCAACGCGCGCTGCGCGAGCTGCTCGCGCTCCACGCCGGCCAGCGCACCCTGCTGTTCACCGGCGACAACGCCACCGCGTACGCGATCGCGCGCGAGCTCCTGGTCATGCCGATCACGCACGAGATCACTCGCGCCGAGCGGGCGCTCGCCCTCGCGCGGTTCGAGCGCGGCGAGCTCGACGTCCTTGTGTCCTCGCAGGTCCTCGACGAGGGCCTCGATGTCCCCGAGGCCGAGGTCGCGATCGTGGTCGGGGGAACCGCCAGCGCTCGTCGCCACATCCAGCGGATCGGCCGCGTGCTGCGGCCCCGCCCGGGAAAGCGCGCGCAGATCTACGAGCTCGCGGTGTCCGAGACCACCGAGGTCGCGGCGGTCGAGCGCCGGCGGGCGGGCCTGACCGCGGCGCCGAACGCGGCACGGATCGGAGGTGTACCGTGAGCGCCGCCGCCCTCCCCACCGAGGTCCGCCTCTACGATGCGCGTGACCTGCCGTGGATCTCCGCGGTGCTCGATCACGTCGTCGCCACCACTGGGCAGCCGTGGCGCGTGCTGCGCGAGCGGCTCGAGCACACACCGATCGGTGCGGCGCGTGTCGCCGCCATGCTCGGAGCGCTGCGCCGCCTGATCGGGGGCGGCGCCGAGCGCAGCCGGATCGCCCGCAAGGTCCGCGCCCTCGTGCTCGGCGTACCGGCGCTCGACGACGCCGCCTGCCTCGAGCGCCTCACCGCCGCGGGCGACCGGCTTGGCCTCGATGCCGACGCGGTCCGCGAGCTGATGTGGATCGATCTCGCAAACGAACGCCCGGTGACCCTGCCCGATGGCCGCCCCGCCGAGCTCCGCCTCGCCGCATATGCGAACCTCGACCGGCTCCAGCGCGCCGTGCGCCGCGCCCGCGAGCTCCGCCTTCGCGTGTGGGGCGAGGCGCACGAGCTGATCCGCATGGCCGCGCGCTACGGCCTGATCAGCACGGTCACCGTCGATGGCGCGGTCACCGAGCTGCAGATCACAGGGCCACTCGCGCTGTTCCACGCCACCAGCGTCTATGGCCGTGCGCTGGCCGCGTTGATGCCGCTCCTCGCCGCAGCTCCACGGTTCGAGCTCGAGCTCGACTGCGACTTCGGCCACGGGCCGGCTGCACTGCGGCTGACCTCGCCGGTGCTCCTCCCTCCGGCGTCCGACGCCCGAGGCACGCCGAGCGCGGCACAGCGGCTTACGCGACAGCTTCGCCGCGCGGCCGTCGAGGTCACGCTCGATCCACCGCCGATCGCGCACGGTCGTGCGGTGCTGTATCCGGATCTCGCGATCGAGCTGCGAGCTCGTGTGTGGAAGATCGAGCTCGTCGGCTTCGCCACCGCGGACTACCTCGCGGCCAAGCTCGCGCGCTATCGCGCCGCGGGCAGCCCCGACGTGGTGCTGTGCGTGGACGAGCGCCGAGCGCCGGAGGCTGCGCGCGATCCGCACGTGCTCGCGTACACCGGCAAGCTCGATGCCTCCACCCTGGTTCAGTTCGTCGAAGGGGTCCCATGAGGCGGTGAGCAAGAGCGTGCGACGGTCGCCGGGCCGGTGGTCCGGCGCGTCGTGGGTCGTGGGTTCGTGCCGACCACGCGGACTGTGACGCATACCCGTGGCCCTCGGGACCCGAGCGCGAGGCGATCGCCACAAGCCGGACCGGGAGACCGTAGGAGTGTCCTCGAGGCTGCAAAGACGTCCTGTTCGTAGTTGGCCGTTGCTCAGCGGTACCCGCGGCGCCGACGGTGAGCCTTCGGTGTTCGCGCGTCGCCTCCGGACCTGAGCCTGTCGCGCTCGCGGAAGATGCCAGGGAGTTCTGGGTGCAGGTGGATGACGTTCAAGCCTCGCGGGGACCAGGCAGCATCCAGTGCCGTGTGCAACCTGCGCGTGCCGACCGCGCAGCCTGCGGCGCAACAGCGCGGCCTCCGGACCCGAGCGCGCAGCACTCGCAAGACCGAGGATGCGTGGCTCGACGCGGCGGAGGGCAAGATCTCGACGGACATCCGGCAGCTGGTCCGCGGCAAGTCCAAGGGCGACCTGCCGACGGATCCGGTAGATCCGAAGAAGATCCGGCATCGCATCGTGCTGGAGAACCTCTCCGAGGAGGCGATGATGTTGTTCAAGCAGGCGAGGAATGCTGCGTCAGACGCGAACGGCGCCAGCTGCACCGACGACCAGCTGGTGCGTGCGCTGGCGGCGGCAATGCTCGAGCCGGTCGATGGCGGTCCCGGAAGGCCGCGGCACCAGACTGCCACGACGACGTGCCGCGCGTGCAAGCAGTCGCATCGCGTGGGAGCGGGGATGGAGATCGCGGTCCCGCCGGCGGAGCTCGAGCGCGTGCTGTGCGACTCCGAACACATCGGCGATCTCGAGAGAGAGGAGCCCGGGCGCAGACTTCAGAAGTCGATCCCGGCGGCCACGCGCAGGAAGGTCTTCGTGCGCGACAAGCATCGATGCACGGTGCCCAACTGTCGGTCGACAAGGTTCCTCGAGGCGCATCACATCAAGCCGCGCTCCGAGGGAGGCGGGCACGAGCTGCACCAGATCACGTTGCTCTGCGATGGTCACCACGTCTTGCTCCACGAGGGCGTGATCGCGATCCGTGGCACAGCGCCGGACAATCTGGTGTTCGAGCTCCCGCTCGCGCACCGCGGGGACTGAATGGAGATCAGTCCATGCCGGGCCCGGTGGCGAACTCTGACCATCGAACAGTTGTACGAACTCGGCGGGGCTCGGTGGAGATCTCTGACAATCGAAGAGCTGAACGAAGTCGGCGTGGCTCGGTGCGGATCTCTGACAATCGAAGAGCTGATTGAAGTCGGACGGCGGGCCGCCCGCACACCCACGTGTTCGCTCGCACTCATCGCCGGCGCACCAGCATCTCCGCCCCGTCCGGAGCTTCCTCGAGAGCGACAGGCTCAGGTCCGGAGGTCACGCGCGTGCACCGAGGTCTTCCCCGTCAACGCCACGTCTGCCAGCAGCTCCGGCGAGCCCTCACCTGTGACGCCGAACAGTGACCACGAACGAACACATGGAGTCTTTCCGGCGACGACACGTGCGGCGGCGCTCCCGGCGAGCGCCACGCGCTCAGCTGTACGCGGAGTAGCGACCACGAGCGAACGCACGTGGAGGCTTCCGGCTCTCGGGTCTGGAGGAGACGCGCGAGCACGGCAGCTTGTCTGCGCGTCGGTCATCTCGCTACAG
The DNA here is from genome assembly GCA_043776275.1 of Myxococcales bacterium. Classification (GTDB taxonomy): domain Bacteria; phylum Myxococcota_A; class Polyangia; order Haliangiales; family Haliangiaceae; genus JABFXX01. Next base: position 7,218 of record JAYVRN010000853.1, on the reverse strand, counting down.
CATCACCCACTCGCCAGTCGCGAGGGCGACAGCAGCAATGATTGGCGTCCGCAAATTCTTGCGGGCGCCGTGATCAGCCGCCGCCGCTCGTGCCGATCGCGAGGCGCGTCAGGCCCGACGCCTTCGCACGCTCCATCAGATTGACGACCTTGCCGTGTTGCACGCCCTTGTCGGCCTTGAGCACGACCTGGGTCGCCTTGTCCTTCTGGAACGCGATGCGGAACAGGTTGTCGAGGTCGGCGTCCTTCATCGGCTTGCCGCCGACCTGCACGTCCCCGTTGATCGGGATCTCGAGCACGAGCGAGGCCTTCGACGGATCGATCTCCTGCGCCGCGCCCGAAGGCAGGTTGACCTTGATGCCGGAGCGCTTCTCCTGCTCGGCCTGGACCTGCTCCTGCGTGATCTTCTTCTTCTCCTGGTTGCGCTCCACCTGCACGGCGAGAGCGCTGACCATGAAGATGATCACCATCACCAGGAAGACGTCGGTCAGCGGGGTGATGTTGATCTCGGCGAAGATCGAATCTCCACCTTCCTCCCCACCATCGTCGTTGACGTCAGGCTGCTTCCCGATCGCCATCGTCGTCACCCTTCGTCCGCTTGGAGGTTTCCTTGGCGTCGGACTTCTCGGACTTGGCGTCCGCGTCCTTCTTGGTCTTGCGTGGCGCGGTGGTCTCGGTCGGCGGTTCGAGCAGGAGCTCGAGGAACTCGTCCGTCAGGAGCTTCATCTCCGTGGCGATCCGGTTCGCACGCTGGCTGAAGAAGTTGAACAGGATGACGGCCTCGACGGCGACGAGGATGCCTGCGGCGGTGACGATCAGCGCCTCGGAGATCGGACCGGAGACCATCGAGAACTTCACGGACTCATCGCCCTTGAAGCCACCCATTGCCGACATGATGCCGACGACGGTGCCGAACAGGCCGACGAACGGCGCCGTGGCGCCGATGGTGCCGAGCATCCACAGGCGGGAGCGCAGGTCCTGGTTGACACGCAGCCGCTCGCGATGGACGGCGGTGACCACATGCTCTGGCTTCGCGCGGCCCATCCGCTCGTAGCCGACCAGGAACACATCTGCGATCGGCGATGGCGAGCGCTCGCATGCGGAGCGCCCCTCCTCCACCGCACCGCGCCCGAGGCACCGGGTCACGGCGTCCCCGAGCAGCCGTGCCCGGGTGACGAAGTTCCACTGGGCGATGGCGCGCTCGATGGCCACCGCGAGGGCAATCACCGAGAAGGCGACGACGACGTACATCGCGCCGCCGCCGTGACTCAAGAGCTCCCAGACAGACTGATCCATGAAGAGGTGCCTTGACCTGTGATAGCACGCCGACCCGGGGGAGGACGGCGAGCCGATTGTACGAACTGTCCCGAACTAGGGCGCGAACGGCGCTCGGTAGCCCCCGCCGTCGAAATCGATGAACACCGGGGACGCCACGGCCGTGGCCGGAACGCCCTTGCCAGTCAGAGCCGTCCGGAGCGTCGTGAAGTCGCCCCCGAGCGCCGCGGCTCGGGACGCGGCATCCGCGAGCGCGTCGTTCAGCATGATCGGGAACGTCGCGCGGTCCCCGCGGACCCGGAACACCAGCCAGGCATCGGTGCCGGTCGCTCCAGCGCGGGTGACGATGTCCTGCGCGTCCAGGGTGACCGAGACCTGGGCCTCGTAGCGCTTGTAGTTGCCGGGGCCGGAGAGGCTCGCGAGCTGCACGGTCATCGCCTGCGCGGGCATCGCCGCGCGCTTGCAGGGATCGTCGGTCGCCAGGTTCGCGATCGTGCGCGTGGTCCAGCACTCGAGCGGCACCAGCGTGGTGTCGCCTTCCTGCTTCGGGGCCGCGTCCGGGGTGGTATTGGCGAACACCTCGAGCGTGTCGAACTCGGCCCAATCGGGCGAGGTGATCGTCACGGTCAGCGTGATCGCCGCGCCACCTGGGGACGGGAACACGCGGCCGATCGCGTTCACGGATCCAACCTTGATGTCGAGCATCGGCCCGTTGGTCACCACCACATCGCGCGGCGTGTTGTTGGTGCCGCGCTGAGTCTGCAGCACGGCGTCGACAGCGGTGCCGTTGATCAGCGCGCTCGACGAGTCATCGGCGACGCGGACGTAGGTGCGCGGCATTCCCACCGGCTCGTAGACGGTGGTGTGGGTATCGCTGTTGCCGGCGGGCGTGACGAACAACCCGAGCGAGAGCATGCTGAGCCAGTCTCGCATCACGCGATCGAGGCTCTTGATCTCGCGCAGCCCATCATTGTTCGAGTCCGAGATCGCGAACCCGTTCCAGATCTCGAGGCCGGTGAACTGGTCGCTCCACAGCGATTCCCCGGGGAGGCGGAGGTAGTCGTTCGGCACGCTCGCGTTCTCGTAGTCGCCGAAGATCATCCGGTTCGTGTAGTCGTACTTGACGTTCGCGCGGTTCCACGCGGCCTGGAACTCGGTGAAGCCCGAGCCGCGCGGGTGGTTGACCTGCACCATCTTGCCGCCGCGATCGCGCATCGCCTGGAAGATCTCACCCGGCGTCATCGCATAACCCTCGCGGCCCTTCCCCCAGTCGATCGCACCGTGGTTCGCGGAGTCGTTGTCGGGCGCGATCGGCCAGCTGTTGAAGTGACCGTAGGCGAACGGCGTGACCTCGATGCCGGGCAGCACCCGGAGGTACTGCTCCAGGTGCATCTGTTCGACGAGCGGCTGCAGATCGGAGACGTAGTCGTGATCGGTGACCGCGAACATCTCGGTGCCCGAGGACACGGCCGAGCGGATGCGCTCGTCGCTCATCACGTTCGAATCGGGCGAACCGATCTGGTGGATGTGCCAGTCGGAGGCGAGGTAGCCCGGCGTGGGCACGACGTGCTTGAGCGTCAGCGTGAGGTTCGCGTTGGCAGCGCCGCTCACCGGCAGCGACGCCACCGACCACTCGGTGCCCCGCGACGCGTACACGCGGTAGTTGCCGTTGGCCGGTAGGTACAGCGGAGGATCCACACCGTCACCGACGTCGACGGTGGTGCCGCGGATCGCATGCGCCTGGGTCACCAGGCCATCGCGGCGATCGTAGGTCTCGAACACCCGCTGGTCGGGGAACGCCGGGTGGTCTCCGACGACGAGGAGCCTGCCGGGGATCGGCATCGTGGTGTCCTGATCGAGGATCTGGAAATCGACCTTGATGGGTGACGGGACGACGAAGCTCATGGTGGCGGCGACCGGTTGCGTGGGAGAGCGTCCGACATTCTTGACCTCGGCCCGCAGCAACAGGTTGCCCGCCGTCGTGGGGAGGTTGCCGGCGAACGTCCCATCCGCCGCGACGTCCATGTAGGACAGGATCTTGTCGTCGGGCTGGCCATTGCCGTCACCATCGACCTCGATCGGATCGAGCTGGCCGTTCCCGTTGCCATCGAGGAACACGCCTACCCGGGCCCCCAGCGCGACACCCCCGCCCGAGAGATCGACGCGGCCCGAGACCGCGCGCAGCTCCTCGCCATTGCCCCCGCGGTAGACCTCGTCGACGTCCGCGCCGTCCTTGCCGACCACGAAGTCGTAGCTCTGGAGCACGCCCTTCCCCTTGTCCATATGGAGGAAGTAGCGGTCCTTCTGGAGGATATCGAGGATCGACGAGTTGCCGTCGAGGAAGATCGAGACGCCCGCGACCACCGCCTGGGCGTGCTCGACGGGGACCGCGTGACGCGGGACGATGCCGTACGCGACGCCCGGGCCCTGGTACAGCACGTAGTCGATCGGCTGGGGGCGGGACAGCGAAAGCAGCGCGGAGATGTCGGCGCGCTGGAAGCCCGAGGCGTTGGTCCAGCCCTCGGTGAAGCCGCCCGTGTCGGCGAGCGTGCCCATCGGGCCGGCGACATTGTCGGGGCCATCGTTGAACAGCGAGTGATGGACGGCCAGCGTGGTCGAGCCCGGCGCAAGGACGTAGGTCGTGGCACACAGGACGCCGTCGTCGATGTCAGGATCGACCGTCGGATCCACGGGCAGAACGCCGATGCCCTTCAGGTTCAGGAAGTCATCGGAGGCGGCCTTGCCGATCGCGCGGATCACGGCGACCCCGCCGTTCGAGCCATCGCGCACGATCTCGATCCGATCCGGATCGCAGGTGCGGCCGAGCAGGTAGATCAGACCGAGCTCGCCGAAGTGATCCTCGACGATCTGCTTGGTGCCATCGGTGAGCACGGCATCGACGACGTTGCCGCCCTGCGGGATCACGCCGATCACCCGCGTGGGTGCCTGGATGATGAACGTCGCGCGATCGTTCTTGATGAAGAAGTCGCCGACCAGGCCACTCTGCGCGGGGCCGGTGACGAGCTGCGCAGCATCCGTGACCTCGCCGGCGAACACCGCTTGCGGCTCGCCGGTCTCCTTCGGCAGGTCTGGATAGTAGTCGCTGAGGCCGCCTCCATCGTCACCACACCCGGTCAGCGCGAAGGCAACCCCGAGGCAAACAAGGCGACTTCGTCCCATCCTGTCATCGTAGTCGAAGCGAGGCCGTCACCTGACGTTCGAACGACCCGGCATGTGCGCGAAACCACGGAGACCGGGGGGCTTGCCGTGGCGTAAGAAACGCGCTCGAATGCCGCTGATGACCCGGACCGTCCAGTGCGCGAAGCTCAAGGAGACCCTGCCCGGTCTCCCCTACAAGCCGTTTACCGATGCCCTGGGCCAGCGGATCTTCGAGACCATCTCCGCGGATGCCTGGAAGCTGTGGATCGAGCACTCGAAGAAGCTCGTCAACGAGTGGCGGCTCGATCTCACGCTGAAGAAGTCCCACGACGTGCTCAAGGAGCAGTGCGAGGCGTTCTTGTTCGGCGATGGCGGGACCACCCCGGCCGACTACGTGCCGCCCAAGCACGACCACGAGCACTGACCCGAAGGCTGGTCAGTCGTGTCGATGCGCGCGCTCGCGCGTCACCTCCCCGGCCTCGCCGCACAGGTTCCGTCGGTGGCGCTCGGCATGTGGCCCACGCCGCTCCGGAGCTTCTCGATCGCGGGTCGCGAGGTCTGGATCAAGCACGAGGGCGAATCCCATCCCGTCTACGGTGGGAACAAGCTCCGCACGCTCGAGGTCTGGTTCGGGCACGCCCGTGCGCGTGGCGCGACCAAGATCTGGGGGCTCGGGGCGTATGGCTCGAACCACGTCATCGCGATGCTGGTCCACGCCAAGCGAGCCGGGCTGACCGGCGCCGCGCTGCTGTTCCCCCAGCCGCAGAGCTCGTGGGCGAGCGAGAACGCTGGCGCGATCATCGACACCGGCTGCGAGCTGGTCCGCGTCGGCTCCGTCGCCCTGCTCCCGTTCGCGGGCCTCGCACTCGCGCGGCGTGATCGCCGCGCCGTGGTGATGCCGCCCGGTGGAGCCACCACGATCGGCACGTTCGGCGCGCTCGCCGCGGCGTTCGAGCTGGCGGAGCAGATCGAGGCCGGCCTCGCCCCGCCACCGGCGCGGATCGTGCTCCCCATCGGCAGCACGTGCACCACGGCCGGTCTCCTCGCGGGCCTCCAGCTCGCGCACGCCGTCGGCGCGTGGCGCTGGCCCGTGCCGATCGTGCACGGCGTCCGCGTCACGCCGTGGCCGGTGACCTCACACCTGATGATCGCGAGCCTCGCGCGGGCCACCCTCGCACGCGTGGCGCGGCTCGGCGGTCCGCGCGTGAACATCGGCCTTCGCGAGCTGATGGCGCGGCTCGTCGTCGATGGCCGCGAGCTCGGGCCCGGCTATGGCCACCCCACGCCGCAGAGCACGGCCGCGCTCACCACGCTCACCCGGCAGGGCGGCCCGCGGCTCGATGGCGTGTACTCGGCAAAGGCCGCCGCGGCGCTGCTCCGGCTGCACCGCGAGGGCGTGGGGCCGCTCGTGTTCTGGGCGACCAAGTCCGAGGCCGTGCTCGGCTCGCCCACGCTCGACGCGCTCGGCGCCGCGCCGCGCGCCCTCGTCCGCTGGCTACGTTAGCGCCGGCTTCACAGCTGCGCTTCGACGGACAGCGTGAAGATGTTGTTCGAGCCGTGGCCGCGGAAGTTCGAAGGCGGTGAGGTCGTCGAGTCGGTCACCGTCGGGATCAGGTACCAGTAGCGCAGGTAGCTCGCGCCGAATCGATAGCGCCCGGTGGTCCAGCGCAACCCGGTGTGCAGGCCGATGTGCTTGAACGTGGGCTGATCGAACGTGACGGTGCTCGATGGCGCGGGCGTGCGGTCGTAGTGCGTCCCGGCCATCAGCTCCAGGCCCGGCAGCGCCGCGAGATCGTGCACGCGCACGCCGCCCGAGGTCTGCCACGAGTCGTGATAATTCTTCACGGTCTCGAGCTCGCGCACGAGGAAGATGCCGACCACGTCGGTGTGTTGCTTCTGGTACTGGCGGTAGAGCCAGTAGCGCAGCTCGGCGCCGATCTCGACGTGCGGCGTGACATCGACGTTCGCACCGCCCATGAACGCCCACGGCAGGAGCTGCGTGGTGGTCTGCGTGCCGACCAGCTTGTCACCCGGGTTCGGCGCGTCATCGCTGAACGTGATCTCGACTGGGCCCGACATCGTCGCATCGACGCGGCCGGTGAGCGTGGCGCCCCAGGTCACGCGCGGGTGCGGGCGGCCGAACGCGGCGAGCATCCACGACGGAGCCCAGCCGCTGCCGTCGAGCACCAGCTCGGGTCGCGACCCCGCGAGGTTGCTGATGTCCGTCCCGTTGACGATCGGGAACACGTCGCGCTTGCCGTGGATGCGCACGTTCAGCACGCCCGCCGAGCCACCGATCGTGAGTCCGTCGGTGATCCGATACGCGGCCGCGAGTACCGCCTGGGGCGCGACCACGTAGCCGTCGATCAGGTGATAGCGGGTGACATCGTTCTCGCCGAACCCCGCGCCCTGCGCGTTCCCGACATAGATCGCCGCGCCCATCACCAGCTTGCCCGGAAGGATCTCGCCGGTCGCCGCGATCATCGGGATCACGCCCCGCGCGCGCGTCGGCCTGGTGGGTGCGTAGTAGCCATCGGCGCCCGGGGTGACGCCGAGAAAGCGATCACTCTCCGCCCACGAGTGCAGCTGGAACTCGCTGCGAACGATGGCAAGCCCCAGCGAGAGATAGAGGTGCCAGCCGTGCTGGAGGATCAGCCCAGCGGGGTTGTGATAGACCGCCGCGGCCTCGTCGGGCCGGCCGATCACGGCGCCCATCGCCGTGCGACGCACCCCGATGTCTGGAATCCCGAAGCCACCGGCATGGACGACCGGGCAGGCGAGCCCG
>JAYVRN010000852.1:0-41333 GCA_043776275.1 Myxococcales bacterium | reverse complement strand
TGCGGCTCGCGCACGACCCCGTGCCCGAACGGTTCGAGTACGCGGACTGGGTCAATCCTCCGGAGCTCGACGCCCCCGAGGCCAGGGTCCTGCTCGATCCGAAGGCCACCGAGGAGGAGCGGCGCGCCGCCGCCGGCACCCTCCTGGCCGCGAAGACGTTCATCGTGATGAAGCCGGAGATGGTCAACGTCCCGCTGGCCCTCGAGGTCAAGGAGATGAAGCGCGGCGCCCTCGGCATGCGCGCGATTGGCTACGACGCCGCGGGCACGCCGACCTGCATCCACGTGTTCACCGTGCGCAACGACAAGGCCGTGAGCGAATGGGCGATGGACAAGAGCGACAAGGCGATCATCGATCCAGCGATCGCCAAGGCGCTCCGCGACGATCTCAAGCAGCAGCTGCTCAAGCAGATCGAGTTCCAGCGAACACCGTAGCCGCTACGGCGTGCACTGGATTCGCATCGCGCTGGTCAGGCCATCATCCTTGATCAGCCCCTCGGAGACCTGCGCCTGCTGCTGGCGCCCACACACCAGCGCGGCGGTGTTGGTCCCGCCGTCGATGTCGTGCTCGTAGTCCAGCGCGAACACCACGCGGTTCAGCTGGATGAACGGGCGCGTCTGATCGCAGTCCCCGTTCTCGCCACAGCGCTCGACCAGCATCCAGTCGAAGTCATCGGCGAACATGTCGACCTGACCGGGCAGCGTCTGCCCGTTGCGCATCCCGGCGGAGAGCTCGCGCATGTGCAGCTGCGAGACGATCTCGGCATACCAGCTGTACTGCTCGGTCGGGGAGATCATCGGGAAGCCGGTGTCGCCCGAGATCGTGTCGTTGCGATCGCCATCGATGCCATCGCAGCCGATCTGCTTCGCGAGATCGAACCGCTTCCACATCTTCTCGACCCACAGCGGACGCGAGGCGGGGCGCAGATCGAGGTAACGCTCGTCCGGATCGATGATGCTCCAGCCGACCACGCTGCCGTTGGCGACGACGGTCGGCCGATCGGGAGGCGTCGCGGAGAACCCCGGGAACTTTCGCGCGTCGGGATCGGTGAGGTGGATCGCGCCCGTGTCGACGTGGCAGATCACCTTCACACCGCGAGCTCGTAGCTCCGCCGCCTTGCCCGCGAGCGCGCCGGTCGGCACGACCACCGGATCGCCGTCGCCGTAGTCGATCATCGTCGGCGCCGGGACCAGCGCCCACAGCTCAAGGTCGTACATCGTCCGCGTCGCCGAGAGGTCGTACGGTGCTGCGAACTGGATATCCCAGTCCTTCGCGGTGCCGAGCACGGGCCTCCACCACTTCGGCGGAGGCGCATCCCGACCTGCCTCCGGATGGAGGTGATGCTTGCCATCGTCACAACCGGTGAGGGCCGTGCCGAAGAACAGACCGGCGAGCCCGAGGCTGGCGATGGCGAGACGCATCGCGACGAGTCTACCTGCAGGCGGACGTGCGGAGTGTGATCCGTGTCCGCCCGCGTCGATCACTTCTTCGCGTCGCTGCCGGTGGAGCTGCCGCCGCCCGTACCCGCGCCACCGCCGCCGCCCGTGCCCTTGCCGCCGCCCTTCCCATCGCCCTTGCCCGAACCCGATCCCGAACCCGAGCCGTTCTTGTCGCGCTCGGCGCCCTTGCCGTCGCCCTGGCCCGAGTGGTTCATGCCGTGGTCACCGCTGCCGCCGCCGACGCCGCCCATGGTGCCCTTGTCGCCGGCCTTGACGTTCGCCTTGACGTAGTCCGCCGCCTTGGTGATGCGTGCGTCGATCTCCGCCTTGAGGCCGTCGGCCTTGTCCTTCGGGGTGATGGTGACGACGACGCCCTTGGCATCGTTCTTCGCCTCGCCCTTGCCGCCCTCGCCGAGGAACACCGGGCACATGCCCATGCCGCCGCCGTGCGTGCCCTTCTGATCGTGCGCGGTGCCCGAGGCGCCGCCATCGGCCTTCTCCTTGAGGAGCTCCTCGGTCCGCTTCTGGATCGCGGCGATCGCGTCCTTGTCGTCGGAGGTGATGGTCACGAGGACCTTGCCGTCCTTGAGCTCGGCCTTGGTCGTCGAGCCGAACACGGTGCTGGGGCAGTTGCCGCCCTTGTGCGCCATCTGTGTGTCAGCCGAGCCGGCTCCGGAACCACTCCCCGCGGCCGCCGATCCCATGTCGCTGCCTGCTGCCGAACCAGAGCCTGCCGCGGATCCAGCAGCCGATCCCGAGCCCATATCGGAGCCGGCGGTCTGGCCCGAGCCTGCGCTCCCGCCGCCCTGATCGCTCCCCTTCTTCTTGCCGCAGCCCGAGCCAAACGCCAGAGCCACCGTCAGCAGCGCCATCGCGATACGCATAGAATCCTCCGGGGCGCATGCTACCGTGATTCCGATGCGGGTCATGGCCCTTGCGGCCACGTTGTGGCTGCTGGCGATCACCCCAGCGGCCGCCGACCCAGAGCTCCGTATGCCCCCAGGCACCCGGACCTCTGCGACGGGAGAGCGGGTTTCGGGCCGTGGCCTGCGAGACTCGACGGACTTCCTCGCGAAGGAGCTCGACCGGCGGGGGATCGCCGTCAAGAAGGTCGGGCCCTACCGGGTCCGGGGCGTGGAGCTGACCCGGTTCCTCAGCGAGACGGCTTCAACGCCCTGGCTCGCCCTCCACGTGGTCCGGGTGGCCGGCAAGACCATGATCTCCTTCGTCCCGCGACCGGGCTCTTGACGAAACGGCGCCGGGCGTTTACCAACGTGCCCTCACTCGGGGATCGTCTAATGGCAGGACGCAAGACTCTGACTCTTGCTATCTAGGTTCGAATCCTAGTCCCCGAACCAGCGAAGGCTTGACCACTCTTACCCCTCCGGGTAGAACGTCGTCCTTCCTGTAACCGGCCCCATAGTCTAGCGGTTAGGACGTCTGCCTCTCACGCAGAAAACTCGAGTTCAAGTCTCGATGGGGTCACCAACAACGGCGGAAACGCCACCGCGCTCGAGTCCCTGACCGATCGGCTTCGGCCGGGTCAGAGCGGTTCAGATCGAGAACAGCTGCAGCGCCACGGCGATGTGGAGCAGCATGGTCACGAGCAGCACCATGGAGAACGGGATGTGGACCCGCTTCCAGGACTTGAGGATCGCCTTGCTGCGCGGCGCGAGCTCGTTGCGGCGCTCGTAGAACACGACGCGATCGATGTGACGGGCGATCCGACGCGCCACCCTGCCCGGCGCGAGCTTGCGCAGCGCCCAGCGGTCGCGCCGTCGCGCCCACATCCGGCGCAGGTCGTCGACCATCACCCAGAGCAGGAGCGGCACGAGGCCGATCTGCCACGAGCGCTCCGAGCGCGCGGCCTCGCGCTCCATGATCTGGTACGCGTAGTCGCCCGCGGCGGGGTGGCCCATGGCGAGCTCGGTGATCGCGCGACGGTGCTCGAGGATCGAAAGATCGTGGCGGCTCGTCAGGATCGGGACCAGCGTGTACAGGTAGCGACCGATGATGCCGGAGACCACGACGGCGACCATGCTCCAGAACGGGATCGAGACCCACGTCGTGAGCCGCATCGCCGAGTGCAGCACGATGAACAGCGGGCCGATGATCCCGGTCATCAGGTGGACGTCGAGCCAGAACTGATTGGTGGCGGTCTTGCTGAACCAGCCGAACCGGCGCTGGAGCAGATACGCCATGGACAGCACCATCAGCGCGGTCCCGACATAGCCGCAGGTCAGCGCGAGCTTGGTCCCGGCGAGGAAGCTCACGTTCATCTCGGCGATCGCCGGATCCAGGCCGTCGAGCCGGAGCAGCCGGTAGCTCACCGACCAGGTCGGGTGGAGCCAGCGCAGCATGACCTCCGCGAATACCGCGAGGAACGCACCGATGCCGAGGAACCAGAGCAGCCAGCTGAGCTTCCGGATCCGGACCCGCGCCTCCCCGGAATCGTGGATCCGCAGGCCCTCCGTGAACGGACTCGAGGGCAGCACGTGTAGCCGCTTCCGCTTGCCCTTCTGCACCGGCTCCGGCCGCTCCTGGAACAGGGGACCGGGCGCCACCTCGATCAACGATCCGGTGGGGCACGCCGAGACGCAGGCCTGATCGCCATAGCCCGCACAGTGATCGCACTTGTTCGCGATCCGCCGCGCCAGCGCCTTGCGGCCCTTGCCCGGCCCGTACGCGAGCTTGTGGCCCTTCTCGAGCCGCGCCTTGAACTGCGGGCTGAAGCTCGGCATCTCCGGCTCGGCGACGTTGACCATGTTGATCGCGCCGTACGGACACGACAGCGCGCACAAGCTGCAGCCGATGCAGCGATCCTCGACGATCTTGATCTCGCCGCTGGTGGCGTCGCGCTTGATCGCATCGTGCTCGCACGGTGAGAGGCAGCGCGCGTCCGCGCACGTGCGGCAGGTGTAGACGAAGTCGAGCATGCCCAGCTCGTAGCCACCGAGCGTGAGCCGCCGCGTGCCGTGGCGCTCCTCGCACGCGTCCTCGCACTGCTTGCAATCAATGCAGAGATCGAGCTGGCGCACCCGCACGGTGGGGCCAGCCACCGAGATGCCGTTGCGCAGATAGAAATCGAGGATCTCGTGCTTGATGCCCGTGACCGAGCGAATGCGCGCCGCCGTGAGGGCGAGCCGCTCGCGGAGTGCCTGCTCCACGGCCGGCGCGGTCCGGGTCAACCACGCGAGCGCGCGGGCCGGGAGGAACATCACCAGTACGCTCGACAGTGAGAACGCCACGATCTTCTCGTCGCCCTCCGACGGTGGGAACGCGCCGGGGTTGAACACCTCCCCTTCCGAGAACAGCGCGAGGTTCTGCTTCGCGGTCCGCGCGAGCGGGCCCGGTGGCAGCAGCGTCCCATCCTTCTCGCCGCGCGCCGCATCCCGTTGCTGGCGCCCGCGGGCCTCGAGCGCTGCCGGATCGAACACGCCGATCGACACCTGCCCCGCCACGACGAGGCACAGCGTGTCCGGAGGAGCACCTGCGGGCATCTCGACGTGATGGTCGCGAGGTAGCGAGACCGCCGTGCCCCAACCATCCGCGAGGAGCTGCGCGAGCATCCCGTCGCTTGCCTCGCGAAACGCCGCGAGCTTTCGCAACGCCGCGATCACGGTGGCGTGGGGTGGCGGCGCTGCGGGCACTGGCGCGGTGGTGGGTTGTACGGTGCTCACGGCAGACGGAAGCGATCGTGTTCGAGGGACGTGGTCCCGTCGTCATCGAACGGGTTGCGGCGCTCTCCGGTCGGAGCGGCGCCTGGGCGGGTCGGCACGGAGGCGGCGACGGTCGCGGGTTGATCGTCGAACGCACGATCGAACGCGCCGTCGAGCTCGTCGGAGATCACGACCGAGCTCGCCACGAGCTCGGGGATCGGCTCCTTGCGGGCAGGGATCACGGGCGAAGACCCTGTGCCGTTGCGCCGGACCTTGGGCCGGAGCACCCGCCCATCGACCGACGTACGCTCGGCGGCGGCGTCGCCGAACGGGCTCGTGGTGGTCACGGTGTGCTCGCTCTGGGTGGACCGGCCGATCAAGCGCGAGGACGGGATGAACGCCCCGGGCCGCTGCTTGCTCCCCACGATGGGCACGCCCGGCAGCGGGGTCCGGGTCCTCCCGGCGCGGCGGGCCGCCGGCGGTTCGAGATCCGAGAGGCGAAACGCGACACTCACGCTGGTGACCACGTCCTGAAACTCGCCGCGCAGGTGATCGACCGCGTTGCGGATGCGACGACCGGGCGACTTGTGCACCTCGTGGCCGCGCACGAGAGCGATCGCTTCGTCGGCCGAACGAGGGCACGCGGTGACCGTGGGCTCGATCCGGCGAACCACCTCTTCGGTCGATCCGAGGGCGTAGAGGTGCGGGCGCTCGATGAAGCGGACGTTGTTCGCCTCGAGCCACACCACGGGCGTGTCGGCGCCGATCAAGACGAACGCGTGCGTGTTGGGGATCGTCGTCAGGGTCTTGTCCTTGAGCACGATGCTGACCATGTCCGCGGTGAATTCTTTGACGTTGGATTCGAGGAGCAGCGTGATCTCCCCCGATGCGGTCATCTCGGCGAGGCGCTTCTGGTTGCCCTGCTTGCAGCGCTTGAAGCCATCGCCGCGATACGACAGGGTGACGGTCGCCCCGACGCCGGCGAGCGCGATCGCGCCCTCCACGGCCGAGTCGCCACCACCCACCACGAGCACGTGTTCCCCCGCATAGTCCGCCGGATCGTCGAGCAGCGGATGCACCTTCTCGAGGTTCGCTCCCGGCACCGCGAGGAGCCGTGGCTTGCCGCGGAGCCCGGTAGCGAGGACCACGCGGCGTGCGCGATAGGTGGCCACGGTTGTCTTGACCTCGAACACGCCATCGTCGCCGCGCTTCACGGTCTCGACGGCCTCGCCGAGTTTGATCGGCATCTTGACGCCCTCGATGACCTTGGCCCAGGCAGCCACCAGCTGTTCCTTCGTCGCATCGAACACGGGGAGGAACGAGACATTCTCCGAATCGGCCGGCTCGGCCATGAACGTCTTGCCCTTGGGATAGCGCGACACCGTCGACGAGATCACGTGCTCCTTCTCGAGCACCACGCAACGCAGCTTGTACTTCAGGCACGCGAGGCCGGCCGACAACCCGGACGGGCCCGAGCCGACGACCACCACGTCATATACGTCACCTGCCGGCGATGGCTCGGTGGCGAGCTCGCGCCGGATGTGTTCGATCACCGCACGCCCGAGGTTGGCAGCGTTCTTGACGAGGGGTTTGCCGGCCACCTCGCCGATCAAGTACTGGCCGGGGATGCCGGTCTGGAAGTTCTCGTCGAGCTCCGGGACCGTCAGCATGCGCGGGGTCGAGCCCTCGCGATACATCACGAGAGCCTGCGTGGGGCACGAGTTCGCGCACTGCTCGCACTGCACGCAGTCCGAGAACCGCGACACCGCGACCTTGTGGTTGATGAGATCGAGGACCTCGGTCGGACAGACGTCGATGCAGGCCTCGCACCCGATGCAGCGATCGTCGTTGATCGAGTGGAGGAGCGGGATCACCGTCTCGATGTCGAGCCCCGCGGCCTGCTCGCGCCGCCGCACGCGCGCACGACGATCATCGAGCACCGCGCCCAGTCCAAGGAGGACGAGCGCGACGATCGCGATGGCGGTGGGGACGGCGGGATCCATGAGCTCGTGCCTTACGGGACGTGCACCCGGAACCCGCGGCTGTGGCAACCCGAGGTGTTGCAGTTCGCGCCGGTCTGTTGATCCACCGGGCCCACCATCTCGAGGACGTCGGGACACAGCGAAGCGAACGCCTTCGCCGGATACATCACGAAGCCGTCGACGACGTAGAAGTTGCCGTTCGTGGAATGGCTCACCGCGGTGGCGACGTTGCCGACGGCGTCCTGGAGTGTGATGGTCGCACCGCCGAGCGGCATCATCCCGACCTTGTCGTAGAGCGTGCCGGCGAACACGAACGGCGTCGCCGCCCCGCCCTGGTGGTGGCACATCAGGCAGTCGTCCCCGGGGAGCCCGCCACCCGTGCACTCGCCAGTCTCGCCAGGGGTGACCGGATCGGAGCAGGCCGGTGGCGGGATCGTCGTCAGGACCGACGCATCGACGTCGGACTCACCGACCTTCTCGCGCAGGACGCCATCGCACCCACACAGCACGAGCAACGCGAGCAAGGAACCACGGAACACCAGCGTTCTGCCGTGCAACGACCATACCCTTTGGCGCCGCGGTGGGCCGCAACGATGGGACCGAGCTGGGCCCCGGGGTGTACCAGTCCGGTACGTTTCGAGTACCAACTCCGCCATTCCTTGCACATGCCCGCTGGTCGAGGGACCCCTGTGTTGAATCTACGGGCTGGTACGTACCTTGCTGCCCGGCGACCGCCCCATGCGCACGTACTGGTTGTTGATCGGGATGGCGATCCCGGCGCTGGCGGCAGCGGAGACGCGCAAGACCACCACCCAGGTGACGGTTCGTAAGCACGCGGGTGAGAAGGCCGCGGCCGTCGTCGTGCTGCCCGCGGGGACCGAGGTCGAGATCGTGCGCGAAGAGGGTCGCTGGGTGCTCGTGCGGGTCAAAGGTGGCGAGGGGTATGTCACCCGCACCAACCTCGACCTGCCCCCCATCACCACGCCAGGTCCCGCCCCGGCCTGGAGCGCCCCTCGCCGGACCAACGGCGCCCTCGCCCTGGATCTCTACGTAGAGGTGTCGGCCACCGCCGGCACGCTGCGCACCACGCACGCCGCCGCGAGCCCCGCTCTCGCGACCTTGCCTCGCGGGGCGCGGCTCGCCGTGATCGATGGAACGTCGGATCCTATGTGGCTGCGAGGCCGCGACGATCAGGGGCATGACGGCTGGATCGCGCGCGCCGAGATCGGGGATGGGACAAGCCGCGCCGCCACCGCGGCGGATGCGCGCGCGGCCGAGCCCACGTCGACGTTCCGCCGCCGCCCGACGCGCTCGCTCGAGCTGCGCGGAAGCGCCGGGCTCGGGTATCGCTCGCTCGGCATGGATCTGACGTCCAACACCGATGGCGGCCTGTCCAACTACCTCGTCGACGCGGATGCCGTCGCCGCGACCCTCGAGCTCGAGGCCACGCTGCGGCCCGCGGGCGCCTGGCTGGTGGCCTTCGACGGCTCGTTCCAGACCAGCGTGTCCTCGCCTGGCATCGACTATCCCGGCCCGACGTCGGCAGCGGGCAAGGTGCCGTTCGAGACGCTCTCCGGGGAGCTCGGCGTCCGCGCCGGCCGTCACGTGCACGCAGCGTTCGACGTCTCGTTGCGGCTCGCCGGTCACTACGATGCGTTCCTGCCGCGCGATGTCGAGAACGCCGGCATGTTGCCCCGCGAGCGCCTCGCCGGCGCGACGATCGGCGCGCGCCTCGAGCTCCGCCCCCCGACGTCGCGCTTCGCGGCCACCCTCCGTACCGACGTGCTCGCGATCGGCACGCGCGCGCAGACGCCGGGCCTCGAGGACGGGACGTCGAGCACCGCACGCGCCGTGTGGGGCGGCCTGATCGTCCGCGTCGCGCTCACCCCGCGTTGGGCCGTGTTCGGCGCGTACGACTTCGCCCGGATGTCCACGACCTGGTCGGGGATGTCACAGCGCCAGCCTGGCGTGACGAGTACGCACCGGATCGATACGAGCCAGCTGGTCCAGCTCGGGATCGGAGCCGAGCTGTGAGTCGAGCTGTGAGTCGAGCTGTGAGTCGATGATGATGAAGCCGTCCTTCCTGCTGCGCCTGCTCGGCCTCGCGGTGTTCCTCGGGATCGCCGTCAGCGGGAGCGTGCGCGCCGACGATTTCCTGAAGTCGTCGCCCGGCGAGCTCGCGGCGAGCCACGCGAGCCTCGATAGCCAGGACCAGTGCACCACCTGCCACGAGCCCGACAACTCGATCTCGGCGAACAAGTGCCTCGCCTGCCACGAGCACCAGGATCTCAAGGCGCGGATCGACAAGCGCGAGGGCTTCCATGTCTCGGCGAAGGTCAAGGGCACGCCGTGCAAGCTCTGCCACCAGGACCACCGCGGCCGAAAATTCGACCTCATGGGATGGGGCGCGATCGGCGGGGCGAAGGCGTTCGATCACAAGCTCGCCGGCTGGGAGCTCGGCGGCAAGCACGCCACCGTGAAGTGCGAGGGCTGCCACAAGACCAGCAACAAGCAGGGCCTGCGCACGTACCTCAACACCGATCGCACCTGCGGCAGCTGCCACGGCAAGGATCAGCCTCACGGCGCGGTGCGCGCGGCCGGCATGCAATGCAATCGCTGCCACACCGACACCGTCTGGAAGCCGCAGAAGACCAAGCTCGACTTCAACCATGACGATGCCTCGCAAGCGGGGATGGCCCTCGAGGGCGCCCACGCCGACGTCGCGTGCAGCAAGTGCCACGCGAAGGCTGCGTTCAAGCTCCCGAAGTACAACGGCGACTGCGTCCAGTGCCACGCCAGCCCGCACGACGGACAGCTGTTCTCGACGAAGAAGTGCACCCAGTGCCACTCGCCGAGCCTGCGCTCGCTGCGCGAGGTGAAGTTCGATCACAAGAAGGACGCGGGCTACGCGCTGGTCGGCAAGCACGCGCAGATCACCTGCACCACCTGCCACACCAAGGCCCTCGGCAAGGCCAAGCCGGCGCCGGGATGCGAGAGCTGCCACGCGAAGGACAACAAGCACGCCACCCGGTTCCAGGCGTTCCCCGCGTGCGCCACCTGTCACTCGCAGAAGCAGTGGAAGGGCAGCTTCCAGTTCAACCACCAGGCGAAGGCCGGGTTCGATCTCACCGGCAAGCACGCGGCGGCGAAGTGCCGCGATTGCCACCGCGGCAAGACGCCCTCCGAGTTCGAGAAGTTCGAGATCAAGAACGGCTGCATGAGCTGCCACCGTCACAAGACCGCACACGGCGGGAAGTTCAAGAACGACCAGTGCCTGACCTGCCACGAGGAGGCCGGGAACAAGAAGATGCGATCGGACTCGCTCGAGACGTTCCACGGCGAGGGCTCGAAGTTCCCGCTGCGCGGCGGTCACGGCAACGTCCAGTGCCAGATGTGCCACGTCAACGACATCTACGAGAACACGCCGAGTGAGTGCGGCGTGTCGTGCCACGAGGACTCGCTACACAAGGGCTCGCTCGGCCAGGAGTGCTCGCGGTGTCACGAGCCTGGTCAGTGGCCCGCCGTGCGGTTCGATCACACCGCCGACACCAAGTGGCCGCTCAAGGGCAAGCACACCGCCGTCAAGGCATGCGCCTCGTGTCACCCGGTGCGCGATTACCACGCGACCCCGACGACGTGCGCGTCGGCAGGCTGCCACCAGCAGGACGACGTTCATCAGGGCAAACTCGGCGACAATTGCGAGCGCTGTCACATGGAGGACGGCAAGCTGAGCTTCCAGCACAACCGAGACGCCGCGTTCAAGATCGACGGCAAGCACACGCCGCTGGTCTGCGCGTCGTGCCACAAATCGATCACGTTCAAGCCGCTGCGCTCGGAGTGCGTGAGCTGCCACGCCGAGCCGGCGATCCACAAGGGGCGCTATGGCACCGCCTGCGCGCGCTGCCACTCCACGAAGTCGTTCACCGACATCAAGGCCCAGCACGACGTCGGCGACTTCTCGCTGACCGGCGCGCACGATCAGCTCGATTGCGCACGTTGCCATCCGAACGGCGAGAAGCTGCGCGGCTCCGGCAACCTGTGCATCAGCTGCCACCGCAAGGACGACATCCACAAGAACGCGCTGTCTCCGCGCTGCGGCGAGTGCCACACGCAGCGCTCGTTCAGCCCTGCCCGGTTCGATCACGTCTCCACGGGCTGTGCGCTGATGGGCCTCCACAACACGTTGCCCTGCGCGGACTGCCACAAGAACGGCAACTACGGCGCGGTGTCCCCGATGTGCGTGAGCTGCCACCGATCGGACGCCTTGCGCGTCCGCCAGCCCGATCACCGCACGCTGCTCGATTGCGGTGGCTGCCATAACCCCTCGGCCTGGATCCCCGCGACCCAGCTCGGACAGCAGACGATATGCCGGTGAACCGTTCGCTCAATGCGTCGGCCACCGCGTCGGTCACCGCTTCGGTCACCGCTTCGGTCACCGCGTCGGTCACTGGCTTGGTCACCATCTCGGTCTCGGCGGCGACGCTCCTGCTCGCGGCTTCGGTCGCGCGCGCGGAAGACGCGCCGTCCGTGGAGAAGTCCGCCGAGGCCACGCCGTCGAGCGTCGATCTGCGGCTCACGCTGTCGAGCTTCCTCTACCGCGAGGTCGGTGAGGATGCCCCTGCCCTGGTCGATCAAGGCGCGCCCCTCGAGAGTGCGAGCCCGGTGAAGCGCTACTTCGGTGATCTGCGCGTCGAGCTCGGCGGCGGCGGCCTCACCGTTGATGCCCGCGTGCGGCAGACCACCAGCCAGCGGTTCCAGTCCGGTGCATCGGGTGGCGGTGAGTACGAGATCCGCGCGCTGTCCTTCCGCCTTGGCGGCCCCGCGCGCTCCCTCGCGATCGGGCGCCAGTACGTCGACGGCGTGGCCGGATCGAAGATCGATGGGCTCGCGTTCCGGCAGCGGCTCGCGAAGCCAATCACGGCGACGCTGTTCGCGGGGGCATTCCCCGTGCTCGGCTCTCGCTCTCTCGAGACCGACTATCCGACGATCCGCATGGAGGACGGCAGCGATGGCGCGCGCCTCGTGCCGGTCGCGGGTGGTCTCGGGTTCGGGATCGAGACCGCGTCCTATCACGGAGATCTCGGCGTGGCCGCGGTCTACATCCCGCAGACCGTACCGATGGCGACCACCCAGGAGGCCTCCCGCGTGTTCACCAGCGCGAGCGGGTACCTGCGCGCCGGCACGGTCGCGGAGGTCTATCACTTCCTGCTCCTCGACATCGCGGGGCAGAACCGGACGTCTCTGACCAACGGCAGCGTCGGCGTGACCCTCCATCCCACGCCGACGTTGCAGGTCGGAGCGTCGGTCAATCACGTGAGCACCGACGCGCTGCAGATCGCCACGCGGAACCTTCTCGAAGATCCAGATCCGTCCGCGATCGGCATCGTGCAGAACAACATCGCGGTGATCCGGGTCTCGCAGGATGCCGCGCGAGCGACGGCGAGCCTCGCGCTCGCGCATCAGCGCTTCGAGATCTCTGCGGCGGGCGGCGTCCATCGCCGGCCCGAGGTCTCGGTCCAGCTCTCCGATGGCACCGGCGCGATCGCGTTCCCCGAGGCGCGCAACATCGATGCATCGTTCGCGATCCTCGATCGCCGATCGATCGCCGGAACGAGGCTGTCGTTGACAGGGAGCCTGACCACGCCTCTCGGCGATGCCGCACCGAACGCCGCCCGCGGCACCACGCTCCGCGCAGCCGGCAGCAAGGCGTTCGTGCGGGAGCGCGGACAGCTCGAGATCGATCTGATGATCGGCCGATTTCGCACGCTCGGCGGCTCGGGCGACTGCACGACCTCGCTCGAGGTCCTCGGCTGCTATGGGCTGACCCGCACGCAGCTCGCGCAGGTCGGCGCGCTCGCGAGCTGGCGGGTCTCACGCGAGTGGCTGCTGCTCGCGGATACCCACGTCGGCTACCGCGACAGCACGTCGAGCACGCTCGCGGGCCAGATCACCTGGCCACACCTGTACACGGTGTCGGGCTTTGTGCGTGCGCAGTGGCGGTTCCATTGAGCAGCGCCGAGTACCAAGGTCGTACAGCTCAGGTAGCTCACAGGGCGATTCACGCGCGGGATCCCGGACTTGCCGCTGGTCTCCGATTTGCTTCGTTGGGCCGGATGGGTTCGCGATGGTGGGCACTCGTGTTGGCATGCGGCCTCGTCGCCGCATGCGACCTCGGTAGCCACGAGGTGATCGATGGCGGACCGGACATAGGAGGTCCCTCCGACGGCTGCTCCGGCGCTTGCCACGGCCAGGGTTCGAGCGTTGCTCCACCTCGGGACATCTCGGGTCGCAGTGACCTCGCCTCGATCGGCGTCGGGGCGCACAAGGCTCACCTCGATGCCTCGCCCTGGCATCAGCGCTTCACCTGCGAGACTTGCCACAAGGTCCCGACGCAGGTCGGCGAGCTCGGCCACATGTTCGTCCTCGGCGCGGATGGCGCCACCACCAAGGACCCCGCCCCCGCCGAGCTGACGATGAGCGGGCTCGGCACCGGCGTGGTGTGGGATCGCGGGACCGCGACCTGCACCACCAGCTACTGCCATGGCGACACGCTCCACCAGGTGGACCCCGCGACCAACATGACGGTGATGGGTGCCGGCGGCACGATCACGCAGCCGGTGTGGACGCAGGTCGATGGCACGCAGAGCGCTTGCGGGACGTGCCACGGCAATCCGCCGCCCGCGCCGCACCCGAACAACTCCGACTGTGGCCTGTGCCACCAGTCGATGAACCCGGGTGATTTCGCCGCGAACAAGATCTCGTACCCGGAGCTCCACATCAACGGCAAGGTCGAGGTCACCTCGACGCAGCCGTGTGACAGCTGCCACGGCGGCAGCGGCCAGGCCGCACCACCGAAGGACGCGCACGGCAACGTCGCGACGGCGGCGCGTGGCGTCGGCGCGCACGCCCAGCACATGGTGGGCAGCTCGACCTGGCACGCAAAGGTCGAGTGCAACGAGTGTCACCTCGCGCCCGGCGCCACGACGGATCAGACGCACCTCGACGACCTCAACGAGGTCTACCTGGATCCGACGACCTCGATCCCGGGTGCTCCGCTGGGGACCGGGGGCCGCCTCCAGATCGCGGGTGCGGTCTACAACACGGCGACCCTGACCTGCACGAACACGTTCTGTCACGGCGGCGGTCAGAGCCCGTTGCTCGGCGGCTCGAAGACCAACCCGTTGTGGACCAAGGTCGACGGAACGCAGGTCACCTGCGGCTCGTGCCACGGCACCCCACCGCCGGCCCCACACCCCCAGGGCGGCAACATCCACGACTGCGGTAGCTGCCACCCGACGATGCCCACCGGGCAGAACGTGACCACGGGCAGCACGGCGCAGACGATCACGATCTCGCTACCGGCGCAGCACATCGATGGTGACGTGCAGACCATCAACGATCGGCCGTGCAACGACTGCCACGGCAACAAGACCGGAACGCCGGTCGCGGGCGACAACAAGGTGAACGCCCCGCCGTTCGACACCACAGGTGGCGTCGCGACGACGCTGCGCACGGTCGGTGCACACCAGCCACACCTGAGCAGCTCGACGTGGCGCGCCCCCATCGCGTGCGCTGCCTGTCACAAGGTGCCGGCGACGATGCAGTCGATTGGCCACATCGACACGGCTGCGCCTGCGGAGCTCACGTTCGGGACGATCGCCGGGACGACGGCGGCGTGGAACGGCTCGACCTGCAGCAACGTGTACTGCCACGGCGCGACGCTCAAGAACTCGAATGGCACCCCCGCGGGCGGCACCGCGACCAAGCCGGTGTGGACGGTCGTCGACGGATCGCAGAGCCAGTGCGGCTCGTGCCACGGCGCCCCGCCCCCGGCGCCGCACATCAACGACCCGGACTGCGGCAAGTGCCATGCACCGACGATGACCGCCGGCCAACCAGGCGTGATCGCGAACCCGGCCACCCATATCGACGGCTCGCTCAACGTGAACACGGACCAGCCGTGCAACTTCTGCCACGGCAGCCCCGGCACGCCGACGATGAACGGTGCCCCCATCAACGCCCCGCCGAAGGACAACGGGGGCAACACAGCGACCACCGCGCGCGGCGTCGGCGCCCACCAGGCACACCTCGCGCCGGCCACCCCGATCGGCAAGGGTGTCGCGTGCGCGGACTGCCACATGATCCCCGGTGCGGTCGGCTCGGTCGGACACGTCGACACGCCGCTGCCGGCGGAGGTCGTGTTCAGCGCGCGCGCCGGTACCGCGCCCGCGTGGAACGGCGCGCAGTGCTCGAACAACTATTGCCACGGCGCGACCCTGACGCAGCCCAACGGTAGCGGCGCGGGCGGCACGGCCACGTCCCCGCTGTGGACGAAGGTCGACGGCACCCAGAAGGCCTGCACGTCTTGCCACGGCAACCCACCGCCGCTGCCCCACCTCCAGCGAGCGGACTGCCAGACCTGCCACCTGGACATGAGCACGCCGACGACGTTCGCCGATGTCACCAAGCACATCGACGGCAACCTCGACGTCAACTCCAACCAGGCGTGCAACTCGTGCCACGGCGATCACGGCACGCCGACGACGGCGGGTGCGGACCCGAAGAACGCGCCGCCATTCGACTCGGCGGGCACCGGCAGCGCGACGACGCTGCGCGCGGTGGGCGCTCACCAGAAGCACCTGGTCGCGACGGGCACGGCGTGGCGCGCCCCGATCACCTGCGACCAGTGTCACCGGGTGCCGGCGAGTGTCAGCTCGGTCGGCCACGTCGACACCGTGCTGCCCGCGGAGCTGACGTTCACCGGCGTCGCCACGGGCTCGACGTGGAACGGCTCGACGTGCAGCTCGTACTGCCACGGCACGACCCTGCCGAATGCCGCCGGCGCCGTCCCCAACCCGTTGTGGACCAAGGTCGATGGCACACAGGCCCAGTGCAACTCGTGCCACGGCGATCCGCCGACGAACTCGCCACACACCGCAGGCAACACGAACTGCGGCCCGACCTGCCACCCCGACGCCACCAACAACACGATCAACCCGGCGATGGCGGCGATGCACATCAACGGCACGGTCGAGGTCGCCGCCGGGGCGAACCACCCGACAGGCTACAAGATGGTGACGATGCACGGCTACGACGTCGACAAGACCGGCACCAGCACCTGCGCGACCTCCGGCTGCCACGGCGTCACGCTGACCGGCGGATCCACGGGCGGTCCGTCCTGCGCGACGGTCACGGGCTGCCACGACAAGGTCGGCGGCGGCTTCACCTGGCAGACCCAGTGCACGTTCTGCCACGGCGACATCAATGTTCCGAGCGGCAACGGCGCACCGCCGCAGGGCGTGCTCGGCGCCACGGCCGCGACCGACAAGACGGTCGGCGCGCACCAGACCCACCTCGGCGCGACCGCGATGCACGGCGCCTGGGACTGCACGATGTGCCACACCAAGCCGTCCAATGCGACGACACCCGGGCACATCGACGGCACCGGCGGCGTGGTCCAGGCCGAGGTCAAGTACTCGACGCTGAACCCGTCGGGCACGTTCACCGCGGCCACCGCGACGTGCAGCACGCTGTACTGCCACGGCACCGGCCGCACGAGCGCAGGCACCGCGGTGTGGACCTCGACCACCGCGATGACCTGCACCTCGTGCCACAACACACCGGCCCCCGGAGCTGCGGCCACCGGGATGTCGGGCGAGCACGACAAACACATCCGCGACAAGAAGTACAAGTGCGTCACCTGTCACGCGACGGTGGTCGATGCGACGCCGGCGATCATCGGCGCCGCGCTACACGTGGATGGCGTGAAGCAGGTCAAGATGAGCCAGGGCACGTACAATCCGGCGAACAAGCAGTGCTCGGGCCTGGCGAACGGCTGCCACGGCACCAAGAGCTGGTAGTCGCGGCGCCCGATCAGCGCGACCAAGCCCGCGCGAGCGCGACCGAGCCCGCGCGAGCGCGACCGTTCAGAAGGACGTGCGAACAGCGAGGCCGACGTGGTCGGTGGCGGCGCTCGGTACCAGCGTGACGCGATCGCGCGGCGCCGTGAAGTAGAGCACCGCGGCACCGATCAGTAGCGCGCCCGAGCCGATCGCGAACACGGTGCCGACGTCCGCGCGCTCCTGCGCCTCCGCGAGCTTGACGTCGCCGACGTCGTCGCACACCACGCCACCGGTGACACGCCCGCAGTGCGGGCCATCCACCGTCGTGTTGTATTCGCTCCGCCCCTCGAAGGCGAACACCGAGCCAGTGATCGCGCTCACCACGCCAGCTGCGCCCACGCCCCACGCCAGGTAGACACGGCTCTTCCGGCGGTGCGTCGGCATCACGCGGATCACCCGCGCTCCAAACGCTGGGACATCGACACTCACGCTCGCGCCGGCGGCGCCACTGACCGAGGCCTTGAAGGTCGGGCGCTCGGGGAGCGTGGCGACGACCTCGATCTCGCCGGGCTCCGTGCGATCGCGGATCACGGGGGCTGGTTCCATCGGATGGCCCGCGATCGTGATCGCCAGGCCGGGCGCCGTGGGCTGCGCGACATTGACCACCACCTCGGTCAGCCGTGCCGCCAGGGCCTCCGCGCGCGTGCGCGCGAACTCGGTACGCTTGGTGTCATCGCTCCGCTCCGATTCGTCCGCCGCGGCGAGGAACAGGCGCCACGCGAGGCGCAGGTGGCCGAGCTTCTCCTCGCAGTCGGCGAGGTTCAGCTCGGTCCCGAGCGCGTGATCGATCTCGAAGCTCTTGGTGAACCGCGCGCACGCCTCGGTGATCTTGCCTTCCTTCGCGAACGCACGGCCTTCCTCGAACAGGCGATCGGCCTCGGTCGGTGGCTTCGGCAGGTCGTCAGCGTGCGCCAAAGAGGACGTGGCGAAGCAGCAGACGAGCGTACGGCCCAGACGAGTCACGCCCCAAGGTCACGCAGTTTCGCCCCGGAGGCAATGGTCTGCGGCACGCCGCCTCAGCGGCGGCACGCCATCGGATCGGGATCCGTACACGCCGGTTTTGCCCCCGAGCCACTGTCGGTCCCGGTGGTCGCGTTGGAGCCCTTCCCCGGTGGGTCCTTGGGGGGATCCACGCGTGGTGGCGGTTCGACGTGGGGAGGCACCACACGTGGGGTCCCCGTTGCGAGCGATAGTCCGATCTTTGCACACTGAGAGATCAGGGCTCGCTGCTTGGGGCGACGCACTTGCGCGAGGAACTTTCGCGCGGCGCTCGGATCATGCTCACGGCACGCGGCGAGGGTGCAGGCCACCGCGTTCGGATCCGTGAGGCGAGTCGCGGCGTCGCACACGGCCACGGCCTCGGCGAACAGCTTCTCGCCGACCAGCGCATTGATCGTCCGCGGTGCGGGGCTGGGGACGGTCTCCGAGCCGCTGGTTGCGTCGGTCGGAGGGGACGGATCGGCGGCGTCGGGTGGGCTGGCGACCACGACGACCGCATCGATTGGGACCTGCGCCACCGCGGCATCGACGACGACCGCGACCTGAGCCGCATCGCGCGCCGCACTACCCTGGTTCGTGCGCGTGCCGAGGACGTAGCCCGCCGCGGCCACCGTCCCCACGCCGCCGACCAGGATCGCCAGCCACAACCAGGTGCGACGTTGCCGATCCGGGCGTGGGATCTCATCGGTGCGCACAGCGCGTTCGCCGAGGCTGTCGGCGCGCCGATCCGCGTCCCGCGCCGCGACGACCGCCGCAGACGGAATATGGATCGGCATCGACTCGCCGCGTTGCGCACTGAGATCGCGCAGCCGCTCGAGCTCATCGCCCTCTAGCTCGAGGCGCCCGTTGACGGGCGCACCGGTGACGGTCACGGCCTCTTCGCGCTGGGCGCCGCGGCGCAGCTCCACCCACGGCTCCGCAGGGTTGCCGAACAGCTCGCGGATGTAGCGGCGAACCGCGGCCACCGAGATCCCGAGGGCGGTCGACGTGGCCACGGCCTCCAGCGCCTCGAGCAGGTCGTCGGCGGACTGGTAGCGCGCATTCGGAGACTTCTCGAGGAGCTTCAGTACGATCGCATCGATCGCAGGCGGGATATCGCTGCGGACG
The DNA here is from genome assembly GCA_043776275.1 of Myxococcales bacterium. Classification (GTDB taxonomy): domain Bacteria; phylum Myxococcota_A; class Polyangia; order Haliangiales; family Haliangiaceae; genus JABFXX01. Next base: position 22,245 of record JAYVRN010000852.1, on the reverse strand, counting down.
GTCGAGGGCGCCGGCGTGGGCTCCTCGATGATCGCCTCCATGCTCTCGAAGTCGGTGGCGCGCTTGAACAAGCGCTGCCCGACGAGCATCTCCCAGAACACGATGCCGAGCGAGAACAGGTCACACCGGCGATCGACGTCGCCGCCACGGCACTGTTCGGGCGCCATGTAGCCCATCTTGCCTTTGACCGTCCCCGACTGGGTCTCGACGGATCGGTGCGCCGCCTTGGCGACGCCGAAGTCGACGATCTTCACGTGACCTTCGAAGCTGACCATCAGGTTCGAAGGCGACACATCGCGGTGCACGATCCCGAGAGGCGTCCCGTCATGCGCGGGACGATCGTGGGCGTGCTGCAGAGCGGCCGCAGCGCCCGCGATGATCGTGAGCACACAGCCCAGCGGGATCGGCTGTCCCTGTTCGTATGAGCGGTGGAGCAGCTCGCGCACGGTCTCGCCGTGCACGTACTCCATGGTGAAGAAGTACGTGTCGCCGAACTTCCCGGTGTCGAACACCTGGGCGATGTTCGGGTGCTGGAGCTGCGCCGCGAGCCGCGCCTCGTCCAGGAACATGTGAACGAACTTGATGTCCGTCGCGCGATGCTTGTGGACCCGCTTCAGGACGACGTAGCGCTCGACCCCGGCGCTGCTCTTGGTCCGGGCCAGGAAGATCTCCGCCATCCCGCCCGACGCCAGCTTGGCGAGGACCTCGTACCGATTGGCGGCCGAGCCAATCTCTGCGCGGGCGTCGACCACCGAGGGTAGTGTACTGCAAACGACGCCCCACGCTCGTGCAAGTCCAGCGCAGTTTCTGCGGTAGGCTAGTGGCCTGTCGACGAGCACAGACGACACCAAGCTGACCGAGGTCGGTTCGCCGGCGCCGGCGCGTGCACCGCTCGAATCGAGCCGGGTGACGCTGGTGGTCTACGATCAAGACGCCGGTGGCGGTGCAGGCGCGACCAGCGTGATCACGCTGCCGGACCGGGAGAAGCGCACGATCGGCCGCTCGCGCACCGCCGACATCGCGATCGACTCCGAGCGGCTGTCGCGGATCCACGCCACGTTCACGCGCCACGGCTTCGACGTCGAGGTCGAGGACGCCGGCAGCCGCAACGGGACCTGGGTCAATGGTGAGCAGATCTCGGGACCGCGTCGCCTGGTGTCCGGTGATGAGGTCCTGGTCGGTTCGGCCAGCGTCGTGATCGGCATCACGAGCGGGACCTCGGCGCGCCCTCGGCTCGAATCGACACGTTATCTCGACGAGCGCCTCGCGGCCGAGGTGGATCGCGGCCTCCACTACCAGCGCCAGTTCGGCCTCGCCCTCGTCGCGCTACACGGACCACCCGAGGCAATGGACGAGGCGACGGACCTGATCTCGGCGGCGCTGCGTCCGATGGAGGTACTCGCCGAGTACGCACCCGGCGTACTCGCGATCGTGATGCCTGAGCTCGATGCCGCCGCCACCGACCGCACGGCCAGCGCGCTCCTCGTCAAGGCCGTGCCGACCACCGGCGAGCTCACCATCGCGGTGGGCGTGGCCGGGTTTCCCGAGCACAGCACCACCGCCGGCGGCTTGATCGCACGGGCGCGAGCGGCCCTCGAGACCGTGCGCGAGAGCGGGACGGGTGGCGTGGGTCGCCCCCCCGAGGATCCCGTGGCCGACCTCGGCGAGGTGGTGGTAGCAGATCCGAAGATGGCGCGGATCCACGAGCACCTCCGCAAGGTCGCCGAACACTCGATCACGGTGCTCGTCCGCGGCGAGACCGGCGTGGGCAAGGAGGTCATCGCCGGCGCGATCCACGCCGCCAGTGATCGCCGCCGAGGTCCGTTGATCCGGATCAACTGCGCCTCGCTCCCCGAGACGCTGCTCGAGAGCGAGCTGTTCGGGCACGAGCGTGGCGCCTTCACTGGCGCGGACCGGCGCAAGACCGGGTACTTCGAGGCCGCCCACGGTGGCACCTTGTTCCTCGACGAGATCGGCGAGATGACACCGGCCCTTCAGGCCAAGCTGCTGCGCGTCCTCGAGCAGCGTCGGATCACGCGTGTCGGCGGCGTCGAAGAGGTGGAGGTCGACGTCCGCGTGATCTGCGCGACCCACCGCGACCTCGAAGCCGAGTGCAAGCAGAACACGTTCCGCTCGGACCTCTACTTCCGGATCAGCGCGTTCACGATCGTCGTGCCGCCCTTGCGTGATCGGCCGGCGGAGATCGAGCAGCTCGCACGCTCGTTCCTGCAGCAGAGCGCCACGCAGCTCCGCCGCTCGCCACCTGCGCTCACCGCTGCGGCGCTCCACGCGCTGCGCCGCTACAGCTGGCCCGGCAACGTCCGTGAGCTCCGCAATGCGATGGAGCGCGCGATGGTGCTCCACATCGGCGGCACGATCGGGCTCGAGGACCTCCCGGACTCGATCCGAGAGGCTCGGGCCGATGGACCGAACGCGACCTCGCCCCCCACCGCGACGGAGGGTGGTCCGCTGGACATCCGGGCCCACCTCGCACAGCTCGAGCGCGACGCGATCGCGAGCGCGCTCGATGCGGTGATGGGCAATCAGACCGAAGCCGCCAAGCAGCTCGGCATCTCGCGGCGGACGTTGATCTATCGGATGGAGAAGCACGGCCTGAAGCCGCTACCTCCCGCGAAGCGCGACCTTCAGGGATAGCGGACGACGACGCGGCCGGCCTGACCGTTCTGGTTCGCACCGCAACTCGACGACGTCCCGGCAGCGCCGCCCGTGCCGCCCATCGACATCGGCGTGGAGGCGCAGGTTCCGCCGACGCATGCGCACGCACCACCGCCGCCACCGCCACCGGCCGAGGAGGACAGCGGCGTGCCGGCGATGCCTGCAGCCCCGGTGTATCCAGCACACGCCACGCCGCCGCTCCCCGCGATGTCGCCGTTCTGATCCGAAGCACCGGCGCCACCGCCACCGCCGGCGATCACGAGGAACGTCATCGTGGCGACATCCTGGAAGGTCGTCGCGCCACCACCACTGTTGCCGCGCGCGGAATCACCGCCGCCACCGCCGCCACCGCCACCGTATCCACCATTGCCGCCCGGCCCGCCCGCGCCTGCGCCCGTTCCCGCAGTTCCACCACCACCACCGGGTGGGGATCCAGGTCCTTGTCCAGTGGCGCCCGGGCCGGAGTTGTTGCCACCGCCACCACCCGTGAAGCCTCCTGCGGTCGCCATCGTTGACCCACATGTCCCACCGGCCCCGACCTTCACGAGATAGGTCGCGCCAGCCGCCTGATCGACGAGCCGGACGATCGCGAGGCCGCCGATGCCACCACCACCTGCGGCGGCACCCGCGTTCCGCGCACCGCCCGCGCCACCGCCGCCATATGCCTCCACGGTGAGCGAGCTACAGCCGTCGGGGAGCACGAACATCCCGGTCGCCGTCAGGGTCTCCGTCCCGCCGCACTCTCCCGACGCATCTGGGGGATCCCCAGGGAGTGGGTCGTCGAGGCCGAACACCTGCCGGCAGCCGGCGAGCGCCACGACCAGAGACAGACCGAGGGCGCGTACATCCACGGACGGCAGGATGGCTCGCGGGCGGCGCCGAGACAAGAGCGACGTGCATCAGGCGGTGCGGAGCCCGTCACGGTTCATCAGCGGCGCCAGCCGCAGGGCCATGATCGCCGGGACGATCACCAAGGCCGCCACCACGCAGGTGATCTCGCCGATCAACGACGCCAGGCCGAACCCCCGGATCGCCAGGTTGTCGCTCACGAGTAGGGAGGTGTAGCCGATCATCGTCGTCAGCGAACAGACGAGCACCGTACCGCCCGTCGACCGTAGCGCGACGCGTGGGTCATCGTGGGCAGCGCGATCGGCCACGTTGATCGCGTAGTCGATGCCGAGGCCGAGCGCGATCGGCAGCGCGACAAAGTCGAGGAAGTTGATCTTGAGCCCGGCCACCGCGCACACCGCGATCATCGCAAGGCTGCCCGCGGCGGTCGCGACGAGCACCGCCACCGCGCGCCGGCTGCGGCCCACGACCAGCACCACCATCACGAGGAGCCCGACGCCGGCTACGAAGGTCACCCGAGGACCATCGCGACGGATCTGGCTGAACACGTCTGCGAACAGCACCGCGGGTCCAGCGATCGTCGGCGGATGCGCGGGATCGTGGCGGACTCCGCGGATCGCGGTCGCGAACCGGATCAGATCGCGTCCGTCGTACTCGCTGAACGCGGCACCTGGCTTCACGGCGATGATCGCACCCACAGTGCCATCGCGCTCCGTGAGCCGTGCCGCGAGGGCCGGCGGCAGGTCGCGTGACGTCAGCGCGCGAAGGCCATCCGGTGGCCGCAGCGCCAACAGGTCGGCGCGCTCGGCGTCGTCCAGGAGCGGCGTGACCTCGTCGACCAGCGTGCGGATCTCGGCGAGCACCGCGAGCTTCGCCGACTGGTCCGGTGGGAGCACGTCGAGGATCGAACCGATCGTCCCGACGATCGGCTCGGTCGCGGCCACCTCGCGGAGCGCGGCGACCATCGCCGGCACCTCGGAAGGATCGTCCACGGCAATAAACGTCTGACCCGCGATCCCTGCGAGACCGCGGCCGAACGCGGCGTCCGAGACGGTCATCCACCTCCTCGCCTCGATCGCATCGGGCGCCTGCGACCGGAGCTGTCCCATGTCGTACTCGAACGGATCCGCGACGAGGTACCGCCAGGAGACCACCGCACTCACGAGGACGGCGAGGCCGGCGATCGCGCAGGCGACCGCCGGGCGGCGGAACCCGAACAGCCTGAGCACGAACCGCCCGAACAGCGCGGAGGGCTCGCGCCGCGGCGTGTGCGCCCAGCGCAAGATCAGCACCGGCAACAGCACGAACGATGCGGCCCAGCAGATCAGCATGCCCACACCGCCGATCAACGCGAAGTCCGCGAAGCCGCGAAAGCGCGTCGCGCCGAGCGCTCCATAGGCGATCGCCGCACCGAGAGAAGCGACGAGGGTGGGCCGCAGCGTGCCCTGGATCGCGATGATCATCGCGTCCCGGCTCGCCCACCGCCGGCGCTCTTCGCCGTACCGCGCGACGAGGAGGATCCCGTAGTTGACGCCGTTGCCGGCGATGATCGCGCCGAGAAACGCGGTGGCGGCGTTGAGGTGCCCCACCGACAGTGCCGCCACGCCGAACGAGACCAGCGTCGCCGCCGCGATGTTCGCGGTCAACAGCACGAGCAGGCGCACGCTCCTCAGATGGACGAACAGCACCAGCGCCACCAGCACCGCGGTGATCAGGCTCGACAGCACCACGCCGTGGACCAAGGCGCGGTGCTCCGCCGTCGTCGTCGGGACGCCGCCCGCAAGGCCGACGTGCACGCCGGGGTGCGCCGCTTCGATCTGGACCCGCAGGGCATCGAGGCGGGCCTCGAGTGCATGGTCCTTGTCGACATCCGTCGCGACGAACGCCGTGCGGATCACGATCACCGCCGTGGTGCCATCCGCGCTGACGTGGTCGGGCGTGGCGAAGCGTGCTGCGGCCGCGTGCTGCTTCTCGCGCAGACCGTCGAGCGGATCGGGACCGCGCTCGTCGTCGAGATCGACCAGCAGCGGATTCGCGCGCGCCCGGGCATCCGCGATCCGGGCGGCGAGCGCATCGCGGACCGCGCGCAGGTCATCGATGGGAGCGAACAGGTGCTGGTGCGAGCGAACGAGCTCTCGCGTCTCGCGATCATCCGTCTCGATCCGCGCGATCAGCGACGGCTCGATCGCGCCCAGGCCCGCGATCGCTTCGCGCCCGGCGGCGGCACGGGATGCCGGATCCGGAGCCACGATGAGGAGCAACGTCGTGTCGCGTGCCGGCATCCGCTCGGACAGCGCGCGCATCGCGAGCACGGAGCGCGCGTCGGCCGGCAGCAGGTAGGCGAAGTCCGCCCGCAGCGGTAGGTGCGCCGCGGCGAGGTAGCCCGAGCCGACCACGGCCACGAGGCTGACGAGGAGGAGCGCCCGGGTGTGCCCCTGGAGCCAACCGACGTAGCGTGCCGCGCGCATCGCCCGGACTCATCGCAAGCCACGTGCCGCGTCAAGACCTGGCAACCGCCGGCAGGGTCCACGCAAAAGCGTCGAGGACTCGACAGCGCGGCGGTTGGATCAGGTCACTCGCCGGGGGAGAACACGAACGGGTAGTTGACCAGCGCCCCGCCCTTCTGCGGGAAGTGCAGGAGGCCGAGCGCGTTCTGCACGCACTGGATCACCGCGCGGTTGGTCATCGAGCCACCGGTCTTGTTCTGCCCGCGCACTGTACCGTTGGGGAGGATCTCGAAGTGGATCGCGATGTCTCCCGCGAGCGTGGGCTCACGGTTGAGCTCCCTCTGATAGCAGGTGCGGTACATGTTCGAGCGCGCTCGGATCACGCTATCGATCTCGGCCTGCGTCAACGTCGGACGATCGTCCGGCGGCGGCGTCGGCGGTGGCATCACCTGCGGACCAGGGCCATTCCCGCACCCGGCGCCCATGCACATCGCCGTGCGCAGCGGGCCGGTCTGGATCGGCCCGCTCCCCACCTGCTTGCCGACCGGCCCCTTCCCGTCTCCGCCACCCTTCGTCCTCGCGGGTCCGCCGTCACCAGCGTCGCCGTTCGGGGCGCCCTTCCGGTTCCCACCGCCGATCTCGCCGATGCGGTCGATCGCCGTGCGGATGTCTCGATCGAGGACCTTCTGGATCAACGGTCCCTGCTTCAGCACGCCCACGAGCTCCGTGGGGTTCCGGCCTGGCGTCGGGTTCGGCGTGCCGGTCTCCTGCTTCGGCGTCACCGCCGTGGCGATCTGCTTGGTCGGCGGCGTCGGCGTCGGGACCTTCTTCCCCTTGGGCCGCGTCCACGCGCGGCGCGGCGGCATCGCGTCGACGGTCGCAGGTGCCGCAGCGCCTATGGCGACGGTCGGCTTCGCGATCGGCTCCGGCTTCGGTGGCTTGATCTCGTCGAGCTTCACGAGGTAGCCACCCGACACGGTGTCCTGCTTCGGCCACTCGAACGGCGATGCACGCTCGTAGAGCTGGAACGTCGCGAACAGCAGCGCCGCATGCAGCATGACGGAGAACGCCAGAGACGCGCGAGACTCGTTGTCTTGCTTGAGGACCCAGCGCACCACGGCTGCGAGGCCGATCGCCAGCGACGACAAGCTACCCGCGCGGAACACGGCCTCGCCGACCGGCACGCCTTTCCACGCCCACAGCGCGGTCAGCGCCGCGACGCTCAGACCGAAGCCACCAACGGCGGCGAGGATCATCGGATGACCGAGGTTCCAGTCGGCCTCCTCGAGCGGCACGAACTGGAAGAACAGCTTGTGATCACCCGTCGCGTCGAGGCTGATCACCCCCCAGTCGTTGCCGCCGATCGGCGTCGCGCGAAACCCCGTGGGCTCGTCCCCGCCACGCACGAACGCCGCGACATCCTGCTCGACACCGCCGAGGCAGATCGTGCCCTGCATCTGATCGGACAGGGTCAGCAGGTAGCCACGACGTCCCGGCGTGACGATCGTGTACTCGCTGGCGCCGTTGATCGCCGGCGTCGTGAAGGTCGCCTCGCCCGACGAGCCGATCGTGACCTTCGCAGGCCTCTCGTGAACGAGGTCACTCATCACCTCGTCGTGCCAGATCAACGACGTGCGCAGCCCAGTGGTCCCCATCCCTCCATTCTACGCGCGCGCGTGCCGTCGAGCCGCCTCGATCACCACACCCACAACGCCACACCCAGCACCACCTCACGTCTGCGGAGAGATCTCAGAGCCTCAGACCGCCGACGGTTCAACCTGGAACACCATCACCTGCCCACCACGGCGCATCGCCACGAACGCGCGTTCGCCATCGGTGGCCACGCCGCGCGGCTGCCACGGTCCGCTGCCGATCACCTGATGTCGGCCATCGAGCCACAGCCTGCGTAGCGATCCGCGTTGCGACGGCTCGTCGAACGTGGTCACGAGCACGGAGTCGAGGCCATAGCTACACAGCGAGTCCGGGCAGCCGAGATCGCCGGCGAGCTGCAACCGAAGCACAGCGCGACCGGAGGCCAGCTCGACCCGAAACACGGCGCGCTGGCGCGCATCAGCAACGACGAGCGTGGGCCCCAGCTTGACGATCCCGACGGGCTTGCCGAACCCGTCGAGGATCGTGGACGGCTCCCCGGTGACGAGATCGATCGTGACGATGGAGCCATCGCATGGGCCGTGCGCCGAGCTGCGAAACTGCGTGGTGTACAGCGCGTGCTCGCGCGCATCGTAGGTCACGCCAAGCCGCTGATCCTCTGGTCGCAGGCGGGACAGCTCCTCGACCTGGCCATCGCGTTCGACGCGAAACAGCCCGCCGGCGCTGCCCTGTCCGATCCGGGTCACGAACAAGGTGCCGTACGGTGTGATCGCGAGCCCGCCGATCCGCTCCCCGATCACGCCACCGCTGTCGATCGTCGCAATCCGCCGCTGGCAGCCGCCCTCGATGCTGAGGATCGCGCCCGAGTACCCATCCGCGATGTAGAGCGCGTCGATGTGGTGATCGTAGGCGAGCCCGCTGGGGTCGGCCTGGACGCGGATCGGTCGGAGCTCATCGGCGAGCGTCTGCGCAAACGCGTTGTGCAACTGCATGCACCTCTCGCACGGTGCGAGCGACGTGCCGGCGATAACCTCCACGGCGCCGATGACACCGCCGTGACGGCCACGTGGAAATCGAGGACAGCCCCAGCACGTCGGGGTCTGGACTCCCGCCTCCCGGCCACCTCCCCCCAACCGATCCGCCCAGGTAACCCCCGTGTAACGGGGTGTCACGGGGTTGGGAAGGGCACGGCCCTTGCTCCTTCCCGGGGCATGCGAACCCTCCTGGTCGGACTCGTGATGCTCGGTAGCGCCTGCACCGGGGGCAGCCCGGGTGGCGGTGGAGATGACGGCACGGGTGCCGATGCGGGCGTCACGCCCGATGGGTCCGGCATGCAGGCGACCTGCCCGCTGCCCAGCACTTCCGCCGATCTTGGCAACCTGACCGCGCTCAAGGCGCAGCGCTGTGGCGTCCCGCAGTCCGGTGGCGCGAAGTGGTATCGGCTGTCCGCGACGATGGCCAGCGGCGACGTGGTCCAGCTCGAGCTGTGGCCGGCCAGCGGTGCATTCACCGGCGCGGTGACCACGGGCACGTTCGCCGTGGAGGCCGACTACAACACCTGCGGCATCTGCCTGCGCGCCGTGGGCGACAAGGGTACGGCCACCGCGAAGGAGTACTTCGGCACGGGCGGCATGGTGAACATCACCGCCGTCGGCGCGAACGGCGCCCCGATCTCCGCGACGATCACCAACGCGACGCTGGCCGAGGTCGAGACCGTGAATCACACCAAGGTCGCGAGCGGCTGCACCGCGGCGATCAACCGCGTGCAGGTCTCGGGCACCGTGATGGATGTCGGCGGGACCGGCGGTGGCGGCGGTGGCGGCGGCGGTGGCGGCGCTCAGTGCGCGCCTGGCGTCGGCGACTGATCGCCGATCCAGCAGCTCACTGCCACATTCCCTGGAGCACGAGCGACACGACACGGCCCGCGGTGTGGTACCCGGCGCGGGTCTCGGGTTGCTCGTCGAGCACGTCGTCGACCCGGAATACGGCGAGGTACTCCTTGCCGATCTGCGCCGTCAGGTTCGCCTCGAACAGCGCGTAGCCCGAGACCACCATGCCCTTGTCGAGGGCATCGCCGAGGTACTTCACGCGGACCAGGCCGGAGAACCGCTTGTCGAGCGTGCCCTGCGCCCACACATCGAAGCGATGGTGTGGGAGGCGGTCGATCGGATCGTCGCCGCTCGTGTCGGCGTTGGCCTTGACGTAGTTGTACGAGCCACCCACCTCGACGCGACGGTCGACCTGGACCTTGACCTGGGTGTCGACGCCCCAGAAGTTCACGCGCCCGAGGTTCGTGAGCTTGCCCATGTCCATCGGATCCGTGGACACGCGCACGGTCCCGGTCGAGTGCTTGAAGAACGGTGCGACCTCGATCTTCAACCGATCGCGGGTCTCCACGGCGCGCACCTCGGCGTGCGCGATCTTCTCGGGCCCGAGCAGCGGATTGCCCGTGGCGGCATCGAACCGCTCACGCAGGCTCGGCACGCGGCCCTTGTAGCCAGTGGTCGCGGTGAGCTCGAGGTGCTGCCGCGGCTTGTACCTGGCGACCAGCTTGCCCTCGGGCCACGGATCGGCGCCCACCCCGAACGGCATCGCGAGCCCCGCCGCGGCATCGAGGCGGAGCTGCCGCTTCTCGTACTGCACGTCGGCGGCGAGCTCCACCATGGTCACGTCACCGCGGACGACCTCGCGCGCCTGGTTGATGACCAGCGCCTTCTCGTGGGAGATCGAAGCCGAGCTCGCCCAGCGGAGCTCCTTGGTGAGCGGCTTGGTGGCGAGCAAGAACCCACCGCTGCGGATCGCGGACAGGCTCTCCGACTGGAGCTGGCTCGTGAACTGCGGATCGTTGAAGAACCGCGAGCGCCGGAACAGGTAGTGGCCGAAGTACTGACCCTGGAGCTGAAGCTTGCCGACCTTCTCGTCGGCCTTGATCGAGCCGCGCACCGAGGTCTCGCGATCGATCATCAGGATCGAGCTGCGCATCGAATCGCTCGGCGGGGCCACGTAGTGACGATCGTCGAGGAAGCCGTCGAGCGCGATCCGGCGGTCCCCCTTGCGATACTCGAGCCGCCCCGCGCCCGTGCTCGACCGCCGTGCCTCGCCCACTGCGGCATCGCCGGGGAGCTGGAGATCACGCGCCCCCGCGACGCCGGAGGCCGAGATCCGGATCGCGAGGTGCTTCGCCAGCGGCGCGCGCGCGGTGCCGGTCATCCCGAAGGTCGGTAGCGAATCGGACGTCAGCCGTGCGACGACGAGTTGATCCCCGATCGCATCGCGGGTCAGCACCTCGATCACGCCGCCCGGGCCGCCCGGGCCATCGATCGGCGATTGCGGGGTGGTCGAGACCCGGATCTGGACGATGTCGGTGATTGGGATCGTCGAGACGTCGAACGTGCCGTAGTAGGGATCGGTCACGAGCACGCCATCGATCAGGACGCTCACCGCACCCTTGCGGGCGCCACGGATGTCGATATTGAAGCCGCCGCGCCCCGCATCGCGGACGCTGACGTCCGGCAGGAGCGCCAGGGCCGTCCCGAGATCCACCGCGCCGCGCGCCGCGAGCTGCTCTCCGGTCAGCCGGACTTCGGTGTCGCGATCGAACGGCTTGTCGGGCCGCTCGTCGAAGATCTCGATGACGTCGCCCTCCGCGAGCTTCTGGAGGTCCGCGTCTGAGAGGCCCACGGGGGGAGCTGGCTCGACGGGTGCCTCGGTCGGCGGAGCTGGTGCCACCTGTCCGTAGGCCGGGGCGCCCGCTCCCCACGCGACGGCGGTCGCGGCAATCGAGAACAGATAGTTGGACAGATAGCTGGAGAGGCGGCGCATGCGAGATCCATGGTCGAGCAAGACAGCGGCCGTGGATGTTTCAGCATCATGACCGTTTTGCCGCCCGTGTGGGTTGCAACGTCCCAGACCCTGGTTCAACGATACTCGCTCGGCGCGCTGGATGCGCCGAGAAGGGTGGGCCCACATGCTCGAGTCGATGACGAACGGTGAAGGTGATAGCAGCGGTCGGATCCTGTCGAACCAGGACGACATCCGTGGCAACCAGGCCCGGATCATCTCGAACCAGGAGAAGATCCTGGCCAACCAGGGAAAGATCGCAGGCAATCAGGGTCAGCTGACCAAGATCCTCGCGAACCAGGCAGCGATCCTGGCCAACCAGGGCAAGATCGCGGGCAATCAGAAGCAGCTCGCGCAGATCCTCGCGAATCAGAAGGCGATCGTCGCGAACCAGAAGAAGCTCGACGCGATCGTCGCGAACGGCAAGAAGCTGGATACGATCCTCGCCAACCAGGCCAAGATCGCCGGCAACCAGAAGAAGCTCGATCAGGTGCTCGCGAATCAGAAGACGATCGCCGGCAACCAGAAGCAGCTCGCGCAGATCCTCGCGAACCAGAAGACGATCGTCGCGAACCAGAAGAAGATCCTCGCCAAGCGCTAGATGGACCTCCTCGAGCGAGCCCGCGCCCTCGCGGCGTGCCCGCTGTTCGCCGATCTCGCCCCTACGGTCGTGATCCGGCTCGCCGAGCGCGCGCGCCCCTCGACTCTCGAGCCGGGTGAGCGCAAGACCACCGACGACACCGTCTGGATCGTCGTCGAAGGTTCGCTCGTCATCGCGTCGCGCGCGGCGATGTCCGCGGTGGCCTCGATCAGCACCACGCGCAAGCACGGCGGGACCGCCACGCGCGGCCACGTCCTGGGACTGGTCCGCGTCATCGCTCCCCAGACCCCGGCGCTCGATGCGGTCGCCGAGCGAGCGAGCGTGGTGATCGGCCTGTCCGTCGATGACATGCGGGACGTTCTCGAGGAGGACCCGATCGCCCTCGCCGCACTGTCAGGCGCCCTCGCCCGCCGCCTGCTGGAAGGCGCGTAGTGAACCGCCGCGCCTTCATCCTCGGTGCCGCGATGGTGCTGCTCTGCAACCTGGTCGCGGTCACCCTGCGCTCGTTCGCGGAGGCGGCGTTCCTCGAGGCGTATGGCGCGGGGAAGCTCCCGTGGTTGTTGATCGCCAACGCCAGCGGCTTCGCCGTCGCGACGCTCGGGTATGACCTGATCACGCGACGTGCGAGCTCGCGGATCGTCGATCTCGGCCTGCTGGTGGCGCTCCTCCTGACCGCCGCGGCCAGCCCCGCGCTCCTCGACGCCGGCGTTCCTCCGGCGGTCCTCGTGGTGACGCTCGCGGCGTTCTCCCAGGTCGCCGGCCTAGCGCTGTGGAACCGCGTCGCCGCCTCGGTCGCCGGTCGCGATGCGCGCCGTATGCTTCCGCGGGCCGGTGCAGCGGTCACCCTCGGGGGTGCGATCGCCGGTCTCGGTGCGGGCGCGCTCGTCTATCGCGCCGGGCTCACCGTGTTGCCCTACATCGGCGCGGCCGTCACCGCAGTCGTCCTCGGCCTGTGCGTCACCCAGGAGAAGGCGCTCGCCAAGGGCGGCGCACCGGGTGCCACCGCCCCGGCCGGCACCCCCGAGGTCTTGAACCCGCTGCAGCGCCGGCTCCTCGGATCCCTGATCGCCGTCGCGCTGCTCGAGGGCGTGGTGGCCACCGTGATCGATCTGCAGTTCATCTCGCAGCTGAAGAGCCGCTACCACGGCGACACCCTGGCCGCCGCGGTAGCGCTGTTCTACGGTGGCACCAACGGCGTCTTGTTCTTGCTCCAGGTCGCGGCGGTGCCGCGCATCCTCGTCACGCGCAGCCTGCCGACCACCGCGGCGATCCATCCGATCCTCGCGATCGCCTCGTACGCGGTGTTCGCGACCGCACCTTCGTTCCTCCTGATCGCGGGGACCCGCACCGCGGATCAGGTGCTCCGGCTCGCGACCTCGCGCACATCCCAGGAGATCGAGCTCTCGGCCTTCCCGCCGGGGCCACGCGCCCGCTGGAAGGTCCTCCTGCGCGGCGCGATGTGGCCGCTCGGAGCCGCTGCGGCTGCCCTCGTGCTCTTGGCGATCGGCCCCGCCGCCGTGGCGCATCCCACCAGGCTCGCGGCCGCCGCGATCGGCGTCGCGATGATCTGGTGGATCGCAGGGCAGATCGCGGCGCGCCGGTTCCAGACCGCGCTCGCCGCCCCGCTCGGGATCCGCGCGCACCAGGCCGAGGATCTGCGCAAGATCGATCTGGAGACGCTCGAGCGCTGGAGCGAGTTCGCCGGAGGCGATGATCCGCGCACCGCCGCACTCGCGCGCGCCGCGATCACGCGCGCCCGGGTCGCGGCCAGCGATCTCGCCGACCACCTCCGCCACGACGAGCCCGCCGTGCGCACCGCCCTGTTCGATCAGCTCGCGCGCTCTCCCACGCCATCCCTGCGGGGCGAGCTCCGCGCCGCGGTCGAGATCGAGGACGACGATCGCGCGCTCGCCGCCGGCCTCAAGGCCCTCGCTCTCGCCGGCGACGACAGCTTGATCGCACGCGGCCGATCGCGCGGCGCCTTGTCCCGCGAGGTCGACGATGCGGCTCGCTCGGCGGAGATCACGCTGCGCGGTGGCGACGTGGCCGGCGAGCTCGGCCGGCTGTGCGAACGCGACCCCGCGTGGGCCGTGGCGCTGGTCCGTGCGCGCCGCGCCGATCTCACGGACGAGGGCCTCGCCGCCGCCTTGACCACCGCCGCCGGCATCCCCGCACGCCGTGCAGGGGCGCTCGGCGTGATCGCCTGTGTGGGCCCCGTCGCCACCCGTGACCTCCTCGCCGCGGCCCTCGAGGTCGGCGCGCCCGAGGCGATCGCCGCGATCGTCACGCTCGATCTCGAGGGTGCCACGCACCTCGCGCCGTGGATCCCCGAGCTGTCTCCGCTCGCTCGCGCCGCGATCGCGCGTGCGCTCGCCGGCGCACCTTCTGGCGCCGAGCTCGTCGGTGCGCTCCTCGGCGGTGACGATCCCGAGGTCGCGCACGCGGTCCTTCGCACCGCTCTCGCGATCGCGCGCGGAGGCGGCACGCTCCCTGCGGGGCCGGTCGCCGCGGCGAACCGGGTCTCACTTCAGGCCTTGATACTCCACCTGGACGCGCGAGACGCCTCGGCCGCGTGGTCACCGTGCGCGAAGCAAGAGCTCGAGATCGCGATCCGCCGGTGCGTGGCGCGCATGCTCTGGGCCGCCGCCGTCGAGGCCGCCGCTGCCGGTCGCGATCCGGCCGCACTTGCGGCCGCGGCACGCCACCTGATCGGAGGGCGCGAAGCGGATCGCCGGCGCGCTCTCGACGTGGTCCAGGAGGTCCAAGCCGGGCGCTCGGAGATCCTCGCCGTGATCGAGCGCTGGCTGCGCCCCGCCGAGCCGACGCCGGGCACCGCCGCCGTGCTCGTCCCGGTGGATCCCTGGCTCGCGAAGCTGTGCCAAGGCGAGCTCGCCACTCTCGAGCCCACCCTGCTCGCGCTGCGCAGGCCCGCGTTGTTCGCGACGATCGCCGGCCCGGCTCTCGCTGCGCTCGCCACGCGCGCGACCCGTCGCACCGTCACCGGTGAGCTGTTCGTCGTCGGAAGCGAAGGCGACAGCATGTTCGTCGTCGCCGAGGGCACGCTGGAGGCCGTCCGTCCCGGCGCGCCACCGCGCAAGATCGATCCCGGCGGGGTGGTCGGGGAGCTCGCGGTGTTGACCCGCGCCCAGCGCGCGGCGACGGTCACCGCGGTCGGCACCGCCGAGGTGATCGAGATCGATCGCGAGACCTTCACCGCGGTCTCGCAGCGCGCCCCCGAGCTGGTCGCCGGCCTGTCCGCGACGCTCGCCGGCTGGCTCGCCCCGGAGCGCCCCGACGTGCTCGGGACCTGACGTTCAGATCCAGCGTCGGCGCTCGATCAGAACTGGAAGTAGATGAACGGCACCATCTTGGCGTGCCCGAGCTCGCGCAGGACGAGGGCGACCGCGGCGAGCACCAGGCCCTGCGCCGGCGCAGGCAGCTCCACGAACCGATCGCGCAGCCAGCGGTAGCTGCCCTCCGCGAAGAAGTGGATCGCGAACCCCGCGACCATCGTCACTGTCACGAGCGGCACCACGTTCGCGTGATCCAGCTCGAACGTGGCGAGCTGGCGCAGGATCGCGAGGGCGTTATCGAACGAGCTCGCACGGAAGAAGATCCACGCGAGGCAGACGTACTGGAATACGAACACCACGGCGACCGCGCGGCGGGCGACCACCAGGTAGCGCCGCCACAGGTTATCCGGGCCGCGCTCGACGATGTCGGCGACCAGGCCGAGGAGCCAGGTCAATGCGATCAGTGGGATCCACAGGTCCTGATCGCCGGTGTAGAGCGACGAGAAGAAGCCAAGCCCGCTCACGCACATCGCGATCCGCAGGGCCTCGGGCGCCCACAGGCTGGCATCGCGTCCCCACACGTCGAAGAACCGGACGACGGGCCGCACGAGCTCCGGCTCGGCCGGGGAGTCCTGGCCGAGCCATGCCGTGACCACCGCCCACAGCGGCGTGACCACGAGCCACACCACCACGAGCTGTGACCACACGCCGGCGTCGCCGAAGCCAAGAGCCACGCCCGTGAGTCCGAGGGCCGCGAGCAACGCGCACCCCGCCAGCAGGGAGAGCGCCTCGCGAGCATTCCCGCCCGCAGTGCGGCGCTGGAAGAACCGCGTGACCGCCAGGCCGAAACCGTGCAGCGCGCCCCACACGATGAACGCGAAGCTCGCGCCATGCCACAAGCCACCGAGGATCATGGTCGCGATCAGGTTCAGGTACGTGCGCACGGGTCCGAGCCGGCTGCCGCCCAGGGAGATGTAGAGATAGTCGCGGAGCCAGGTGGAGAGCGAGATGTGCCAGCGGCGCCAGAACTCCTGGAGGTTCGCGGAGCGATACGGCGTGCGAAAATTCTCGGGGAGCGTGAACCCGAGGATCTGTGCGGAGCCGATCGCGATGTCGGAGTACGCCGAGAAATCGCAGAAGATCTGGAGCGCGTACGCCCACACGCCGACCGCGACCTCGAGCGCGGAGAACCGCTCGGGCGCCTCGAACACGCGATCGACGATCGCCAGCGCGAGCGTATCGGCGATCGCGATCTTCTTGAACAGGCCGGTGACGATCCGGAACAGACCGCGCGTCGCCGCCTCGAGCTCGAGCGGCGGCAAGGTCTCGAGCTGCGGCAGGAGATCTTGGGCCCGGACGATCGGCCCGGCGACCAGCTGCGGAAAGAACAGGACGAACGTGGCGAACTGCACCACCGACTGAGTGGCCTTGAGCTGCCGCCGATAGACATCGATCGTGTACGACAGCGACTGGAACGTGTGAAACGAGATACCGGCCGGCAGGATCAGGTGGAGCGGCTTTAACTGCGTGTCCGCCAGCGGGTTGACGATGTCCTGGGTGAAGAAGTCGGTGTACTTGAAGAACACCAGGATCCCGAGGTTCGAGCACAGGCTGACGATCACGAGCGCCTTGCGCTTCCAGGGATCCTCGGTGCGCTCGATCCAGATCCCCAGGTAGTAGTCGAGGACGATCGTCGCCAGCAGCACCCCGAGGAGGTAGCGATAGGGCCCCGGCATCGCCGCCGCCCACGCGTGATAGAACAGCGACGACGCGACGAACAGGATCACCACGCGCCCGAGGGGCCGGGTGTCATCTCGCCCCGACGCGCCGATGCCGACGCCAAGGATCGCGAGCACCACGAGGTGCGCGTGACGCATGACCTCGACGGTGACGACATCGAGACGACCTTGGTCCGACGCGATCGCGACGGTGACGGCCACGACCGTCAGCACCGCCACGAGGCCGCGCGCGATCAGCTGCTGCCCGCGCGCGGACGCGATCCAGGGTCCACCGCGACGCCCGACCACGATCGCGCCCGCGAGCAGCACCGAGCCCACCCCCCAGCGCAGGAACAGCTCCGGGGGCCAGTCCTGGTACTGCGGATGATCGCCGGCGGCGAGCCTGCACAGCGCTCCGCCGATCGGATCCCACAGCGCATCGGGATCTTTCGCCACCAGCATCACCACCACGTCACCGAGCAGCACCATGATCGCCATGCGTGCCCACGCCACTCTCGGTCCGCCCCAGCGCGCGAGCGCGTAGAGGAAGAACACCGCGATCAAGAACAGCGGGTAGTCCGGACTCGAGAACAGCATCGGCTAGGGTGCGATGGGGCCCGGAAGTGGTGCATCGACCGGCGGTCGTGGCACCGGGACCGGTCTGACGTCGAGCCGCTTGCTCGGTGGGAGCTTGTGATCACTGCGCCAGCGCGCGTAGTGCTCGAGCAACGCGCCCGACAGCGCATCCGCCCACAGCTGGTAGCCGAGGTCGGTGAAGTGAACGTGGTCCTTGTAGGCGATCTTCGGGTCGCTGATCACCCACGGATGCATGTGGTCGGGGCCACCCATCGCCGACAGGGTGTCGAAGAACACGACCTTGTTGCGCGCCGCGGCCGCGTGCTCGACCGAGATGATCTCGGTGAGGACCGCCGGCGTACGCCAGCTGCACTCGGGGAGCACCCCCGCATCCGGCAGCACCTTCATCCGATCGCACCCCCTGCCCCCTTCGCGCACCCCCATGTCGGGCGGCCCGAGGATCAAGATCGAGGCGGTGGGTGCCGCCGCGCGGATCCGGAGGATGGTCTCGTCGAAGTAGCGGGACATCGCCTCCAGGTCGAGATCCGGATCGTCGGCCTCGTTGGTGCCGTACTGCAGGACCACGAACCGCGGGTCGCGCGTGGCGAGCTGGTCGCCGATGATCGACCAGTCCCACGAGCGCAGGCTACCGAGGCGCCGCCCCACCACGCCGAGCGAATCGACGATCACCCCGGGCAGGCCGCGCTCGAGGACCACGCCGTACAGATCGAGCTGCCCACCACCGCCGTGCTCGAGGGTGAGCTTGTGCGGACCATCCGTGACCGGAATGATCTTCCTCGCGGGGTGCGGCGGCTCGATCGGCGCAGTGCGCGTGGAGAGCTGCTGCCACGGTTGGTCGTCGACGCGAAAGCGCAGGGTGCCGTGCTCCGGGGCCGCCTGGTACAGGATCTCGAACTGGGCGACGCTCGTCCCCGACGCGCAGTCCGCGCAGGTCTCGACCCACAGCTGCGCGCCCTTCTGCGTGCCGAACACGCGGAGGCCGACGATCCCGAACGGCTCCGCATCGCCGGACTTGCCTCCGACCGAGGCCCGCCACGATCCACTCGCGCCGTACTTCACATCGCGCTGGTAGTAGTGCCGCGCGGGTGGGCGACCTGCGCCGACGAGGCCGCGGCCCGCATCGCCGAACTTCGCCTGGAAGGTCGAGCGCAGCCGCGACGTCATCGAATCGCCCGCGGTGTGCGAATCGCCGAAGAACAGCATCAACGCTCGCCCCGTACGCTCTCCGCGCTCCGCCGCGTCCCAGGCCTCGAACAGGCGATCGAGCGTCCCGACCGGCGCGTCGAGAAAGCCGGGCATCCGCGCGACCGCGGCGTCGGCGGGCTGCGGGACCACGCCATCGATCCCCGCATCGCCCACGGGGGAGATCACAGGTGGGCGCGGTGGCTTCGGCGGGATCCGCTCGCCCTCGCAGCCCGTGTTGCAGCCGAGCAGCGCGAGCGCTGCACCGACCGTGACGGGGAGCGCGCTAGCGACCCGCATACGTCTGTGCGCCGCTGGTGAGCGCATCGAACACGGCGTCCGCGAGCTTGTTGGCGCCCTTGCGCGAGAGATGCTGAAAGTCCGTTCCGACGAGGCCCTTGCGGAACCACTTCTCCGCCGAGCCCTTGCCGCCCATCCAGTCATAGGTCGAGAAGAACGCACAGCCCGAGGCGTGCGCCGCCTTGCGCTGCGCATCGACGAGCAGGGGCATCACCGGGCGCGAGGGATAGGCGCCGTCCTTGGCCTCGGCCTGATCCGTGGGCGAGACCACGAGGCAGCTCGCATCGGGGCGCGCCTTGCGCAGGGGCCCGAGCACCTTCTCGTAGTTCGCCTGGTACAGCTTGGTGTCGCGATCACCGGGCCCGAGCCACTGCGCTTCGTTCGCCCCGATCATGATCATGATCAGATCTGCGCCGCGATGGACGAGCCCGCCCGCGAAGCTCGCCGGGTTGTGATTCGCGAAGCTCTTCACGTTGACGCTGACGATGCCGAGGTTGTCGACGACCACGCCCCGCGTGTTCTCGAGCTGGAGGCCGAACGTCCTCACGCGCCCCGTCAGCTCGATCTTGAACGTCGACGCGCCATCCTTGATCGCCGCGGTCGCGTATGCGGCGTCCTTGGCCTCGGCCTTGGTCTCCGTGCGCACGACCTCGGTGCCATCGGCGGTGATCACGATCGTCCCACCTTTGGGCTGGGTGAGGTAGTGGAGGTCGAGGTTCGTGACCTTGCCGCTGATCAGCTTGATCGTGGCGTGCGCATCATCGCCCTCGGCGGTGGCACCACCAGCCCCATACAGGCCGTCCGCGATCTGGAGCGTGGAGATCGCGTGGGTCGCCCAGTTGCCGGCGCTGCCCCGGGTGATCGCCTCGTGCCCGACGAACCGGTGGGGCGGGACCAGCGCCACGAAGCCGGGGCCACCATCGCCGAGCACGCCCTGCAGCCGGGTCCGGAGGCGCCCGGGGATCGCATCAGTGGCGACCACCGAGTCTCCGTACCAGGACACGCGCAGGGCACGACCGAGCTTCCCTGCCTTCTCGTCGGCCGCCGCCTGGTAGTACGCATCCATCGCCCAGCGCTTGCAGCTCGCCGGCGTCCCGTCGAGGCAGGTGTCCTCGAGCGCGCTGCCCCTCGCCCGATCGGCGGCCCCCGAGCTCGCCGCGGGGAGGCCGGGCTTGTCGTCCTCGTCGTCGCGCGTGTCGGCCACCGTCGGTGCGGGCGCCGTGAAGGTCGGGCCCGCCGCGCCGCCGGTCGCCGGTGCTTCTCGCCGCGCCGTCAGCCGATCAGCGAGCGCCTGGACGCCGCCATCGATCACCCACAAGCCCACGACCAGCAGCCCGCCGAACCACAGCAGTGTCGGCGTGATGGTCCAGCTGCGATCGGGTGCCGACATCTGCTCGAAGGTAAGCGAATGGACCGCGATGCGCAAAGTCGCAAGGTGGCGCGGGGCTCGCATACGAACCTGACCTGGAGGGCACGATGCGCACACCTATCTTGGGCTACCTGCTAACGGCCACGATCCTCACGGCATGCGGTGATGACGGGAGCTCAAAAGTCCCCCCTCGGGTGATCGAGGGTGGAGGAATCGGCGACGGTCCGATCGACGGTGTCGCGAATATCTACGTGATCGACGACAAGACCCGGGATCCGATCGCGGGCGCGACGGTCAAGGTCGGCACCGTCGAGGGCATCACGGATGCCACCGGGCTGTTCGTGATCGAGGGGGTCAAGGGCCCGCAGACCATCGCGGTCAAGGCGGGCACCTATCGCCCCGAGATGTGGATCGGCGCCAACGGCACCAACATGACGTTCGATCTCGAGCCCGCGACTGATCTCGTGGCGCCGAAGGCCACGCTGACGGGCTCGATCGATCTGTCCTCGATCGTGGTCCCGATGGGGCACCTCCGCGTCGCGGTCGTCTTCTATTCGCAGACCGACGACCTCGGTGACCCGGCCAACGAGATCAAGACGCCCGACGACAAGAACGTCTGTAGCGGCGGCGGGATGAACAATCCGATGCCGTGCGCGTTCACGATCGACACGCGGGGCGGGAAGATCGCACTGGTCGCCGCGGTCTATGATCGCAACCTCAACGGCACGCCTGCCGACTTCACCGACGATACGAGCACCCTGATCCGGTGGGCCTACCGCGGCGGCATCACCGTGACCCCGGGGGTGGCGCAGAGCGGGCAAGACCTGACCCTCATCGACGTCGGGATGATGAACAACGTCACCGTCGATTTTGGCACCCCGCCGTCGGGGCTCGGCACCGTCGGCGCCCTGATCGGGATGGACCTTGGCGCCGACGGCGTGTTCCAGATCGGCCTGTTCCGCACTCCGACGGA
Source organism: Myxococcales bacterium (assembly GCA_043776275.1). Taxonomy (GTDB): domain Bacteria; phylum Myxococcota_A; class Polyangia; order Haliangiales; family Haliangiaceae; genus JABFXX01. The sequence continues at coordinate 789 of JAYVRN010000852.1, read as the reverse complement.
TGCCACGCTCCTGACCCCCAAGCTCGCCGCGCTGACCGCCAGCGGGTACCGGCTGACGGGCGTCGCCGGCAACGGCACCGATCCCGCGACCTCGCAGAGCATCGTGCTCCGTCGTGGCCTCACGACCACCACGCTCGCAGCTGGGGTCTGGCTCACGCCGCCGAGCGGCGCCACGGCGACGCGGACCACCGCGAACCTCGGGACCGTGACCGGCGCCACGGTGCAGAGCGTCGAGTACACGCAGGGCACCGCGAACCTCCTGAACGTGACCGCGTTCGATGGTTCGTCGGAAGTCGCGATCCCCGACCTCGTGGCGCTGCCGGCCGGCGCGATCACGGCCACCGTCAACGCGATCGGCGCCGAGGGCCTGGACGTGACGGAGTTCTCGCTGGATGCCGACAAGGACAAGCTCAACCAGGTGTCCGCGCAGACCTTCACCATCAATTGACCTTCGCAACGCCTCGCGTTGCTACGTGCCCTGCCCCGAGGGCTGCTACCATGAGGTAGATGCGCAGGTGGTTCGTGCTCGCATTGCTGGCGGTCAGCTGTGCCACCGCTCCGCCTCCCCAGCCCTACTACGGGCCCGCGCAGCCTGGTTGCTGCGGCGAGACCGATCCGGGGGCGGCACCTGTCGACATCACCAAGGTCGGACGGCTCGACGATCGCATGGTCGATTTCCAGTTCGACGGTGGTCAGCTCGAGTTCGACATGTATCGCCTCGGCAACCGGATCGTGCAGACCGTCCGGAGCCGCTACGCGGTGCCGATCATGGTCTCGTGGTCCGTGTCC
>JAYVRN010000851.1:0-3143 GCA_043776275.1 Myxococcales bacterium | reverse complement strand
TCCCCGCGGACTCCGCGCACGATCCCACGTTGATCGAGCGGTTTCGCCGCGAGGGCGAGGTGCTGTGCCGCCTGCAATCGGGGCACACGGTGACCACGTTCGAGTTCGATCGCGATGCGGACGGCACGTTCTACATCGCGATGGAGCGGGCCACCGGCAGCACGCTGGCGGAGACGTTCCGGCGCGACGGCGCGTTCGAGTGGCCTCGCGTCCTGCGGATCCTCGCCGGGCTGTGCGATTCGCTCGGCGAGGCGCACGCGATGGGCGTGGTCCACCGCAACCTCAAGCTCGAGAACATCCTGATCGAGCCGCGGGCGGGGAACCCGGACTTCGTCAAGGTCATGGACTTCGGGCTCGCCAAGCTGCTGCCCGCCCGGATCGATCTGTCCCCGGTGGGCGAGACGGTCGGCGCGATCGAGTTCATGTCGCCCGAGCAGCTGATGTCTCGGCCGATCGATGGCCGCAGCGATCTGTACGCGCTCGGTGTGCTCGGCTATCTCCTCGTGACGGGGCGGCATCCGTTCGCCCGCGCGAGGACCTATGGCGATCTGGTCGCGGCGCACGTCCAGATCGTCCCCGAGCCCGCATCGACGGTCCGTGCCGATCTCTCGCCCGAGGTCGACATGGTGTTCGGTCGCCTGCTCGAGAAGGATCCCGCGCGCAGGTTCCCGGATGCACCGGCGCTCAACGCCTTGATCGGCGTGATGCTCGCCCCGTTCGGGTTCGCGGCGCCGCCCGGCGATACCGTGCTCACGCCCCTGGGCGACGAGGACACCGCGCTCGCACCGCTCCCGACCAAGCCGCCGCAGTAGGCCGGGATCTCGGTAGCTTGGGCGCGGATTGCAGGGTTTGGCCGCGGGCTGCGTGGGTCTCGCTGAGGCCCCATGCAGCATTCCCGACACGACGTCATCGTCATCAATGCTTCGATCGGCGGGCTACCGCTGGCGGCCCTCGATCAGTACCTCGCCGACATGCGCGCCTGGGTGCTCGGCAACTGCCGGGTCGCGCTGGCGGCGGGGACCGCGAGCGGACGGATCGATGCCTTGCCGGGTGCGCTGCTCGACGCGCTGATCGCGGCAGGCGGCACCGCCTCGGGCGACCTGTCGCGGTTCCTTCGCTACGACGCCCAGGCGCCCCACGTGGCGCTCGCACGGCAGTTCGGGCTCTCGGGTGTGGCGATCGCGATCGCGGTGCTCGCCGCGGCACCGCAGCTGTGGGGTGACTTCGCGCAGCTGTACAAGAAGATCGGGTTCACGGGGCGGGCGATCGTCGAGGAGCGCCTCGTCGCCGCGCTGCTCAACAAGGATCGGCAGACGATCTCCCGCGAGCTCGATCAGGGCGCGACCCTGATGGTGACCGGCGTGTGCAAGCTCGGCGCGGGGACCCGCCCGAACGCGCCGCTCGTCGTGCATCCCCTCGTGGTCCGGCGGCTCGCGGGCGAGCGGTTCCTGGACGCCCGCGCGACGCCGGCGCAGAGGCTCGCGTGAGCGGGATCCCGAGGGTGAACCATGCGCCCAGATCGAGGATACTCGCCGCATGGGGGACGCTCCGGCCGCGGAGATCACGGCACTGCTCGGACGCATGCACGGTGGCGATGTCGCCGCGCGCGATGCGCTGCTCCCGCTGGTCTACAAGGAGCTCGAGCAGATCGCTCGCGCGTACGTCAATCCCGCGGCGTCCCTCGAACCGAGGGGGCTCGTTCACGAGCTCTATCTCAAGCTCGTGAGCTCGCCGGTGGAGGCGCGCGATCGAAAGCACTTCTATGCGATCGCAGCGCTCGCGATGCGCCAGATCCTGGCGGACCGCGCACGGCGTCGCAAGGCCGCGAAGCGCGGTGGCCCCGAGAAGGTTCAGGTCACCCTGTCGGGCCTCGCCGAGGAGGAGCGCCACGTCGATGTGCTCGCCGTCGATGATGCGCTGACCAAGCTCGAAGAGTTGAGCCCGCGGCAGGCGCGCATCGTGGAGCTCCGCTGCTTGATCGGGATGTCGGTCGCCGAGACCGCGGATGCCCTCGACGTCTCCGAGCGAACGGTCCACTCCGAGTGGCGCCTCGCGCGGGCGTGGCTGAGCCGGGAGCTGGACCCAGGTCAAGGATGAGCGCGGGCACTCGCTCGAACCACGAGCGGCTGACCGAGCTGTTCGCCGAGGCGATCGAGCTATCCGGACAGGCACGCGCGGCGATGCTCGCCCGGGTGCGCGCCGACGACCACGTCCTCGCCGACGAGCTCGCATCGCTGCTCGAGGCCGATGGGCGCGCCGGGCTCGAGACCGGAGGCCTGATCCCCACCGTCGACGACAAGCCGTCTCGGTCCGAGCCCGTGAAGCCCCTCACCATCCCGGGCTATCGCCTGCACGACGTGCTCGGTGAGGGCGGGATGGGCACGGTCTACGATGGCGAGCAGGACGATCCGCAGCGCCGGGTTGCGATCAAGGTCCTCCACGCGCGCTCGGGGAACGCGCTCCTGCGGTTCAAGACCGAAGCGCAGATCATGGCGCGCCTCGATCACCCGGGCATCGCGCGTGTGCTCGAAGCGGGTGAGTCCGATGGGCATCCGTTCCTGGTGATGGAGCACGTCGATGGCGTGACGCTCGATCACCTGGCGAAGGGGCTCTCACTCGCGCGGACGCTGGGGCTGTTCGTGCAGCTGTGCGACGCCGTTCATCACGCGCACCTGAAGGGCGTGATCCATCGCGATCTCAAGCCGACGAACGTGATGGTGCGCGAGGGCGATCGTGTGGTGGTCCTCGATTTCGGTGTGGCCCGCCTGGCGGCCGACGATGGGACCACGCCGGGCGCCACGCGCGCGGGCGAGCTGGTGGGGACGCCGCTCTACATGAGCCCGGAGCAGGCGCGCCTTCGCGCCGACGAGGTGGATGCGCGCTCGGACGTCTATACCCTCGGCGTCATCCTCTACGAGATGCTGTGCGGCGAGCTGCCGTATGGCGTGCGCGGGTTGCCGCTCCCCGCGATCACCGTCGTGATCTGCGAGGACCCACCGGTGCCCCTCGGCAAGCGCGATCTGGCGCTGCGCGGCGATCTCGATGCGATCACCGGCAAGACCCTCGGGAAGGATCCGCGCGAGCGTTACCAATCGGTGGCGGCGCTCGCCGACGACGTCCGGAACTTCCTCGCCGGCCTTCCG
>JAYVRN010000850.1:0-3144 GCA_043776275.1 Myxococcales bacterium | reverse complement strand
CTGCCTTCCGGAAACGCGGGCAGGACTGGGTGGTCAGACCCCGCCCCGCCAGCAAGTCTCAGCCGGACCGGCGTGCCGATCCCGGCGACGATCTCGAGTAGATCGGTCTCCGTCACGTGGGACGAGCAGGAGGCGAGGGCGAACCTGCCACCGGCCTCCACGACGCCCAGCGCGGCCACGGCGAGCTTGCGGTAGGCCGACAGCGCCGCGGGGCGCGCCTTCTCGCTCGGCGCGAAGCTCGGCGGATCGACGATCACGAGGTCCCAGCGCCGGCCACGCTTGGCCGACCGCGCGAAGAACTCGAAGGCGTCGGTGGCGATCGTCTCGTGGCCCTCCGGCGGGAGGCCCGAGAGCAGCACGTTGGCCTCGAGCACGGCGATCGCGGGCGCCGCGATGTCCACCGAGGTGACCGCCGTCGCGCCGCCGAGCGCGGCGTGGAGCGAGAACCCGCCGGTGTACGAGAATACGTTGAGCACGGAGGCTCCGCTCGCGTGGGTCCGGATCGTGCGGCGGTTGTCGCGCTGATCGAGGAAGAAGCCGGTCTTCTGCCCGGCGCGCACGTCGACGTGGAACCGCGCGTCGTCCTCGTGGATCGGGATCAGCGCGGGAGGCTCGCCGCGCCAGGCCTCGCCGTGGGCGCGCTGCCCGCGCTCGCCGCGGACCCAGACGTGCGCGATGGTGACGCCGCCGCGCTCGAGGCCGGCGATCACGTCCGCGAGGCGAGGGCGCCAGAACGCCGATGCGGCGGCGCCGTCGAACACGACCACGGCGGTGTCGCCGTAGTGATCGATCACGAGGCCGGGGCAATCATCGCCCTCGCCGTGGAGCAGGCGTACCCCGGTGCATCCGACGAGCAGCGGATCGCGGGCGCGGCGCAGCGCGGCGGCCTCGGTGCGCGCCCGGACCCAGCGCGCATCGATCGGGCGATCGACGATGAGATCCAAGATGCGCGCCCGGATCGGCGAGGTGGGATCCGCGAACACCGTGGCGATCGGACCATCCTCGTCGACGACCGTGACCACGGCGCCAGGCACCAGCCCTTTTGGCGGTGCGAGCGCGCGATCATAGATCCACGGGTGGCCGGCGCGGATCCGGGCCCGCAGCGGCTTGATGAGCCGCCAGCTGTCCTTCACTTCAGCTGCGAATCGACGAGCTGGTACATGTGCGCGTAGCGGTTCAGCGACTGCACGACGCCATAGCCGTCCGCGAACCACAGCTGGTTGAGCCAGTCCGCCGGCATCTCGGCGGGCTTGAGATCCGCCGACTTCGCGGTCTCGATGGTCACGCGCCCCGTGGTCTTGATGACGATCTTCTCGGCCTTGTACGAGCCGGCCTTGGTGATGATCGACTCCGCATCCGAGGGCGTGGTGCGCCGCTCGAGCTCCAGCTTGCCACTGTTCAGCTTGGCGCCAGACTCGGCCGAGGCGGTCTGCGTCCAGTGCGCGACGACATCCTCGGGCCACTCGGCCTCGCCGAACGCGCCGTTGGCGAGCAGCCAGCTGGTGCCCTTGCGATCGAACTTGTCGAACGTCAGGCCCTGATAGCCGCCCGGCTCGCCGGCGAAGAAGAAGCTATCGGGCGAGATGTCGAACTTCTTCGCGTTGCACGTGATCGTGGACTTCACGACGCGGTCGTCCTGCAGCGGCTTCTTCGGATCGCGGGTCAGGTCGTACGTGATCTTCTCCTCGAGCGAGACCACCGTGTCGGGACCCTTCTGCTCGATCGTCTTGACCGTGATCGTGAACGTCTTCGGCGGCTGCGGCGCGATCCGGGCGACATCGGGCAACGCGGGCAGCGGCGCGGCCACGGTGGTGTACGTCCACACGTTGCCGACTGCTAGCGGCAGGACCTTGACGCCACACACCGTCCCCTTGGGGGCACCGGCCGCCGCCACGGCACCCGCCTTGGGCTTGGCCGCCGCGACAGCAGGGACGAGGGTCAGGGCGAGCAAGGCGAGCGCTGGGATCCGCATCGGTAACCCGGTCATACGGCACGTTCGGGCCGGGGTAAAGCGCCATGACCTCACAGGATGAGGCGCCCAGGGCGCGTGCTGTCGCACCGAACCGCGAGGCGAACCGCCAGGCAGCGCGAACATACGAGACGTTCGGGGCACCGAAGTGCAAACCAGCGAGCGGGTTGCCTGGCGGTTCGCGCCGCGCAAGTTCGCGCCGTGGCGAACGGGCCTGGCGGTCAGCGCTCGCGGTTCTCGCGCTGCGCACCGTAGACGCAGTTGGCGTCGTTGGTGCCTTCGCACATCTTCGCGATCAGGGCGCGGAACCGGGCGTCCTTGCGCATCTCGGAGAAGTCCGGATCGAGGACCTGCTTGCGGCCGAGCAGCCGATCGAGGTGCTGCTCGACCTCCGCGTGCTTGCTTGGGTGCGGGCGCATCTGGAGCATGCGGGTCAGGAGGTTGATCGAGCACTGCTTGCGGCCGACCCGGGCATATGCGGCGGCCAGGTTGTAGGTGGCCGTGACGTTGTACGGATCCGCGCTGAGCGCGGTGATGAAGTGCTCGACCGAATCCGAGATGTACTGCTCGCGCGTGGCGCGCTCGACCTCGGCGCTCTCGGCGGTGCGGAGCTCGCCCTTGGCCTGCTCCGCGAGCTTCGCGCCCTCGGGGATCGAGCGCTCGGTGAACTCGATCGGCTTGAGCTCCCCGCTGTTGTTCTCGACGGGCTCGCAGTCCTTCTGAACCACGTCCTTCTGCACGGGGACCGGATCGGGCTCGGGGCGCAAAGGAGGCGGCGGAGCGGTGAGCTCCTGCTTCTCGTGACAGGCGGTCACGGAGGTGGTGACCGACGCGGCGAGCAGGAACAGGCAGAACAGGCGCTTCATGATTTACCGGCCGATCGCGGCGATCGCGTCCTTGCGATAGCCCTTGAACCACTGTGCGTTGTCCGTCACCCGATCGATCGCGAGCTTCGCGCCCTTTGCGAATTTCGGGTTGCCCTCGAGTGCCGAGAGGCGCTTGAGCATCGCGAGCGCACAGCCCTTGCGATAGACGCGGTCGTACGCGATCGCGAGCTGCAGCGTCGCGTCGTGGTTGTACGGGTCCTTGTTGAGGGCGTTGCGGAACTTGTCGATGCTGACGCGGATCAGCTCGGCCTGACCGGCCGGGTCCTTCGCCTTGTCGGAGCTCTGCAG
>JAYVRN010000849.1:0-10726 GCA_043776275.1 Myxococcales bacterium | reverse complement strand
GTCGTACGAGGATGCGCAGGTGCGTCCCCTGCTCGACATGGAGGGGCTGAAGGTCTGGAAGGTTGGCCGCACCTCCGGGTACGCCCTGCTCGAGCGCGCGATCGATCGGTACGCTACGCTGACCCCGTGGCTTGCGCAGTACGGCTGAGGATGACGTGACCGCCGAGATGCTCGGGGAGCCCGGGGAGTTCATCGAGCTCGGGGACCTCGGGCTCGACGAGGGCGCGCACCTCCTCGTCAAGCGTGCGCTCGCCGCCGCGCCGCGGATCGTGGTCCGGGGCGCCGCCATGACCCTGCCCGTGGATCTGCCGGCGTGGGCCCGCTCCCTTGGCCACGGGTGCGAACGAGCGCCCGACGGGTGGAGGCTCACGCGGGGCCCGGATCGATGGCACGGCGCCGAGCGTGCGGGGAGCGTGGGCACGCCGTCGTCGCTCGCACCCGCGCACTGGGGCCTGGCCGCGCGCGGTGCCCTGGTCGAGCGAGGCGCGCCGGCGCTCGAGCTGCCGATCGCGACGCGGGTGGAGGTCTGGGCCGACGAGGCCGCGCGGCTGTACGCGCAGGCGGCGGCGGCGCAGTGGGATCCGGCGACGGCGATCCCGTGGGGGGCGCCGGCCGATCACCCCGCGGAGGTCGAGGACGCCGTGGTCCAGGTGATGACGTACCTGATCGAGAACGAGACCGCGGCGCTGCTCGTCCCGGCCCGGTTCCTCGCTCGGCTCCATCCGCACTTTCGCGAGGTCATGCAGCTCCTCGCGATCCAGGGTGCCGACGAGGCCCGCCACATCGAGGTGTTCACTCGGCGCGCGCGTCTGCGGCGCGATCAACTCGGCCTGTCCACCGCCGGCGGGCAGGCCTCCCTGGCGTCCCTGTTCGACGAGCCCGAGTTCGCGGTGGCGAGCTTCCTGCTCTCCGTGCTCGGGGAGGGCAGCTTCCTGGCGCTGCTCTGGTTCCTGCGCGACCACGCACCCGATCTGTGCACCCGCGAGGTCGCGCGCCTCGCCGCGCAGGACGAGGCGCGGCATGTGGCCTTCGGCCTCGCGCACCTCGGACGCCACCTCACCGAAGAGCCCGCCCTCCGCGACCGGCTCGCAGATGCGATCGAGCGCCGGCATGCCTCGCTCGCGCACACCGCTGGGCTCAACGCCGAGGTGTTCGATGCCCTGATCCTGCTCGCGGCCGGGAGCTGGGAGCCCGCCGCACTCCGCGCCGGGCACCTCGCGGTGGTCGAGCTCCAGCGCACGATGGACGATGGGCGCAAGCAGCGCCTGCTCCGCCTCGGCTTCGCGCCGGATCGCGCCACCGCGCTGTCGGCGCTCCACACGCGCAACTTCATGTGAGCTACGCTCGCCCTTGATGAAGCTCTACCTCAAGAAGACGTGAACGAGCTGCCGTGACGCGAGGAGTTCCTTGCGCAGCAGTGGGCTCGAGCTGGAAGAAGTCGACTACGGCAAGACCGGCCTGACCGCCGAGACCGTCCTGGCCCTCGTGGCGCAGGCAGGCTCGGTGGCCGCGGTGCTCAACACGCGGCACGCCACCGCCAGGACCAAGGGCTGGGTCGACAAGCCGCCCTCGCCCGCCGAGTTCGCGAAGGCCGTGGCCTTGGAGGTCAACCTCCTGCGCCGGCCAATCCTCATCGATGGCGCCAGGATCATCATCGGCTTCGATCGGCCGGCCTACGCGGCGATCGCCAAGCACGCGAAGAAGTGAGCCAGACCTCGGCCAGCGCTGCACCGCCTCGGTCGAGATTGGTCAGCGGGGCACCTCGGGTTTCGCAGGTCAGGGAGCGAGCCACGGCAAATGATTCGCTGGCTGCGCGACGGGTTGTGAAGCGGAGCCCGAAGCCTGTTGCCTCATTCCAGCTTCGACCCGAGAGAGCTCGGCCGCGAGATCTGCGCGCGCCTTCGCGTCGAGCTTGTGAAGGCAGCCGTCGACACCTGCTCGGCCCGAGTTGAAGCCCCGATCGACGACGCAGTTGCGGATCTCCTCACCCCACACCAGCTTCGTGCAGCTCTCGATCGCTGCTTGCGCGTAGGCACCCTTTTGCGCCATCTGATCGGACGGATCGTTCGCTGGGATGTAGAAGTCGGCTTCGTGAACAAAGATCACCAGGGGCGCGACATCCGTGCACGAGGTGTGACCGAACATGTGCAAGGGACGCTCGGCCTTGGGGTTCGGAACATCCCCGCGCTCTCCACAGCTGATGCCGAAAGCGACGAGCGCAACGCGCCACAGACGTGGTTGCATCGAGAGATTCTGACAGGTCTGCCGGAGCGCCGCTTGACCTCGAGGGAGCCGCGGCGGACCAGCGGAAGCCGCCTTCGTGCGGTCTGTCGATGTACCGCGGTGCGACGGCGATGCGTCCTCCGTGCGCGCCGAGTACGACATCGGGGGTGGCGCGCGAGGTCGATTCGACGAAAATCCGTTGCGCGACTCGCGCAGTTTCGTCGAGTTGCCCTTGGGGAGTGCATGGCCTCGCGGTTGCAGGACCCGCCTGCATGCGCCTACTGCTCGTGCTCGCGTTGGTCGGGTGCGACCCCATCGAGGATGTCCCCTGCGAACCCGGCGAGTCGCTTGGCGTCACCTCGCACGACCATGGCGCACTCGAGTACACCTCGGCCGACACATTTCGTGCCTCGCTCGCCACCGCGGTCGGCGGCACCCAGCGGTACGAGATCGAGGTCCGGGTCTGTCACGATGACCTGACAAGTGCCGTGCTGGCACCGCGCGAGGTCACCGTCGATCCGTTGTGGAACGTTCGCCGGCTCGGGCCGACGACCTTCGAGCTCGACGGCATCGCCGAGGGACGCGGTGAAGTTCGTGCGCTCACCGAGTCCGGTCGCACCGTCGCGGTCGAGCTCGAAGCTCGCACGATCGTGGACGTGCGAGCCGTCACCCGTGAGCTCGGCGACCCCGACGCACTGCTCGTCGGGACGGGGGATGCGTCGCTGCTGCTCCTCTCCGCCGAAGGTCAGCCGGTGGTCGATCGCACACTCGCGATCAATGGTCTCGTACGCGGCGAACGCTGGAACCAGCTCGACCTCACGGGAGTCGGCGTTGGCGACCACGCCTTCACGGTGCATGCAGGCGGTCAGGACTTCCCCCGGGTCCTGACCGTCATCGACACGATCGACGAGGTCGTCAGCGACGCAGCCCACATCGAAGTTCCATCGTACCTGTCCGCGATCGCGTGCTTCCACGCCCTGCGGGGTGGCAAGCGCGTGGGCGGCGTGCCCTGGGAGATCTCGATCACCGGCCAGGGCTCGACCGGATCTCGGCCGAACTGCGCGTCGGTCTACGGGCCGCCGAACGCCATCGTGACCGCGCGTGCGTTCGCGCTCGAGGCGACGACGACCGTGACCTTCGCGAACTGATCGGCGGGCCGCGGTCTGCCGCCCCGTGCCGCCCAGCGGCACCGCGGCCCCACGCTCAGCGAGACGCTTCGTAGAGCTCTGCGTCGACGCCGTCGCCGCGCTCGCTGGAGAAGTATGCATGGCGGCGATCCGGGGACAGCCGGAGATCCTGGTCGTAGAACGCGCTGCTCAGCTCATCGAGGCGGCGGCCCGGCCCGAAGTCCTCGCCCGTGGAGCCGCGTCGCGCGACGAACAGGTCGGGGTTGGTGCCCGTGCCGCTCTGATAGTACAGCTCGAGGCCACACGGGCTGATCCACGGGCGGATCCCGCTCGGCGCGGCGATCCGCTGTGGCGCGCTCCACGCATCGGTCCGCGCCGAGCGCGATGTCGCGTAGAACTGCTGCGGTCCGGTCCGGCTCGAATGAAACCACATCTGGAGATCGTCGCCCCACACGGAGGGCCCGCGGTCGAGCAGCGGCGAGTTGAGCTCCGCGACGTTTGACGGAGTGGTCCACGCGCCAGCGCGCGACGGGCGCGTCGCAACCCACAGGTCATCCATGCCCGACCCGCCGGCGCGCGCCGAGACCAACCACATCGTCAGGGCATCCGCCGACAGATCGAGCGTGTTCTCGTAGCTCGCGGTCGACAGCGCGGCGACATGGACCGGCGCCCCCCACGAGTCCTGCGGGGTAGCCCGGGAGAGCTTCCAGACGTCCGCGCTGCCGAGGCCACCTGCTCGATCCGAGATGAAGAACAGCTCGAGGCCATCGTCACTCGGCTCGGGGTCGTCTTCGATCGAGGTCACCGAGCTCGCGGTAGAGATCAGCGTCGGCGGACCGAACGGGCCGAGATCGACGAGCTCTGCAGCGCATCGGTTGGCGGCATCCGGATCGCTCGAACCATCGATAGCAACGCGATCGGCGAACCCGACCCGACCGCACGCCCCCAGCGCGAGCAAGAAGCCGAGGCAGCTCACGTCCCAACTCACGACGTTGCCAGTATACCGCGGTGCGATGGCGATGCGTCCGCCATGGCACCGAGTGCTCTCGTGACGCCAATGCGATAGCGTCGAGCTGATGTCCAAGGCTGCGATGGTGGGACTGGTCGCGTGGCTCGCGGTCGCCGGGGCCTTGATCGTGATCGATGCGACGGCGTGGCCCGCGCTGATGCTGGCTCCGCGCTGGGAGACGTTCGGGATCTTCGCCGGGACGCTGTTCGCCGGCAGCGTCGGAGCTGCCTCGATCATGTGCGTCATCGATCCCAAGCGGAAGACACCCCTGATCGTGCAGATCGCAGCCGTCGGGTTCTGGATCCTCTCCTTGCTCGGCCGCGCGAAGCGCCAGGCGAACAACCCAGACGAGATCGACAACTCGTCGCCGTCGTCCAGCAGCGATGACGGCGCGTTCGAGCACATGGGCCGGGCGTGGGGCGTGTTCGCCATGATCCTCGGCCTCGGTGCCTATGGTGGCGGCATCGCGCTCACGAACTACCTGCTGCACCACCCCGCGACCACCACGACGACCACAACGACCACGACGACCGCGACGACCGCGGAGAAGCCCGTGCCTCCACCGTCGAAGCCGGGGACCACCGCGCCCGCGGCGAAGCCCGCGCTGGCAGCACCGCGCGACATCGTAGATGCGAAGGACCTCGCTCAGGCGATCTCGATGGCGAAGCCCGTGATGAGCGACGTCCGCACCGGGCCGAGCCAGGGCGCGAGGCTGCTGCTCACGTACTTGACGGTGTCGGCGCACTGGAAGGACGTGTTCGTGAAGCCGAGCGAGACCACGCTCGCCCAGGTCGAGAAAGACGCCTCCACGGAGCGCGGGAAGCGGCTGTGCGAGGTGGGCACGCTCGCGCGGATCGAGAAGATCGAGCTCGACGGGAAGGTGCTGTACTCGGCGCGGCTGGTCACCAAGGAGCAGGACGCGCTGGAGATGATCGTCGTCGGCGATACCGGCGCACTGGTGAAGCGCAAGTCCGCGAAGTTCTGCGGCGTGGTGACCGGCGTGCTGGAGGTCGGGGGCAAGGCCGCGACGCTCGCGGTGGGCATGTTCGAGCTACCAGCGAACAAGTAACAAGCTGCACCAGCCGCGTTGCACTCAAGACCTGCGCTGGAGATGGCGCGCGCAGCTCTGCGAGCCGGCGTTCAACGCGCCAAGTACGACCTCGTGGGGCGCTCGCGAGCCGTCGGGCCCCCGGCTAACCGCGGATGATCTCCGCCATCGCCTCGGCGAGCCGCTCGGGCGTGCACACGAGGATGTCCATGCCGTTCTTGCGGCACTTCCCCGCCGTGGCCTTGTTGTACTCGGGCCGCGCATCGTAGCCGAGGGCGCCGAGCCCGATCATGCGCACGCCCGAGTCCGCCATCACCCGGACTTGATCGACGAGATCCTGTTCGTCTCGGCCTTCGAAGAAGTCCGTGATCAACACGACGATCGTCCGCGCGGGCTCCGCCACCAGCCCTCCGCAGTAGACCAGCGCCTGGGTGATATCGGTGCCGCCGCCGAGCTGGACCTTGAGCAGCACGTCGACTGGCGAGCCCACCTCGGCCGAGAGATCGACGACGTTGGTATCGAACAGCACGAGCGAGGTCTTCACGGCCGGCAGCTCCGCGAAGATCGAGGCCATCACCGCCGAGAAGATCGCCGAGTCGAGCATCGACCCCGACTGATCGACGCACACGATGATGTGCCACGGCCGTTTGTTGCGCTCCGCCGCGAAGTAGAACAGCTGCTCGACGAGCAGCCGGCGGCGCTCGTCGTCCCAGTTGTGGAGGTTCTTGCGCAGCGTCTTCTTGAGATCGAGGTTCCGGAACACCTTCCGCGGTGAGTGACGATCCTTGCGCAGGGCGCCGGTGATCGCCGCTTCGATCCTGACCTCGAGCTGGCGCTTCAGCTGCTCGACGACCTGATCGATGATCTTGCGCGCGAGGATCCGCGCCCGCGGGTCGAGCAGGTCCTTGTGCGTCATCAGCGTCTTGACCAGCTCGACGTTGGGTTCGATCTTCTCGAGCAGCTTCGGATGGTCGAGCAGCTCGCTGATCCCACGCCGGGAGATCAGCTCGCGCTCGAGCACCTCCTTGGCCTGGCGCGGGAACAGCTCCGAGACCGCATCGATCCACGTCGGGACGGTGAGCACCGAGGCCCCACTGCCCGCTCCGCGATCGTCCCCTTCGAACACGAAGTCGATCGCCGCCTGTGCCGCGCTGGCCTGCGCATCGCCGGTGCACGAGATGCCGACCTGCTCTGCGGTCTTGCCAAGCACCAGGCGCCATCGGCTGACCCAGCTCTGGTCCTCGGCGGACAGGACCACGGGCGGAGGCGCGGGTGCGGCTGCGGCGGGCTTCGTGGGTGGTGCCTTGCGACGCCCCGCCATCAGAAGGTCCAGTCCTTCATGATCACGGCCACGCGTGCATCGACGGTCGCCATGTACGCGGCCGCCTCGGTCGAGGTCGCCGGCAGCTCGGCGATCTCCTCGGTGCTCGACAGCCCATACCGGCTCGCCACCCGATCTGCGAAGGCGAGCCGCTGGCGCTCGTGCAGCCGCTCGAACGCGCGCCGCACCTTGGGCAGCAGGGTCATGAAGTGGTCCCACGGCGCCGCCCTGAGCAAGTCATCGATCGCGCCCACCAGGGCATCCGCCCCGAGCAGCATCGAGGTCTTCGAGACGGCGAAGGCACCATCGAGGAACTCGCCCGCGAGCACCATCTTGTCGGGCTGCGAGGTCGCGAACGCCGCGACGCGCTGCGCGAGCTCCGCCGGATCGATCACGCGGAGCTCCGCCAGGATCCCGGCGAACGCGCCCTGCATGAACGGCACGGTCGCCGCGAGCGCGGCCGCGGTGACCTGGTCCGTGAACAGCGCCCGATCGAGCTCGAGATCCCCGCCCAGCACGGCCTCGGCGAGAGACTTCAGGTGCGCCATCGTCGCCTCCTGCTGATCCACGGGGATGGCGCCGAGATCGCTGATCGCCAGGCACGCGCGCGTGTACGCGCGGCCCGCGAGCTCCTCGATCGCGGGCCGGCCGAGATCCCGCTGGATCGCGAGCCGGTTCAGCACCAGCAAGTGCACGAGCGCCTCGGCCTGCGAGGCGAAGTGGCGATCCTCGTCGATCGCCGCGCCCGCCGCACCCTCGAGGCGCTGCACGAGCTGGGGCACCTGCATCGCCACCGCGTCGAGCAGACGCCTGCACGTGGCCCCCGCGTGGCGCTGCTCCTTCGCCACGTCCTCCTCCAGCTGGGCGATCGCCGCGGCTTCGATCGTGTCGCCATAGAGGTTCTTCTCGATCAGCTGCGACTCGACCTTGGGCGACCAGGCGAGGATCCACTTCTCGCGGAACAGCGTGGTGCCATCTCCGGTCCGCCCACCTTCGAGCGTCCCGAGGCCGAGGTCGAGCGAGGCGATCCGGTGGAAGAACGCCGAGCGCCGCGCGCCCTGGTCCGCTCTCAGATCCAGGGTGAGCACGAGGCGCCTGTCCCGCCCCATCACCTCGCCGAGGTCGAGGGCGTCGAGCTGTGCATAGAAATCGTGCACCACCGGCAGCCGCCCGAGCGCAGGCGTGACGCGGCCCACCGCGGTCCCGATCTCCGCGTGCCCCATCGCCGCGAGCAGGTGCCGCCCTTCCTCCTCGGGCCGGCCCTTGCAGCAGCACGAGATCAGGGCATCGCGGATGTCATCGAGGATCGGCGCCGGGCGCCCGCGAAGGGCGGCGAGCATGCGCGCGTGCTGGGTGACCGAGATCGCATCCGCGCTCGACAGCGCGGCGCCCTCCTTCCGCCCGCGCGCCAGCACGGTGGTGACATGCTCGATCATCGCTCCGATCCAGGGCTCGTCGTCCTTGTCGTCGAGGTGGTCCCACACCGCCTGGTAGAACCGTGGCGCCCGGTTCGCCGCGCCATAGCCCGACATCTCGCTGACCCGGAAGTAGGAGTACGGCACCACGGTGGTGAAGGTGGTGCCCTTGGGAGCCTCGGGCGGCGGTTCGGGGTCATCGCGATCGAGGAACAGGTGGAACCCGCCGCACACGACCATCGCGTCCTTGGGCGACAGCTTGCGCTTCGCGAGCTCGTGCGCGATCTGACGCTTCATGAACCGCTCGCGCGGCAGGGTGTCATCGCTCGCGATCCGCTCCGGCCGTGTCGTCGCTCGCACCGCCGCGCAGAAGTACGCGAGGTCGCGCCGGAACTCCTCGTACCCGGGGTGACGATGCCCGATCTCGAACATCGAGTCCCACGCCTCGTCCCAGGACCGGTAGCCCGCGGCACGCGCCATCGCCTGATAGAAGCTGCTGGTGGTGACCATCGCCTCCCAGCTCGGGGCGGAGACCGGGTGCGGCTCCTCCTCGTCCGCGGCGAACTGGGCGTCGTCGTCGTCGGGCTCGTCGTCGTCGTCGTCGCCGTCATCGTCGTCATCGTCGTCGGGCTCGTCGAGGTCGGCCTCGTCCATCACCGGCGCCGAGTCAACTCCCTCGCCGCCCTCCCCGTCCAGCCGCGCCCAGTGCGACGGATCGATCAGCGCGTGGTTCGGAAGATCGATGAACACCGCCTCCCCGCCGTAGGCGAGCGTCTCCTTCATCGCCACGTACTCGGGCGAGTACGGCAGGAACGGGTACCAGACCGGAAACCGCGGCGGGATCTCGGGGGCGGCGCTCGCCTTCCCAGCGAGGCCCAGCGTGTTGTCATCGTCGCGGTAGCTCGCATAGAGCGCCACGGGGGGCTTGGTCTTGGCATCCACCACGTGGCGGATCATCTCGCTCGCATCGGCGGGCCCCTCGATCAGGACGAGCTTCGGCTTGCGCGCGCGGATCGCGGCCCGCAGGTGGCGCGCGACCGCCGGCGAGTGATGGCGCACCGGGAACCAGTACAGGTCCTCGGCGAGCACGCGGTCCGCGCGCGCCTGCACCTCGTCGATCTCGAGCCCGTCGGCGAACGTCATGACGCGCTCGTCACCGCCTTGAGTGCCGCGTCGTGGAATGCCTTCCAGCTCGCATCCTTCGCGCCGCGCTTCTTCGCGACGACCGCCAGGTACTCCTTCAGGACCTTCAGGTCATCGAGGTCCTCCTTGACCACCGAGCCCACGAGCTGGCGCGCGACATCCTCGACTCCGACCGCGCCCGTGCTGAAGAACCGCGAGTAGATCGCCGAATCGAGCGCCACGCCGATCGCCTCCGCGGTGGACAGCGTGGTCGAGACCTTCTGGAAGGTCACCCCATCGGCCGTGGTCCCCGCGCGCATCTCCCGGAACACGGTGGCGAGGACGGTGAGCACCGAGTCCTCGATCTTCGCCGGGATCTTGTAGCGCTCGAGCAGCTCCTTCGAGCGGTCGCGAACGATCGCAATCTCCGTCTTCTGATCGCTCACGATCGGGATGTGCACGTAGTTGAAGCGGCGCTTGAGCGCGGCCGAGAGCTCGTTGACGCCCTGATCGCGCGAGTTCGCGGTGGCGATGATGTTGAAGCCCGGGCGCGCGAACACCATGTTGGCATCGGGCAGCTCGGGCACCACGATGTTCTTGTCGGACAGGATCGAGACCAGGGCATCCTGCACGTCGGGGACGCAGCGCGTGATCTCCTCGAACCGGAGCAGCGCCCCGGTCTTCATCGCGATCATCGTCGGAGATGGGATCATGTTCTCCGTCTTCGGCCCCTCGGCGATCACCCGGGCCACG
The DNA here is from genome assembly GCA_043776275.1 of Myxococcales bacterium. GTDB lineage: Bacteria > Myxococcota_A > Polyangia > Haliangiales > Haliangiaceae > JABFXX01. Next base: position 708 of record JAYVRN010000849.1, on the reverse strand, counting down.
TTCCACGAGTACTTGATCTGATCCTCCGTGGTCCCGGCGGTGCCCTGGATCGTCAGCGTGGAGCACCCGCTGATCGCGGCCGCGAGGTGCTCCGACAGCCAGCTCTTCCCGGTGCCCGGCTCCCCCACGAGGAGCAGCGCACGCTCGCTCGCCAGCGTGACGATCGCGCGCTCGACGATGGTGTCATCGCCGAAGAACTTGCGCGTGATCGGCACCTCCACCTGTTTGCCTTCGATCGTGGCCTTGATCGGCTTCGCCGTGCCGGTGATGTACGTGAGCACCGCCCGGGGCGAGAGCTTCCACGCGCTCGGAGGCGTGTCCTTGTCCTGCTGCTTCAGCGCCTCGAGCTGATGGCGGTACTGCACCTCGGCGGGCTCGCGGAGGATCTTGGCATCGCTTGCGTTCGTGTCCTTGGCCATGGCGTCTCCATCAGCTCGTGAAATCCAACGTCTTCATCAGCGAAGCGAGATCGATGTTCTCGTCCGAGATCATCAGGTGCCGAGGCCCGTCCTCGCCGAACACCGTGAGCGGCTGCAGCAGCATGCGCCCCATCTCGACGTGCATCACGCCATAGAGCGGCGGCCGCTTCGCCCGCGGCTTGCTATACGCGCGCAGCGCCTCGGACAGCTCGCGCCCGTCGGGCCCCGTCGAGCACACCACATCGAACGTGAGCGGCCCGGCGGTCAGCGGGAACACGAGCTGCTCGGG
>JAYVRN010000848.1:0-3146 GCA_043776275.1 Myxococcales bacterium | reverse complement strand
CCCGCACCGCCCGCACCGCCCGCCGCGAAGCCCCCTGCCGCGCCGAGGCCCGCGCCGCCCGCGCCGCCGGCCCCGCCCGCGCCGCCGAAGCGCGGGGGCGGCTTCTCGGTGAACATCAACAACGGCAAGGTCCAGATCGGCGGTCTCCACGACATGGTGGTCGGCCAGCTCGACTCCGCGCGCGACTCGATCCGGAACAACTCGCAGATCCCGAAGGACGTCCGCGACAAGATCCTCGCGCGTCTCGACAAGGTCCGCGCCGCGGTGGACAAGCGCCTCGCGAACCTCAACATCACGGATCTCGATCAGCTCGAGAGTGAGATGGAGAAGATGGGCGAGGAGATCGAGCAGGCGATGGACGGCCTCGACAAGGAGATGGAGAAGTTCGGCAAGGATTTCGGGAGGGACTTCGGCAAGGATTTCGGGAAGGCCTTTGCCAAGAACTGGGGCAAGAACTTCAACGTCAACATCGGCAACGATGACGACGACGATGACGACCTCGGATCGATCGACACGCCGGACGTCGACGCCGATGACGACGACATGAAGGAGGCGATCAAGGACCTCCGCGACCTCGCGCTCAAGCCGGCTCAGAAGGACCAGATCAACAAGCTGCGCGCGGACTCCGACAAGAACGTCGCCGCGGCGAAGAAGCAGCTCGACGACCTGTCCGCGAAGCTGCAGACGGCGCTCGGCAACCCTGCGACCACCGACGCCGAGATCGGTCGCTACGTCGATCAGATCAGCGCGCAGGAGGCCACGATCCGCAAGGCGCGGATCCTCGCCTGGGCACAGGCTCGGCGCGTCCTCGACGAAGCGCAGCGCAAGAAGATCGAGGATGCCGCGAAGAAGACGACGAAGTAGCGTGCTATAGCTCCGGCGATGTACCGCGTCGGCGCAGCGATCTGGTTCTCGATCGCGGGCTGCTCCGGCAGCAACGACGCTCCGAAGGCGGTATCGGCCACCCCGCCGACGGCCGATGCCGGTCCGCGTACGGTACCCACCCAGCCGCTCTCCGATCCGGGGACACCCGCTGCGGCTCGGCCCACGCAGAAGCGGCCGGGGCGGCCCATCGAGATCATCCTGCGCTCCAATCCTCCCGGCGCCGAAGTCGCCGTCGATGGCACGCCCTATGGCGTGACACCGCAGGTGTGGAGCGGTGAGACCGGTGCCGAGCACGAGTTCACGTTCAGGCTGGGCGGGTACTCGATGGCGAGGTATCGGTTCATCCCGATCACCACGGGCATCCTGCACGCGCGTCTCGAGCCGATGACGGACGACGTGGACGCCGGCGTGGCGGCACCGCCCGAGGTGGTGCCACCGGGGATCCCGATGGTGCCTTCGGTCTCCGAGACGATCGATGCGCCTGCGACGCCGCTGGCGGCACCACCCGATGCGTTGGTTCCGGATGCCACGACGCGCGGGCTCGGCCCGCCGTTCTGATCAGCTCGCGACGAGCAGATCCGCCTCGGCGATCCCGTTCATCGTCCGGAGCAGGACGGCGAGCTCGACCTCCATGTCGATCATCGACGGGCGCATGCTGGGATCCTTGGCCATCGCGCGCAGGATCAGGCGCTCGAGACCCGCCGGGATGTCCGAGCGGAACGTCGACGGGCGCGGCGCGAACGCCTCGCAGTGGCCGAGCATGAGCTGGGGCAGAGTGCCGTGGAACGGGTGCTCGCCGGTGACGAGCTCGTAGAGGAGGCAGCCGAGCGCATAGACATCGGACTGCACCGTCGGCGCTCCGCGCCACTGCTCCGGGGCCATGTACGCGGGCGTCCCCGCGATGGTCGCTTCGATCTCGGTGTCCGCGATCTTGTGAGCGACGCCGTAGTCGATGACCTTGACGCGCGGCCAGCCGCCGACCGTCGTCTGATAGAGGATGAACACGTTGTCGGCCTTGACGTCGCAGTGGACGTAGCCGCCGGCGTGAAGCGCATTGAGCGCGCAGGCGATCTGGGTGCTGATCGCGAGGATCGCGTCGATCTGTACCGGACCGCGCTCGGCGAGATCACCGAGGTTCTCGCCATCGAGGTACTCCATGACCAGGTACGGCAGGCCCAGGGCGTTGCGGTCGGCATGGATGATCTGCAGGAGGTTCGGGTGGCTCACCTTCTGCGACACGGTGCGCTCCGCGAACATCCGATCGACGATGTCGGCGTGGCCGGCGTGGAACGGATCGAGGAGCTTGACCGCGACGCGCTCGTGGCTCTGGGCGTGCTCACCGAGATAGACGCCGGCCGTACCACCGCGGGCGATCGGGGCGATCACCGCATAGTCACCTAGCCGCTCGTAGACCTCGGTCCGAGCAGCCGCGAGGGGGATGGTCACGCTGGTGTTGCGGCGTCTGGTCACGGTCCGGAGACATTGCAGACGGAGTGCCACGCCTAACCATGCGACCTCGCTCGAGACCTACATCGCACGGCGGCGGCGCGACCGTTGGGTCTGACGGATGACCGCCAAAACATGGAGCCTAGACGTTGTCCGCATCCGGGCGAATCACCAGGTGTCATGGCCCTACCTGGAATCCTCATCGTCCTCGCCGCGATCGCAGGTGGGTTCACGCTCGCCGGCGGCAAGATGGGCGTCCTCATCCAGCCGTCCGAGTTCATCGTGATCCTCGGCGCGGCGCTCGGAACCCTCATCACGTCCAGTCCTGGAAAGATGAAGAAGCGGGTCGGCGCCGCGATCAAGTCCGCGCTCAAGGAGAACATCCCGAGTCAGGCGGACTACCTCGAGCTGCTGAAGTGCCAGTACGAGCTGTTCATGCTCGCGCGTCGTCAGGGGGTGCTCGCCCTCGAGCCTCACCTCAACGAGCCGGCCAAGAGCGACATCTTCAAGAAGTATCCGGCCATCGCGAAGCACCACCACGCGCGGACGTTCCTCGTCGAGGCGCTGCAGCAGATCGTCAACGGCATCTCCCCGGACGATCTCGATCAGCTGCTGGACACCGAGATCGAGACGTTCAAGGACGAGGGTCACCTCGCGACGGGCCTGCTGAAGACGATCGGCGATGCCCTCCCCGGCATCGGCATCGTCGCCGCCGTGCTCGGCATCATCGTGACGATGGCGCACATGGATGCGCCGCCCGCCGTGATCGGCCACCACGTCGCCTCCGCCCTCGTCGGCACGTTCCTCGGCATCCT
>JAYVRN010000847.1:0-10732 GCA_043776275.1 Myxococcales bacterium | reverse complement strand
GTCGAGAACTGCGTCACCTGCCACGACGACAGCGATCGCACGCCGGCCGAGCTCAACATGCGCGCCTGCGAGACCTGCCACGCGGCACGGACCAGCACGCTGACCGCGCTCGCACCGCGCAATCACCTCCCCGCGACCGAGCGCCCCCTCGACCACACCCTCGCGTTCCGGCGCGACCATGCCGAGGTCGCCGAACGCGACACCACGCGCTGCGCCACCTGTCACACCCGGATGTCGGGGAATCCGCGGCAGGCGTGCGACGAGTGCCACCAGACGATGCAGCCCGCAGATCACCGGATCACGTGGCGCGAGCTCGACCACGGCCCCGAGTCCGCCGCGAACCGCGAGCGCTGTGCGCGCTGCCACGTCGTCGAGTTCTGCAGCGCCTGCCACGCGCAGCGACCGCGCTCGCACGGCCGCGTCGATTCGTTCAAGGCCGATCACGGTCACCTCGCGCGGATCAACATCCGCTCGTGTACGGCGTGTCACGGCGACAAGGACTGCAAGGAGTGCCACCTCGATACCGCCGTCCGGAGGAGCTGGTGAGGCGCCTCGTGCTCGCGATGATCACGCTCGGCGCGGCGCAGGCGCTCGCGGATCCACGCCTCGAGGTCACGCACGAGCCGCCGCCGAAGCACCTCCAGATGCGGCCGCGCGCGATCGCGCAGACTCCGCGATCCGCGCGCTCCACGACGCCGATGCCCGCCGCCCCGCCCACGCTCGCGCGCGCCCCCGATCCGCTCGAGCAGACCGCCGCACTGCGGGACCTCTCGCAGCAGGTGTCGTTCGAGATCGACGTCGGGTACCAGGTGGAGTCCGCCAACCCGAGTGGTCGCGCCTCGCTCGGATCGCGGCCGCCGACCGTGGGCGAGGACTACGCGAAGCTCCGCTCGTACGGGTTCTCCGAGGTGTTCGGCTCGACGCGTGGGCTCGGCCTCGGCTCGCTCTCGAGCTACTTCGCCGCGCGCCTCCAGGCGGCCCGCAGGCTCGACTACTCGCCCGCCCCCGGGCAGACGTTCTCCGTCGCCCCGCCGATCGCGACCTGGTTCGAGCGCAGCGGCGTGGACATCCGGTACGGCTGGGCCGAGCTGAAGGACTTCCTCCCGCCGCGGTGGGGGTTGTCGAAGTTGCGGTTCCGCGCCGGTGGCCAGCACGTCTATGGCCCGTGGATCCTCCACCTCGACGGTGGGCTCGTCGCGTACGACGGCGCGATCGTCACGGCGTCGGCCTATGGCGGCGTTCGCCACACCGACTACACGCGCGATCAATCCGATCAGCGCCCGACGGTCGCCGGCGCGTCGGTCCGGTTCGATCTGCGCGGGCTCTCGCGCCCGATCCCGCTCGCGCTCCAGGCCGAGGTCCTCTCGATGGGCGCCTCCCGGGCCAACGCCGATGCCGCGCAACCGGCGACCGAGAGCGCGCTGCTCCGAGGCGACTGGCGCCCACGCCGCGACATCGCCGTGATCGCGCAGGTCCGCACGCTCGATCGCAAGGCCGCCAGCCAGCGCCTCGAGGTCCGCGCCCGCTACAAGCAGGTGACGAACCTCGTGTTCGACATCACCCACCGCACCCAGAATGACTGGCAGTGGGATCCAGCGTTCGTGATCCCCGATCGCGATGCCACGGGCGCGCGCCGCTATCTCGATCTCGGACCGGTGGTCCCCCAGTTCCTCGGCTCGGCGCGCGCGGGCACGCTGATCGCCGAGAACGTGGATCTCCTGATCCGCGGCGCGTTCGCCACCGAGGGCAAGGCCACGGCCACCGACGGCAGCCAGCGGATCATCAAGAACTCGTTCGCGGCGCCCTACGCCGAGATCGGCGGCGCGCTCGAGATCCGGCTGCGTCGCACGCTCGCCCTCGGCGCGAGCTTGCTGTCCCGCCAGACCAACCACGATCAGCCCGCCGACAAGATGCCGGTGTTCGATCAGAAGGATGTCGCCCAGGCGCTCCCGCCGAGCGAGTATCGCGGCGAGGAGGGGTTCACCGAGCTCGGCGGCTCCGTGAAGATGTCGCTCGGCGCGCGGAAGTTCTCGTCGCTCGTCGAGGTCTATGGGCGACGCACCCGCTATGCGGTGCTCTATGCGGATCCCACGCTGGTGATCCCTGACAGCGATCTGCGGATCGGCGGGCGGTTCACGATCGATGCATGGGTCGGCGACCGCGTCCGGATCTCCACGGCCTACGACGTGTCGAGCGCACTCGAGTTCGCGCCCGAGATCAGCGGCTATCGCAGCCTCCGCCTGATGATCACGGGGATCTACTAGTGCGCACGTGGCTCGTCGCGATCGGGCTCGTTGCCACGCTCGTCCTCGCGGCGTCGATCGTTCGCGCGCAGGTGCCGCCGACGCTCGCGACCACCGCGACGGGCTTCGATCACAACCTCCACGATCGCGACATCTCGGTGTCCGGAGGCAGCGCCATCGCGTGCAGCGCGTGCCACGGCCAGCGCAACGGGCTCCTCGTCGGTCGGCCCGATCATGCGTCGTGCTTCGGTGCGTGTCACGGAGCGGCCCCCGCGAAGCCGAAGCAGGGCGGCGCGATCGCGGTCGCGCCGGAGCAGCGGCGGCTCTGCGTCAACTGCCACGCCGAGACCGCGCTCGCGGCCCCGCTCGCGAAGACCGTGCCAGTGCCCTACCCGCCCTACGTCGCCACCGACTTCGCGCTCTCGATGCCCCACCAGCGCCACAAGCAGGTGGCGTGCGCGGCGTGTCACTTCGTCCCCGGTAGGCCCACGCCGCACCGGCGCTGCGTCAGCTGTCACGACGGCTCCGGCGCGGGTGGCAAGGGCCCCGCGATGACCCAGTGCATCGGCTGCCACACGCCGGGCAGCGGCAGCCCCCAGCCACCACGGATGGCGGCGCCGATCGACACCGTGATCGCCGCGTACTCCCATCCCAAGCACGCCGCGCGCGGCGGTGCCGGTGCCTCGTGCACCACGTGCCACGCCGAGGTGCTCGCCACCGATGACAGCATCCTGCCGCGCCCGAAGCAGAGCTCGTGCGCGATCGCCGGATGCCACGACGGCAAGCCCGCGTTCGCCGTGACCGTGGCCTGCACCCGGTGCCACACCGGCCCGCCGGCGTGGAAGTTCGAGGTCGAGCGCCCGACCGAGCGGTTCTCGCACGCCACCACGCACAAGGACGTGAAGCTGCCGTGCGCCGCGTGCCACCCGCTGGGCGCGACGGGCGAGGTGCTGGTCGCAGGTCATGCCGCGTGCGTGCCGTGTCACGAGGCGCGGTTCGGCGAGCGCCGCATCCCGAACGCGCGCGAGGGCAAGCCGCTCGATCCGCTACAGCCCAAGCAGATCTGCGGTGCGTGCCACAACGCGACGGAGCCGTGGCGCAAGCTCACCGCGGATCGCCCGCCGCCGGAGCGCACCGAGTTCGGCGCCACGCTGACGCACGACAAGCACTCCGCGAACTGCAGCAGCTGCCACTCGCTCGCGAGCGCGTCCTCGCAGCTCCGCCCGCCGCGTGGCCACAAGAGCTGCACCGGCAGCGGGTGTCATGCCGTGACGGGCGGGCCCGCTCCGGAGCTCACGGCGTGCGAGAGCTGTCACCAGCTCGGCCTCGCCGCGAAGCGACTGGCGCTCCGCACCACGCTCCCCTGGTCCGTGCGCAAGACGTTCGATCACGCGGCGCATCGCGTGGGCCCGAACGCCCCGGCTGGCAGCACCGGGCCCGAGATCGCCTGCACCCGGTGTCACGACGATCTCCACGGCGCCTCGATCGCCCAGCTCGCGGCGCCCGCGAAGCTGAGCTGTCAGCCGTGCCACGACGGTGCGACCGCGTTCAAGTTGACGGGAACCACATGTACGCGCTGCCACCCGGGCGCCGGCTCGCGACCTGCCCTGTAAGCCGCGCCTGGTCGCCTGCGTTGAGAGTGCACGATGACGCTCTCCGCCCGTACAAGTCTGCTCCTGGGTCTCGGTCTGGGCCTCGCCACGCTCCTGGCCACCGTCGGCTCCGCCGCTGCGAATACCGTGGCCACTGACGGCGGCTACGCCACCAACGCCGCCGCGGATGATCGTCCGTCGGATCGCCGCGTCGAAGGCCGGGTCGGCATGCTGATCGGCGGCAGCGATGTCGGCGACGCGGATGGGTTCTCGATCGGCGTCTCGGCGGGCGCCGGCTATCGGATCGGCGATCTCACGCTGCGCGCCACGTTCGATCACTACCGCACCGGGGACTCGAGCGACGAGGGCATGGTCCGGCGTGGACGCGGAACGCGCGTCGGCGGTGCCGCGCGCTATTCGTTCGCGAACACCGGCGAAGTTCGCAGCGGCGGCGGCGTCGGTGTCGATTTCTGGGGCGAGGCCGGGCTCGGCATCGAGCACGTCGCGTGGCGCGAGGGTGGCGTGCTCGATCGTCCGAGCGGCGAGCTCGCGGTCGGCTTCGAGGTCGATGGCCAGGGCGAGCGCGATCGCCACGGCCGGCGCCGCCACGTCGGCTACTTCATGGCGTTCCGCACGCTGATCGCGCAGGGCCCCGAGATGGATGGCCCGGCGGTGTGCGGCGGCCCGTGCTCGCAGGCGACCAAGCCCTCGCGCACGGACCTCAGCATGTTCTTCGAGATCGGCCTGCACTGGGGCCGCTGACTCGACCACTCGTCACGCCACGTCTCGTCACGACCCGCTACGAAAGGATCTCTCGATGCAGATCGAAGCCGGGGTGCGCCGTCACTCCATGACCTTGCTATGCCTGATGCTCGGTGCGTGCGCCAACGGACCGGGGGGCGCGAAGCTCGCCACCGGCGGCGGAGGCGGCTACTACGCACCTTCGACGACGACTGGCTATGCCCCCGGCGGCGGCTACGTCGCCACCAGCGCAGAACCGAGCCACGCCGTCATCGATCGAGGCGGCTCGATCGCCGAGCCCGCACCGGATCGCCCGGGCCTCGGCACCCAATGGGGCGAGGCGGTGTCCGCGCCGATCTCGTTCGCGCCGTTCGTGCGCGGGTCCGGCTCGCCGTGGGCCGAGGTCCTCCTGCACTACAACGACGCCCAGGGCGCGGCGGCCCACGCCGCGTATCTCGGCACGTCGCCGCAGCCGCTCGAGGTCTACACCGATGACCGGTCGCTGTCGGTCGCGCTCGTCGACGAGGCCGGGCGCACCCTGCCCGGCTATGCCGCCAGCGGCCGCTCGCTCGTGGTCGGCGAGGACGGCGCGCGCTACCGCATCGTGGTCCGCAACGGCACCACCGCCCGGTTCGAGGTCGTCGCCTCGGTCGATGGGCTCGACGTCATCGACGGTCACCAGGCCGATCCGAACCGGCGCGGGTACATCGTGGATCCGCACGGCGTGCTCGTGATCGACGGATTCCGGACCTCCGACGAGGCGGTCGCCGCGTTCCGGTTCGGTGCAGTCGCGGACTCCTACGCGGCGCAGACCTCGGGCGACCGCAACGTCGGCGTCGTCGGCCTCGCCATCTTCTCGGAGCGTGGCGCGGTGTGGACGCCCGCCGAGCTCGGCCGCCGCGACTCCGCGGATCCCTTCCCGAATCGCGGCTACGCGATGCCACCGCGCTGAGGCGCCGACAGGGGACCCAGGCCCGGTGGGCCCGATGCTGGACCGGTTGCGCCACCCGGCTCCCGTGAGGTAGAACGCCTCTCACGTCAGGAGCCATCGCCAAGTGGTAAGGCAATGGTCTGCAAAACCATCATTCCCCGGTTCAAATCCGGGTGGCTCCTCTGACCAACCCCGCAGCGATGCGGGGTTTTTCTTTGCCCCGGCTCGCGGGCTCGGTTCCGCCGAGGCGGGCCACCGCGGCCGAGCGCGACCTGCGGGTACACTCGCGCCGTGGTCCCAGGGATGGCGCGGTTCGGTGGATGGCTAGCTCGGCTGCGGCGAGGATTGGCGACGGCTCGGCGTCGCGGTTTCGCGTGTGTGGATCGAGTAGACGCCAGCCCGCTCTGCACATCGAGCAGCGCGGCTCCTCCCATCACGGCATCTGATACACGGCGATCCAGGCAACCGATCCGTCGCTGAACGGCGTGAACGCACCTGCGATCGCAACGCGCCCGTGGTTGTCGGTCGCCAGGTCGTTGATCGAGAACCACGGATAGAAGTTCGTGGCCACGGGCGCTCGCTTGTCGAGCGACCACAACAGGTCGCCGGTGGGACTGCGCTGCTCGAGGTGACCGCCGCCGAACACCGTCGTGTCCTCGAGGCTACCGCTGACGAGCACATTGCCCGTGGCGTCATAGGCGACCGCGTTGCCTCGATAGGAACCGGTGCTCGTCGTCGCCGAGAAGGCGACCGTCCCATCCAAGAGGATTCGCCCGACCGTGCCTGACCCGCGAAGCGCGAGCGCCCCGACAGCATCGACCGCGACCGACGAACCACCCGTCGCGAACGGGCCACTCCCCGCAAGCGGAGAGCCCGAGGCGTCGTAGCGCTCCACATGGAACGAGGTCGGCCAAGACACCTGATCGCCGATCAGGGCCTGATAGACGCCATCCCCACCGACGGCCACCGCGTTCGCGCAGCCCAGTCCGAGGTCTCGGCTGAACCGGAGGCTCCCGTCGGGAGCAACCACGTTCAGCATGTTCGTCGCGTTGCCATCGACGACCCCGCCGGTAAGCGCTCCGAGATCGCCGTTCGGAGCTGACACCAGGGTCGCCGGCGGGAACAACGTCAACACGCTGCTGCCTACGTCGAGTCGACACGAAGGCGCGCGTTCGTGATGGGACTCGATGATCGCCCCGGCCGCCGACCGCGACGTCAGCACACCCTCATCGTCTTCGGGACAGCAAAAGCTGTGAACGCCGTACGAATAGATCATCCCGCCCGCCGTCACCACGAGGTCGATAGCTCTGTCGGCGTTCGTGGCGGGCACGTCGCCGACGGCCGACGACGACCAGCGGACCGTGCCGTCGATTCCGAGCTTCGTCACCTGATTGCCGCTCGCCACAAGCAGATCGCCGTCAGGCGCGAACGTGATTGCTTCTGGAACCTTGATGTTCGGAAGCAACGCCACGAGCTCGCGATCGTCTCTATTGAACGTCGCCGTCGCCGTCGCGCCTCCGCCGACGGAGAGGAGGCAGTCCCCGTCGCCACCGGTGCAGCCGCCGGTCCAGCCATCAAACCGCGACGGAGTGACCGCATGGAGATCGAGCGACGTGCCAGCGGGCACGTACGTCGTGCACGTGTGCACGCACTGCGTGAGCTTCACGAAGGCGCCGTCGGACGGGTTCAATGTACCGACCACGATCTGGCCCTGTCCCGAGCCCGCGATCTGAAGCGTGGCGCTCGCGGACTCTGGTCCAGCGAACGTCGCAAACACCACACCTGGTGCCTGCTCCAGGATCGTGCATGCCGGATCGGTGCCACACGACGAGGTCCAGCCCGCGAAGGTGGAGCGGTCATCGGGAACCTCGAACAGCGTGACATCGCCGATCAGGTTCCCGACCTGATCTCCGCAGTCGGTGCCGCAATCGATCCCGCTCGGGACGCTCCTGAGTCGACCGGCGCCCGCATCGGTCGCGCGCTTCACGACGTGGATGCCACGCGATCCGTAGCCTTCGAGCACCACCGGAGCGCCGGCGAGCATCGCGACGCCCGTCACCCAGCCCGCGGTACCCGCGGAGAAGCGGAGACGGACCTTGCATCTCCCGTTCGCGGGAATCGCCAGGAACATGAGCGCTTCTTCGTCATACTGCACTGGACAGTCGACGTTCTCGAAGGCGAATGGTGGCGCCTGGACCACGCCGTTTGGAACGAACTGGGCGTCGGCGAGGCTCGTGTTCGACAGCACGATGTCGACCATAGCGGAGCTGCCGACCGCCACGACGCCGAAGTCGATCGCCGATGTATCGTTCGCGAACGTGCCTGGCGCGCTCACCGACCCGTCAATCGCCAGCATGGAGATCACGCCGGCCGAGTTCACGACGAGCTCGCCGCTCGCACCCGCCACCGCTGTCCAGCGCACGAAGACGGTGCAGAGATCATGCGGTACGAGATCCGGCGTAGAGCTGCACGTCGACATCGTGTCGTCGATCACGAGCGACGGAGTGCCGGTGACAGTGACAGTGACCGAGGACAGCACCCCCGCTGTATCGTTGCGAACGACGAACATCGCGGACGCATGACCTCCAGCGATCGCTGCTGGGAAGGTGTGGTTGGTCACCGGTACGTTCTGATGAAGGAACGTGACCGGCCCGCCGGATCCGGACGGCACCGTTGGTGGTCCGTCGTCTCCACAACCGGCGAGCGCGAGGCTCGCGGCGCAACCGAACAGGGCCGTCAAGTAGCTCGCCATTTCATAGTAGTTTGGAGCTAGTCGTGGGGAACGACCAGTGGATTGTGCGTTTCGTGGCTCCTCTGATCAACTCCGCATCGATGCGGGATTTGTTCCTTGCGCTGCGTCTCGGTTCCGCCGGGGCGGGCCAGGACGCACCTGACATCCTGGTAGAGTCGTCCGGTGGTATCGGGCAGAGTGCAAGTCAGGGCGTGGCTGACGTCGCCCGCGCGCGCGACCCACATCTACGTGGTCGCCGCGGCGCTCGGTCTCGCGGTGTTCCTGATCGTCTACGGCGCGGGCCAACTCCTCGGTACCAACGCGTACTGGCAGATGCCCGAGCAGGACGAGCGGATGGCCCTCATGGGCTATCGCTACTTCCTGCAGGACGCCTGGCACTGGCCGGTGTTCCTCAGCGACACGATCAATGTGCCCTACGCGAAGAGCGTGGCGTTCCTCGACTGCATCCCGATCTGGGCACTGCTCAACAAGGGCCTCGCGACGCTCCTCCCGCCGTGGAGGGAGTTCAGCGCGCACGCCTACCTCGGCCTCTGGCACGGGCTCGCGTACGCGCTCCAGGCGTGCCTCGGCGTTGCGTGCCTGCGCGCACTCGGGCATAGATCGTGGAGGGGGGATCGCGACCGCGCTGGTGTTCCTCTCGGTCCCGACCTGGATCTTCCGGTACCCGCACCCCGCCCTCTCGGCGCACTGGGTGCTGCTCTGGGCGTTCTACCTGTACCTCCGCACCCCGCCGGGCGGGCGGTCCTCGCGTCGGCTTGGCGGCGCGAAGCTCGGCCAGCTCGCGGTCGCGGCGCTGGTCACGCCGTATCTGGCGGCGATGTCGCTGCTGGTCTACGCGGCGTCGCTGCTTCGCTCGCGTGACCGCAAGACGATCGCGGTCGGGTTCGCGACCGGGCTCGCCGTCGTCCTCGTCGCGAACTGGTTCGCGGGCTACTTCGCGGCCGAGACGATGAAGGCCCAGTGGGGCTTCGACTGGGAGAGCGCGAACGTGCTCGGCTGGCTGATCCCGCAGCACAGCGGCATCATCGGCGACGCGCAGTGGATCGCGAACGTCAACGCAACGCCCTGGCAGTACGAGGGCTATGCCTACCTCGGCCTGGGGGTCCTCGGGCTCCTCGCGCTGTTCGTTCCGCATCTCGAGAGCTTCAAGGGCGTGCTGCGACGCCACGTCTGGCTGTTCGCGCTCGTCGTGGGGACGGCGCTGTTCGCGCTGTCGAACCACATCTTCTTCGGGACGCACGAGGTACTCACGTATCCGATCCCGCGGTTCCTGCGGTGGATCCCGAACCAGTTCCGCTCGCCCGGCCGCTTCGTCTGGATCCCAACCTACGCGCTGATCCTGTTCCTGCTGCACTGGGCCTTCACCCGGTTCACGACCTGGCGTCGCTTCGCGATCATCGGCGTGCTCGTCGTCGTCCAGGTCCTCGACGCGAGCGGTGACTGGCGGGTTCAGAGCAGGAAGACCAGCGCCGCTCATGACGCCATCCTCGACGTCGAGGCCTGGCGGCCCGTCGTGCACGCCCACAGCGCAGTCGCGATCCTCCCACCCTATAGCTGCGTCGACGGTGACGACGCGTCCACGCTCGACCGCGCCTCTCTCGCGATCCAGTCCCTTGCCTCCGAGCGCGGGACACCGATCAACGGCACCTACAGCGCACGCGCCATCCGGAACTGCGCGATCGAGGAACGTGCGTGGGCGACCATGCAACTCGGCCCCGAGGTCCTCTATGTCCTCCTGCCGCAAGCGCTCGCGGTCGCGGACCGGTTCGAGGCACACGGCGCGACCTGCGCTGTGTTCGACTACGGGCGCGTGTGCTCCACGAATCGCGCGGCGATCGCGCAAGGTGTGGCGTCGAACCTCCTTCGCGCGACCGCGGGCCCGATCGCACTGCCGTACGGGCAGCAGCTCGCCCTCGCGGACGCTCCTACCGTGAACGCGGGCTGGACCGCGCCCGAGGCCGCGGGGCGCTGGACCACCACAAGCCTGGCGAGCATCCAGCTCGTGCTCCGTGGCGAGCCACCCGCGAGGTCGACGTTGAAGCTTCAGGCTCAGGCTCGCCTGTGCGGATCGCGCGACGCGCTCGACGTCGACGTGCTGATCGACGAGACCCAGATCGCGACGTTGCACTTCGACAGGGCCGGGAACGATCCGCAGGCCGTGCGGAGCGTCCCGATCGCGAACCGGGACGCGCTTCGTGGGCGCACGATCACGCTTCAGCTCCGGCCGCACGATGTCCGCCCGCTGGCGAAGCTCGGTTGCGGCGAGGATGCGCGAAAGCTGGGCGTCGCCGTCTCGCGGATCTGGTTCGAGTAGGCACCGTCGAGCCGCTGCACGGCCCCAACACCGTCATGACGTCGATGTAGACGCGGCACGTGCTCGCGTGTGCGCCATGAACCGCCCATGTCGATCCTTGCGCTGGATTCGGCGCGGCGCGGTCCATGACCAACCCGGAATCGCACGGAGCCCGGCGAT
>JAYVRN010000846.1:0-10826 GCA_043776275.1 Myxococcales bacterium | reverse complement strand
GTGGATCGTCGGCGGATTCGTCGTCGTGGCGGTCGGCGCCTTCATCGCGCTCGTCGCAACGCTGCGTGGAGATGACACGGCAGCCGCACCGCTGCGTGATGCCGCTCCGTCGATCGCGGTCGCCATCGATGCACCGGTCGATGCGCCCCTTGATGCGAGCATCGACGCTCCGCCCGACGCGCGGGTCGGCGCGCCGTGCACGGGGAAATGGCGCACCTACAACTCGAGCACGGTCTTCGACGCGAGCGTGACCGTCGACGAGAACGCCAAGCGCTGTGTCGCGTTGACTGTCGAGACCCGCTCGGGTCGGGCAATGCGCATCAATAAATGCAAGACCGCTGGGCTGAAGACCTGTCCCACCGAGGGAGGTGTGCTCAAGCAACAATGGAGCTGCGTCGAAGAGGTGTACTCCGATGGAAGTCGTTCCGTGCTCACCGGTTCGGTCACCTTCAGCTGCACAGATAACCAGCTGTCGATCGACATCACGGTGCGCTCATCGATTCCGCTGAACGGATCGAACACGTGGGGACGGATCAAGGACACGATGACCGCCGACTGACCGGCGACCGCTATCCCCGTGACCCGCTTGAATGCCGCAATGAGGTCGTGCGGCTCGGCCGCCCCGTTTCCAAGTCCTCGTTTCCACGTTCCGGTACGCTCGAGCGATGGCCAGCAAGCGCGCCGAAACAGAACTGACCAAACGCCAGTGCGACGCGCTGAGGTTCTGGCGGATCCGGTATGAGTACATTTGGACAGAGACGCCCCAGCGCTACTTCCTGGAGACGGAGATGGGCGAACTCGACCTATAGGAAACGAGGCCGTCGACGCGGAAGGAGAATGGGATGGATCGAAAACGAAGCCTGCTGCCAGGACTGGTCGTCGATCGCGGTGTGCGACCGCAGCCAACTCCGAAACCACCACAAGAGTGGCAACTCGCTGCGAAGCGCCAGATCGTCGCCACTCGGCTCGTTCGGGATCGAAAGGACAACGTAGGACGTTTCTTGCTTGGCCTGTCGCTCGCCTACAACGACCTCAAGGGTCTGGTGATGTTCGAGCAGTACCTCGTCGCGATGGGACGCCCAAAGCCGGACGACTTCTCTCCCTACGCCGGTCAGTGGCGCGGGGTAACCGTGCAGATTCAGCGATGGATCGCCGGAGTTCTGCACGAGATCATGAACGTGATCGCGTCGCCCAAGAACCGCGCGGTGCTCAAGGGCCCGGAGTTTCCCCTGCTCGTCGCAAGGATCGGAAAGGCCAATCAGGAAGCCTGGAACAATCTGGTCACGGTCGCCCAGGCACCGATGAACAAGCTGAGCATGACGACGCTACTCCACCGCATTCGAAACTGGACGGCGTTCCACTATGGTGGGACGAACCTCGCCGACGCGTACGCGGACCTGTTCACACAGATCGCGGGCCTCAGTCCGAGCGAAGCCAACCTCGCGGCTCAGGTCTCGCTCGGCGCCGACATGGACGGGACTCGGTTCTACTACGCCGACGCTGCGGCACAGCAGGTAATGCAGAATCAGCTCCTGGCGCACGGCACCACCCTCGATGAGGTGTTTGAGATCGCACAGCAGGTCAACCTGGCGCTCGCGGCGCTACTTCGCGCTTTCATCGATTTGCGCGATCAATAGGTTCCCTTGGTTCGCAGAACGACGATGGACGACCGCATCGTCATCGCCTAGGCTCTAGGGATGGCGGTCAACCAAGCTCTCATCGAACAGCTGATGAAGCTCGACGACCAGGAGCGCCTCGAAGTGGCGCAGCTGCTGCTTTCTACGGTCGATAACCAGGACAACCTCGCCGATGACGAACGTGCGCGACTCCATGCCGCGCTGGACCGATCGCTGAAGGACGCCGACGCTGGGCGACTCCATGACGCCGATGACGTTCTCGACGAGCTACGCGCACGCCATCGTCCGTGAACTTTCGCGTCCAGGTCACTGCGGAGGCTCGCCGACAGCTTCTCGAGGTCGACGAGTGGTGGAGGACCAACCGTCCTGAAGCCCAGGACCTCGTCCTGCGCGAGTTCAGTCGCGTCGTTGCCCTACTCACGATGACGCCCACGGCCGGGAAGGTCTACGCGGCGCAAACCTCGGCCGGCTTTCGGCGAGTGCTGCTCCGACGTTCTGGCTTCCACGTCTACTACCTCGTCGACGACGCCGCCCGGGTGGTCGTCATCGCGGCGGTCTGGAATGGCGCGCGAGGTCACGGCCCACCACTGAGGTGAGTCGAGCTTCATCCGCCGCGCGGCGTGCTCCCCTCGGTAGCAACTGCGACACGCTCATAGTCTGCGACTGACTTCGCAAGCGCCCCGACCGGGGTTGATTCGTCGGCCGCCTTCCACCGACGAGAACGTCGCTTCGGACAAATCTCGGACTAACCCGCACTGACCAAGCTGCAACGCTTCTGACAGAAACCTCAACCCCGGTGCGGATCGCGCAACCCCGGTGCGGATCGCGCGGAAACGTGCAGGCGAGCAGCACCGTCAGGGCTTCGTCAGGCGCGCGCGCAGTCGCTGCGCGGCGGCGATCTGCGGCATCGATCGATCGAGCTTCGCCCACCGCTTCAGGAACGTCTCGACCTCGCGCAGGCCGTCCTCTCGCTTCCCCTGCCGCGTGTAGACCTCAGCGAGATCGAGACGCGCCACGATCGACGAGAACGGCGATGCCGTCGCGTTGGGCTGGAGCGCCGTGGTGAGGTTCAGCCGCGCCTCCTCGAGCATACTCGCCGCGAGCGGGAGGACATTCTCGGCGGCCGCGCAGCGCGCGAACGTCACGTTCGACGAGGCACGATGGAACCCGGACGGGCCATCTCGCACGACCTCGGCGCAGGTCGCGCAGCCGTGCTCGGCGGCCAACCGGCGCACGCTCTGTAACGCAGTGGGTTCGGTGGCCACCACCGCGGCGATGCTTCCGCACGGCTTCCCGAGAAACCGGTCCCGCTGATAGGTCCGGATCACGCCTCCCACCCCTCGTGGGCCGTTCGGCGACGCCAGCCAGGTGTCGAGCACGGCGGCCGCCTCCTTTCGCTCGCCGAGCCCCTGCAACAGATCGACGAGGACTTCGATCACCGCTTGATCTCCGCTCGCCGCGAGCGTGCGGAGCAGCGACAGTGCACGTCCGAGCTCTCCGCGCGCGATCAGGACCGACGCGAGCTGGAGCCGACCTCCATCCTGCCATCCCGGGATCGCGATCAGCCGCGTCGCGGCGTCCGCGGCGCGTGCATCGTCGCCGGCCGCGAGCAAGATCCCCGAGCGTGCTGCGAGCTCTTCCTCTGGAGACAGCAGGGCAAGCCGATCGGCGATCTCGATCGCAGACGCGAAATCGCTGGCGCGCAAGCGGTCGACCGCACGGGCGATGAGTGCGCTCGTGCTCGCCGGCGTCGCCCTCGTCCATCGATCGGTGAACCCGGAGAGGTTCTCGCCGAGGCCGAGACGCGACAGGACACCGACCACCTCGCTGCACGCGTCGGCGTCGGCGAAGGTGTCGCCGCAGGCTTGGTTGGCCTCGGCGAGCATCTGGTCGTCGGTGAGGCCCGCGAAATTCATGCGCACGAGCCGGCACAGCCGATCGCTGGGGCGGCACGCGGTCAGTGGCAGCTCCCTGGCGACCCGCGCGGGATCGACGTCCGGATCCGACAGCAGTGCGACCATGGTGGCCCCCACCGGATCGCGCTTGGCGTCGATCGGAACCAACTGCGCAGGCGGATCGACTCCATTCGTACGCGCGACGAACAACATCGCAGCGCGCACATGCGGCCACGCCGGATCGAGCTCTTGCGGGACTTCGAACAGATGGTTCGCGCGCATCGACAGCGCGTACTTGTACTCGCGGAGCACATCCACGTTCGTCGTCCCGAGCTCACTCAGCTCGACCTGCTCGTCGCGGTCCGCGCCGCGGATCTTGCCACGCTTGTCGAGATAGGTCTCGAGCTCGCGGACCGGCGACTCGAGTGACTCCTTGAGCCCGGCCCCCTCGCCGGACGCGATCACCGCGAGGGAGCTTCGATCGCGCCCGGCGCGGATCTCGACCGCGACACCCTTCGCCAGCTTGCGTGCATCGAGCGCCACGACGAGGTTCGCATCGGCGACCGTGTTCCTCAGCTCGAAGCGCTGCGAGCGCGCGCGGAGGTAGTCGAGCGTGAGGTTGGCCGCCGCCGCATCGAGCCACATGTTCTCCCCGGCATCGGTACCGGGTGCGGCATCGATACCGGGCGCGAGAACGTGCACGCGAAGCACGATGCGGTCGTCGGCCGGCGCCATCCCGGGCGTCGCCGCACCAGTCGAATTCCGGCGCAGCGCGAACGTGCCACCGACGAGCCCAGCCACCGTGAGGACCGCGATCGCCGCGCCCAGGCGCCGGCGGCGAGGTCGCTTGCTCGTACCACCGGCGGTCGCGGCGGGCACCGCCGTGCCGGGCACCGCGGTCGCTAGCAGCCCGGGGTTGTCATGCTCCTGCTCGGAGCTGCCGAGATCGAGCCCGTGGAGGACCTGCCCGAGCGCGCCCGCATCGGGGTACCTCGCTTCCGCCTCCTTCGCGAGACAGCGCGCGATCACGGGGCCGAGCGCACGCGGTCGCACACGATCGAGCGGCGGGAGTTCGCCGTCCACGCGCCGGCTCACGAGCGCGGGGAGGCTGGTCGCCTCGTACGGCCGCGCGCCGGTCGCGAGCTCGAAGAGGATCAGGCCGAGGGCATAGACGTCCGCGGCCGTGGTGATCTGCGTGCTCCCGTAGAGTTGCTCGGGGGCCATGTAGAGTGGCGTTCCGACCAGCTCGCCCTCGCGTGTCGCGTCGAGCGCCCGGGCCCCGTCGATGCTGCGCGCGATGCCGAAGTCGGCGACCAGGCACGTATCCGTGCCGTCGCGCACCATCACATTCGCGGGTTTGAGATCGCGGTGGATCACGCCGACATCGTGGGCAGCAGCAACCCCCGCCACGATCTCTCGCGCCATCCGCAGGATCGTCGCGGGCGCCAGCCCCCCCGCTTCGATCACGCGATCCAGCGTCCGGCCCGCGATCAGCTCCATCCCGAGCACGAGCGTGTCGCCATCTTCGACGATGTCGTAGATGCGCACGACGTTTGGGTGGGTGACCTTGCGCGCGGACCGCACCTCGCGCCGTACTCGATCGGCGAGCGCGCCGGTCCTGACCTCGATGACCTTGATCGCGACCTCATCGCGGGCGACCGTGTCGAACGCTCGGAAGACGGTGCCGAACGCACCGCGGCCGAGCTCCCCACGCAACTCGAACCGCCCCGCGATCACGCGCTTCACGGCCGTATCGCTGTCCCGCGTGGCGGACAGCGCCTCGGTGGTCGTGTCGAGCGCGCCAGTGCGGTTGGCGATCTCCGTGCGGTCGCCCATGCCGGGCGAGGATACCTCAGCCGGGGGCGCGCTGTGCCATCAGGTCGAACCGCCGATCTACATCGTGCGGAGTGGAGGCATTGGAGCCGACGAACCAGGGACACTCATCGGGCGCGGGGGCCCGTCGGACAGTCGATGGCCGTGCGTATCACGGGCAGATCTCCGTGCAGCCATCGAGGCTCAGGTGCGGAGTCACCACGCCGGTGAACGTGCCCGCGTTCGTGATGACGTCGAACTTGAACGCCTCGTCACACTGGAACGGCGTCGGGCACGGGCCGGGTGCGATGCAGCAGAATGCCCCGGCGGTCAGATCGAGGAGGAGCGCGGTCTCGTTGACGGCGAGCGTCATCTGACGCGATGGATACGTGCCAGGCCCGGCCGGCCCGCACGAGCCCGCCGTCACCATGGCCGAGAGTTTGACCTGGGTGATCGTGAGGGGAGCACACGAGGTGTTCGTGATCGAGACCTTCGACTTGAACGGATCGTGGCAGGCATATGCCGACGGAGCCGTGATCATCACCGGTGACGCGCTCGGCGTGCACTCCGGACCATCGGGAAGGTGGTGGACCGACGAGTCATTGCTACAAGCCGAGATCAAGACGAAGGACACGGCAACGATGGAGCGCACGAGCTCATGATACTACGCTGCCGTAGCAGAGGCTCGGTCCGAGCTCTCGTCGGTGGCTACTCGCCGCAGGTGATCGTGGTGTGGATCTTCCCAAGCGCCCCGACCGGGGTTGATTCGCCGGCCGCCTTTCACCGACGAGAACGTCGCTTCGGACAAATCTCGGACTAACCCGCACTGACCACGCTGCAACGCTTCTGACAGAAACCTCAACCCCGGTGCGGATCGCGGGTGCGGATCGCGGGAACGTACGGCGGTGCGTCGAGCTCGCGGACATCTGCGATCGCCTGACCTGCAAGCAGAAGGGCGCGAGCCAAGCCATGTGCTTCATCACGAAGCTCAAGTGCGAGCTGTGAGGCAAGCTCTAGGCGAACAAGGTGCGACCGCGATCTCGAGTTGCTGTCGCGCACCGCTGGGCGTTTCTGATTGTTACAGTCCGTGGGCAGCTCGGACTGATGCAGTAGTCTCGATCGGATGAGGATGTTCTGGCTCGTCTCCGCGCTCGTCTCCGTGGTCGTTGGCTGCGCTGCTGACGATGCCGCTCCGTCCCAGGATGCCGACACCGGCGGCTGCTCGCTGACGGCCGCCACCACCAGCTCCGGCCGGACGACACCTTCGGGGTGCGAGGTACTCGAGCGCGACACCTCGGGCTGCATGGTCGGGCGAGAAGCGGCAGGGCTGTCCGGCGTCTGGCTAGCGTTCTCGTGTCGCGTCGAGCTCTCGGCCACGGGAGCTGCGGTGGTCGCGATCAGCGACGGGCGGCCAGACTTCAGGAGCAACTATTTCGGCGCGAGCGACGAGTGTCACGAGACCTACACCGGCGCGATCCAGAACCCCAACTCGATCGTTACCAAGAGCTACACGATCGAGTTTCCTGTCACGGCGAACACGCAGTCTCGGACGATGCAGATGACCGCCGTCGTTGGACTGACGATCAACGGCGTGCCGATCTACGGAAACTTCGCAGCCCCAGGCGACGACATCTTCGCCGAGGCGCGGACGTTCGACCGCTGCGGTGGGCATCCGCAGATGCAGGGCGCATATCACAATCACGCCGAACCGCTCTCGATCTCGTATGACGACGATCACCTGGTCGGCGTGATGCGCGATGGCTACCCGGTCTATGGACGCAAGGACGCGAACGGCACGTATCCCGCGGATCTCGACACGTTCGGCGGCCACGTCGGCACGACGCCTCACAGCACGGGCGCGGTGTACCACTACCACCTCAACGAACAGACCAGCTCGAGTGCCGGCACCGTCGGTGAGAAGCAGTGGTTCTTGACGAAGGGCACCTTCCGCGGGACGCCGGGATCCTGCACCGGCTGCTGACCCGGCTCGGGATCTCATGGCCAGATGCCAGTGGCGTGGCTCGTCGTCGCGCGGGTCTCCCTCTCCACCGAACCGCTACCTCACCGCGGGCGTGCGCGGCTTCGTAGGCCTGCGGGTCGAGATCTTCACGCCACAATGGGACGGCGACGCCGGAGCGGCGCCCACGCACCTGGTGCGGATCGCGCAGCTCCTCCGGTGATGGTCAACGCCCGGGCGGCGGCTGGTACGCCGGGAGGTTCCCAGCCGTGCGCGCACCGCCGGCGATCCCGTTGAGCAACTTCCACGGCGCCATCGCCCGGTCCGTGTTCTCCACCACCGTCTCGGCGATTGACTTGCCATTCCCGGTCGGTCGCGTGAGCACCTCGTGGTGGGTGGGTGCGCCGCGCGGGTTCTCCGGCGTACAGACCTGCGGCGGCCGAACCCCTCCAGTGACGGCCTCGAGCCGTTCGAGCAAGATGGTGGGTAGCGACGCTGGCGGAGGTGGATTGCGCATGACACCCGCTGGAGCAAATCCGGGTCCACGCGCAACCTGCTGAGCTTACTCGCCGGCGCAAATGTGGACCGCTGCTCGAGGGTATCGACCTGCCGCCCTGGAGATACGTGCGGCGACTCGAACCTGGCAACCGCTCAACGGTTCAGTGGCAGGCCCAGAACGCGAGATCCGAGAACACGTACATCGTGCCGGCATCTCCCAGGTTCACGTCGACGATCGCCTCGCTGAACTGGCCGAGGAACTCGCCCTTGTGGT
The DNA here is from genome assembly GCA_043776275.1 of Myxococcales bacterium. Classification (GTDB taxonomy): domain Bacteria; phylum Myxococcota_A; class Polyangia; order Haliangiales; family Haliangiaceae; genus JABFXX01. Next base: position 2,753 of record JAYVRN010000846.1, on the reverse strand, counting down.
CGTCGCCTTGGAAGTAGATCGGGGCGCCGTTGAGGTAGCTGGCGCTCATCAGCTCCATGTGCAACTCGGCGAGGTGCTTGTCGCGAGCGCGATCCGATTCTTCGAGCTCGAAGAAGTCGATCGTGTCGTCGAACACGCGCGCGGGCACGTCGATCGGAAACACCGCGAGCCCGCGGCTGGCCGGATCGTCGACCGCCGCATCTGACCAGGCGCCGGTCGCGAGCTGCGCGTCTGAGATCGCGACGATCGCTGTTGCGCCCCGGCCTGCCGCCGGCTCGAAGCACTCGTTCTCTCTCGCGTCGTGGATGAACAGCGCTGCGGCCCGCGCGCCGGCGAGCTTGGCAAACCGGCGCAGCTCTGGCACCTCGTCGAGGTCGATCGTCCACAGGTGGTGCATGAACGCGTCCCCATACTTCGGCCGCGTCGCCGCCGTCAGACCGCTCGGAGGGCCCCCGGCCCGCGTGACCGCCGCCGCCGCCGCCACGGGACCGTCGACCGAGGTCATCACGTAGACGCGCGTCATCGGCTCGCCCGCGGTCTTCGCCTTGTTCGCGAGCTGCGCCAGCGCCTTCACCTCGTCGGGGATCGGTGGACGCACGACACCGCCCGCCTCCTGATAGCCCTTCGCGGTCTTCTCGGCGACGAGCTTGTCGAGCTCGCGCGTCGCTGCCGTGGCATCCGCGCACGCCTTCGATTTCGACTGCCCGGCGGTCCCGATCCGGCCCCATCGCGTCGTTAGCATGTTGCCCTCGACGCCGACCTCCCAGAACTTCGACGACGTTCCCTCGACCAGCTCGAAGCGGCGCATGGCCGTAGCTTACGCGACCGGTCCACAGATACGTCGAGGCCATCGGTTCGGGAACGGAGCGATGGATCAGCGTCGCCGCCGCGCGCAGCTCGTTCGCTGATCGGGTTGTGGAGGTGTGGCGGACCTGGGACCATCCCGAGATGTCCGGGACCGATCGCCCGAACCGGCCAGCCGAAGAGGAGGCTGACACCCTCGCGGTGGCGAGCCCCACTGCGGACACCCTGGTCGGGGCGGACAGTGGGGGCGACACCGGCCCCAGCGCGGTGATCCGGCCGCCCGTGGTTGCTGCGACCCGGGCGATCGTCGATCGAAGCCGCTACCAGATCCGCGAGGAGCTTGCCCGCGGCGGCATGGGGCGGATCTCGATCGCGGACGATCGCGCGCTCGGCCGGCTCGTCGCAATCAAGGAGATCCTGCGCGAAGCCCCCGACATCGTCGCCCGGTTCGAGCGCGAGCTGGCGCTGACGGCGCGGCTGCAACATCCCGGCATCGTCACCGTCCACGACGGGGGGCAGTGGCCCGATGGCCACCTGGTGTACGTGATGCGGCTGGTCAGCGGCGAATCGCTGGAAGCGCGGATCGGGCGCTGCGCGACCTTCGAGGATCGGATGGAGCTGCTGCCCAACGTGATCGCCGCCGTCGACGCGCTGGCCTATGCGCACTCGCAAGGTGTGATCCACCGCGACCTCAAGCCGGCGAACATCCTGATCGGCGATTTCGGAGAGACCGTCGTGATCGATTGGGGGCTCGCGAAGGAGCTCGGCGCCCCGGGGATCGAGCCCCGATCGGAGACCATCGGGGGATCGAGTGCGAGCGGCGAGACCGAGGTAGGAGACGTGATCGGGACCCCGGCGTACATGCCGCCAGAGCAAGCCAGCGGCGGTAGCGTCGACGAGCGTGCCGATGTCTATGCGCTGGGCGCCGTGCTCTACCACCTGCTCGCCGGCCGGGCCCCGTACCCGGGTCGATCGAATGAGGTGATCGCGGCCGTGCTGTCCGGACCACCACCGCCGCTGGCCAGGGTCGCCCCGGGTCTGCCGCCCGATCTGCTCGCGATCGTCGCCCGGGCGATGGAGACCGAGCCGAGCGCCAGGTATCCGTCGGCCTCCGCGCTCCGGACCGAGCTCAAGCGGTTCCAGAACGGCCAGCTCGTCGGGGCCCATCGCTACTCCGCGTGGGAGCTGATTCGCCGGTGGGTGCGGAAGCGTCGCGCCACGGTCGCCGTGGTCTCCGTCGCGGCGGTGATGCTCGCCGCCGGTGCCGTGATCAGCGTGCGCCGGATCGTGTCCGAAGAGGCTCGGACTCATGCTGCGCTCGACCTCGCCGAACGGCACCGCACCGACGCCGAGGAGCGGGGCGCCGATGCCGAACGGCTGATCGACTTCATGTTGTTCCAGCTCCACGACAAGCTGGAGCCGATCGGTCGGCTCGACCTTCTCAATGACGTGGCGCTGACGATGCAGGCCCACTACCAGCACCACGGCGGCGCGCTGACCGCGCGAGATCAACACCAGCGCGCTCGCGCCCGCCAGAACCTCGGCAACGTGCTGTTCCAGAAGGGCGACGCCCCGGAGCACTCGTCGAGCATGAAGCCGCGGTTGCCAGCCTGGCCGAGCTCGCCACCGGCGCACCGCAGGACGCCGAGCTCGCGCGCGAGTACCTGGCGCTCTCCGAGGTCCAGGCGGCGCAGGGCAAGCTCAGCGAAGCCACGGTCTCGATCGCGCGCGCGACGACGATCGGCGAGCGGCTTCAGGCCGAGCATCCAGGAGTGGTCGCGTGGAGCCGGCTGGTGATCGAGGCCTACACGGCCGACGCCGACATGCTCGAGTCCCACGGCGAGATCAATCGGGTGCAGTTCCCGATCTGACGTCGAGAAGCGGGAGCAGTTTCGATCGGTTGCGCGATCTGGCTTGAGGTACGGGGCCGCAATGCGGCAGATATCTGG
>JAYVRN010000845.1:0-10827 GCA_043776275.1 Myxococcales bacterium | reverse complement strand
GAAGTGCGAGCGGGGGGACTCGAACCACCTGCACGCAGGCCGCGTTACTGCGGCAGGTAGACGGTGAGGCTCCGGCCGCCGCGGTCGAAGCCGTTGTTGCGCTCGAGGAGCCAGAACTTGTCGCCGGTCTTGTCGGAGATCAGGCCGAACCGGTGGCGCACGCCCTTGGCGAGGATCCGGCCCTTGCGCATCGCCTTGCCATCCGCGCCGACGCGGAACACGTCGAGGTACTCGGGGTCGGCCTTCTTGCGCTCGACCGCGGCGGCGTTGACCGGATCGACCTTGAGGACCAACCACGCCCCACCATCGGCGGTGACGATCGCCTGCAGCGACTTCGGGTCGTAGTTGGTCAGCGGCTCGTCGAACGAGATCGGCTTCGGCTTGCCGGACTTCCAGAGCTGAAGACCCGAGTTGTCCCAGGCGGTGCGGACGAAGTCGAGCTGGCCGCCGGCATCGGCCAGCGTCTGGAACCGGCGCCGCTGGTCGTAGAGGTCCTCGATCTTCTTGGTCTCGAGCTTGCCGCTGATCAGGTCGTACGCCGCCTCGGTGTCGGGCGAGCGCTGGTTCTCCTTGCGATCCCACGCGCCGGCCTTGATGCCATAGGCGCGGGTCATGCCGTCGCTCCAGTGGTTGACCGTGAGCTCGAGTTTGGCCTGCTTGCTCGTGGCATCGAGATCGAGAGGGCGGCCGGCCGTGATCCGCTTGCCGGTCTCGATCGCGAACAGATCGACCTGATGCCGCGTGCCGGTGGAGCTCGGCGTGGCCTTGTGGACCGCGATCCGCGGCTTGCCCTCGCGCGTGATCGCTGTGATGTGGGTGGCCGGGCCGAGCTTGTAGACCACGGTCCCGGGCGGCTTGCCCTTGCCCTTGTCCACCAGCTCGAGCATCGCCGCGTTCTGGCTGCCATCCTCGGTCACGCCGATCACCAGGGCGCGCGGGCCCACGAGCTGGAGCGCGATCGGGTGCAGCGTGACGGCCGCGAGATCGATCACCTGCTCGGCCTTGAGGGCATAGCTGTAGACGTGGAGCTCGGCCTTGCTGCCGGTCTCGGCGACCACGTACGCGATCCGCTCGGCGTCCGTGGCTACCGGGTCGTCGATGAAGCCGGCGGGCGGGGTCAGCTTGACCAGCTCGGTCGCGCCCACCAGCGCCGGCACGCCCGGCTTGGATGGTGGGGGCGGCGCGGGCGGCGCGGGCTGCGCCGCCACGAGACCGGCGCCGATCAGGGTCAGGACGACGAAGGACGAGGCACCACGGACCATCACCATTTGTCCCCGGGATGCCACGATGTACCCGCGGAATCAAGGTCCGGATCGGCCCGTGACCGAGAGCACGCCGCCGTCGAGCTCTGCGCGGGGCGCTAGTCGCCGGTCGCAGCTGGCATCGCAGCTTCGAGAGTGCCGATCACACGCGCGTCCTGGAGCGCGATCGTACAGACCTTGCCGATGCTCGACATCCGGATGTATGTCGCGGAGGTCCTGTAGCGGACGAGCTTCGCATCAGGTCCGCCGACGACGGGAGTTGCCGGTTCGCCGAGCGTGGCTTTGCATGCCGAGATGAGGGCCTCGCACTCCGAGTGGCAGGTCTCGTTCTCGCACCACGAGAACACCACCTGTGCGAGCTCGCCATGAAACACGGTCGCCAGGACATCCGCTCGCGTCCGCCTGCCGCATAGCTCGACCTCGAGAGCTGCCGGCGACTTCCACGACTCGGCGCCACTGGCGATCATCGCGAGCACCTCTGGATCTTTGATGCGGCCCTGGGCCCCCACAATCTCGAAGACACCACGGTCGCAACAGGGCTGCCGAGGGCGAACGTCATGCGACCGGCGCGATCGATCGCGGAGTCGCTCGCCGAGCTCTTGCCGCAGGCAGCCACAACCAGGATCGAGAGCACGAAGAGCCGACGAGTCATGCCGACTCATACTACCGTGACAGTCGTTCAATCCCAGATCGTGGTGACCAGGGCCGAGGCCCTGATCGCTCCGTCGGCGGTGATCAGCGGCAGCTCGGCGGCACGTGCGGCGGCGACGATCATGCGGTCGAACGGGTCCGCGATCGTATCCAGCTGCGCGAACTCGAGGGTCTGAGCCAGATCGAGCGCCTGGAGCTCGAACGGTCCCGACGCCAGGAGCGCCTCCACCTGCTGGATCCCGAGGACGTCACGGCCGGCCTCTCGCAGGAGCGTCAGCTCGATCAGCGCGATCGCAGGGATCACGATCTCGGCGCGACCCGCATCGGCCTCTCGCAACCAGCGTGCGGCCACACGCCCGAGGCGCTTGGGGCGCGCGGCATGCCAGACCAGGGCGTGAGTATCGATACAGGCGCGCTTCATCTGCGCGCCCGCTTCCCCGGGCTGAGCCGAGCCGACAGGGCCCGGCGGGCCTGCTTGAACTCGTCGAGGTCGAGGTCCTCGAACTGACCGGCGAAGATGCCCATGGTCCGACGTCGCACCGCGACCGGGCGCCGGGGCGCGATCTCGGCACGCAATAGCTTCACGATGGTCGCCGAGACCGTGGTCCCATCGCGCCGCACCTTGGCCTTCAGGGCTTCGAGGAGCTCCGGATCGAGGCGCACGGTCACGACCGCGGTGGCTGGCATGTATGACATTGTAATACGCAGATCGTCGGGGGACAACGACGGAGCCGGCGGCGCTCACAACGTGGGCGGAAACCGCGCGGCCTCTCGCACCACCGCGGCGTGCTCGCGCTCCCAGGCATCGCGCTGCGACTTCTCGGTACGCGCGCGCGGATGAGCCGCGGTGTAGTAGCCGCCGCCGGGGCGCTGGCCGCTGGCGCGCCACACGATCGCGGGCAGCGCGGGCAGGTGGACGCCGCGACACCCGGCGGTCACCTCACCGAGGGCTGCGTGGAAGCTCCGGCTCCGCTGGTGCGTGGGGTACTTCTTGCGCACCGCGGCGGCGAGCGCGGCATAGGTGATCGGCGCCTTGCCGGCGCGGAGCTGGCGGAGGAGCTGGCGATAGATCTCGTGGGCGAGCGGCGTCATCGGAGGATCCTTGTGGGGAGGGCGGGGCAGCGAGGAGGGCGGGGGAGCGGGGGGGCGGGGAGAGCGGGGAGGGCGCAAAGCTCGGTCAGCTCGGGGAGCTCGGGGAGCTCGGGGAGCTTGGGAAGCTCGGGGAGCTTGGGAAGCTCAGGCAGCCGCGGACAGGAGGTCTGCGGTCGGGTCGATGTTGCGGAACGAGGCGGCCTCGGCGAGCCCGTCGACGGAGATCGCGTCGGAGCCATCGAGATCGGCGATCGTGCGAGCGCACTTGATCAACCGATCGATCGAGCGCGCGGTGTACGTGCCACGGCGGACCAGCGCGAACAGCTCGTCCTCGGCGCTGGCACTGAGCCGGCAGGTGGCGCGCAGCACGGCTCCGTTCATCTCGGCGTTGCAGCGCAGGCCGAACGCGGCGAGCCGTGCCTGCTGCCGCTCGCGCGCGGCGATCACTCGAGCGCGCATCTGCTCGGAGCTCTCGCCGGGCGCCTCCTCGCGGAGCGTGGCGAGCGGCACCGGCAGCACGTGCACTTGCAGATCGATCCGGTCGAGCAGCGGCCCGGACATCCGCGTGCGATAGCGGTCGAGCGATCCACTGGAGCACGTGCACTCGCGGACCCGCGAGTGGAGCCAGCCGCACGGACACGGGTTGGCCGCCGCGACCAAGAGGAACGAGGCGGGCAGCCGGAGCGTGCCGTTGACGCGCGAGATCGTGACGGAGCGCTCCTCGAGGGGCTGACGCAGCGACTCGATCGCATTGCGCGCGAACTCGGGCATCTCGTCGAGGAACAGCACGCCGTGGTGCGCGAGCGAGATCTCGCCCGGGCGCGGGATCGTCCCGCCGCCGAGCAGCGCCGCCGTGGAGATCGTGTGATGCGGCGCGCGGAACGGGCGGTCGGCGACGAGCCCGTCGGCGAGCCCCAGCGCCGAGTACACCTTGGTGGTCTCGAGGGCCTCATCGCGGGTCAGCGGCGGCAGCACGGTGGGGATCCGGCGCGCCAGCATGGTCTTGCCGGTGCCGGGTGGGCCCGCGAGCATCAGGTTGTGACCGCCGGCCACGGCGATCTCGATCGCGCGTCGCGCGAAGATCTGGCCCCGGACCTCGGACATGTCCACGGGGGACGCGGTCGTCCGCGGTGTGCCTCGCGAGGTTGCGGGCACCAGGGTGCGGTGACCTTCGAACGCCGCCGAGATCTGGCGGAGGTGCGAGACGCCATAGATCTCGAGGTCCTCGACCACGAGTGCCTCCTCCGTACACGCCTCGGGGACGATCACGCCGCGGAGCCCGCGGGCCTTGGCGAGCATCGTGGCTGCGAGCACGCCGTGCACCCCGCGCACTGATCCATCGAGGCCGAGCTCGCCGAGGATCAGCAGATCGGAGGTGACCTCGGCGCGCGCGCCATGCGCGAGCATGACCGCGATCGCGATCGGGAGATCGAGCGCGGCGCCTGGCTTGCGCAGATCGGCCGGCGCGAGGTTCACGGTGACCTTCTTCAGCGGGAGATCGAGCCCGAGCGTCTGGAGCGCGCTGCGGATCCGGGTGGCTCCTTCCTTGACCGACGGGGCCGCGAGGCCGACCACGTGATAGCCGGGGAGGCCGGGCGAGATCTCGCACTCGACATCGACGAGCACGGCATCGATGCCGTCCAGGGTGCAGGAGGTGACATGAGCGACCACGCCGGCGTGAAGAGCACACCGCGCGCCAGGCTTGTTCCGAGGCGCTGCGCCTAGTTACGCCCGCGGGGTGGCCGGCTGCCGGCCAGCTGTCCGAGATCCGGCCGGACAGCCGGACGTGAACTGCAATGTTTCTTCACGCAGCGCCTGTCGGTGGCGAAACACGCGGAGCCCATCGTGGATCACAGAAAGGCACCCCACCATGATCTGTCTCGCAATCGGAATCGGTCTACTTGGCGTCGCGGCGATGCGTCGCGCTCGTTACTGCCATGGCCACGGCGGCCACGGTTCGCACGGCTGGCGCGGCTGGCATGGCCACGGCCACCACGGTCACCACGGCGGGCGCAACTGGATGCTCAACGCAGCGCTCGCGCGGATCGATGCGACCCCGGCCCAGGAGCGCGTGATCGTGGGTGAGATCCAGAAGCTCCAGGAGCGGATGTACGGCGCGCGCACCAACCTCAAGGGGGCGCGTGGCGATCTGGCCGCGGCGATCCGCGGCCCCATGCTCGATGATGCCGCGCTCGGCGCCGTGCTGGGCCAGGTCGATGCATCCACGGGCGAGGCGCGCAGCGCGATGATCGAGGCCCTGCGCAACGTGCACGCCGTGCTCGATGACCGCCAGCGCGCCACCGTGGGTGACCTGATCGACCGCAATGGTGGTGGGTTCTGGCGCCGTGGGCCCTACCGCTGAGATGATGCACACGTGCGGGTCCTGCTCATCGACGACGACGCGCGGCTCGCCGAGCTGCTCGGGGACTACCTGACTCCGCAGGGCGTGGCGATGGTCCACGCCGGCGGTGGTCAGGCGGGCCTCGCGGCACTCGCCGGTGGAGGCTTCGATGCCGTGGTGCTCGATGTGATGATGCCGGGCATGGATGGCCTCGCGGTGCTCCGCAAGCTCCGCGATGCGGGTCACCGGATCCCGGTGCTGATGCTCACCGCGCGCGGCGACGAGGCCGACCGCGTGGTGGGGCTCGAGCTCGGCGCCGATGACTACATCGCCAAGCCGTTCTCGCCGCGCGAGCTCCTGGCGCGCCTGCGTGCCGTGCTGCGACGTGCCCAGCCGGATACGCTCGCGGAGAAGCTGACCTCGGCGGGCATCACCGTGGATACCGGGAGCCGCGAGGCCTGGGTCGATGGTGCACCCGTCGAGCTCACGGGGCTCGAGCTCGATCTCCTCATGGCACTGCTGCGGCGCGCGGGTCGCGTGGTGCCCCGCAGTGCGCTGCTCGAGCTCGCCGGGCGCGGCGACGTCTCGGTGGGCGAGCGCGCCGTCGATGTTCACATCTCGCGCCTCCGCAAGAAGCTCGGCGATGATCCCCCGACGCGGATCCGCACGGTGCGGGGCGTCGGCTATGTCCTCGCGCGCTCGGCCGAGGATCCATGAGCGACCACGATGAGACGCCCGGGCCCGGCGAGATGCCCAGGTCCAGCGAGATGCCCAGGCCCGCCGGGGTAGACGACCTGGCCAAGCAGGGTGAGCTGCGGGAGCTGCGCGTCACCATGGGCTCGATCGAACGCCGCGGCGCCTGGATCGTCCCCGAGAAGCTCGACGTCCGCGTGATGTGGGGCTCCTGCGAGCTCGACCTGCGAGATGCGCAGCTGGTCCCCGGGCTGACGACGATCGACGTCCAGATCACGATGGGCAACGTCGAGATCATCGTCCCACCGGGGATGACCGTGAACCTCGACGTGCGCTCGGTCGCCGGCAACGTCTCCGAGGGCGAGCAGCTGATCTCCAGCGTCGAGGGCGATCCGAGTGCGCCGCGGATCCGGGTCACCGGCAGGGTCAAGCTCGGCAACTGCGAGGTCGTGACCCGGCACCGCGGCGAGACCCGCGGCGATGCCGAGCGCCGCTCTCGGCACGAGCGTCATCACGGACGCCGTGACCGCCACCGCGATCGTCACCGAAGGTTCCACGAGCTGCGCGCCGAGCGCGACATGTGGATGCGCTCGCGCGATCCGCGTCGCGGATGGCAGCCGTGGTGGCTGATGGCGAGGATGCGCCGGCGCATCGTGATCTGGTTCACCCTCGCGTTCGGCGCGGGGATCGCAGCGGGCGTGCACCTGTGGGGGAACGCGCACTGGTGGCACGTGGTGATCGCGCTGTTCCTGCTCTCGATGATCTCGGGCGCGATTGCGTGGAGGCTGACCCGGCCGCTCCTGATCGCGATCCGCGCGGCGCAGGACATCGGCGATGGCAAGCTCGACACGCGGATCGATCCCACCCGGTTCGGCGGCGAGGTCCGGATCCTCGCGGTGGCGCTCAACGATATGACCAGCAAGATCCAGCAGCAGCTCGCGGATCAACGGCAGCTCCTGGCGGCGGTGTCGCACGAGCTGCGCACCCCGCTCGGGCATATGCGCGTGTTGATCGAGACCGCGCGCGACACCAACGATCCCAAGGCCCTCGCCGAGCTCGAGAAGGAAGTGCTGATCCTCGACGATCTCGTGGGGCGCTTGCTCGCCCAATCGCGGCTCGAGTTCGGCAACCTCGATCGACGCGAGCTGGACCTCGGCGAGCTGGTCAGCGACATCGCGACGTCCGCGGGAATCGCGCCCGAGGCGATCGAGGCGATCGGTGATGTGCGGGCGGCGATCGATCCCACGCTCGTGCGCCGCGCGGTGGCGAACTTGCTCGAGAACGCACGGCGCCACGGCAACGGCGCGGTGGCGGTGCGGATCGAGCGTCGGGGTACCCAGGTCGCGATCGAGGTCGACGATGCCGGACCGGGCGTGCCCGCGGATCGTCGTGCCGATGCCTTCCGCGCGTTCGTGCCCTCGAGCGGCGGTGGCCTGGGCCTGGGCCTGGCGCTGGTATCCCGGATCGCCGTGGCTCACGACGGCGGCGCGTGGATCGCGGACCGCCCGGGTGGGGGCGCGCGGGTCGGGTTCGGCGTCAGCATCGCCGCGCGCACCTGATCGGTCACAACGGCCGGGGAGTGCGCACCAACTCCAGGTGCTGCTGGATCCGACGGCGCTCATGACGTTGCCTCCGTGCCTGGGGGTGGGGCGTCGGCTCCGCTATACTCGCAAGGTGATCGACCCCCAGGTGGAGGCTGCGATCGCCGCGGCTCGCGCCGGCGATGACCTCGAGCGCGCCGCGACCGCGGCGGTGCGCGGCTATGGTCCTCAGATCCTTGGCTATCTACGGGCGACGCTCGGTCCCGAGCGCGCCGAGGATGCGTTCTCGATCTTCTGCGAGTCGCTGTGGAAAGGGCTCGCGAAGTTCCGCGCCGAGTCGTCGTTCCTGACCTGGGCCTACCAGCTCGCCTGGGGCGCGGCGCAGCGCATCATCACGAACCCCCACCGGCGGCGTGCGGTCCGGTTGTCGAGCAACGCGATGGCGATGCTCGCGCAGGAGATCCGTTCCACGCCACCGGTCCACCTGCGCACCGAGGAGTCACGCCGCCTCGATCGGATCCGTAACGCGCTCGATCCCGCCGAGCAGACGCTGCTCGTGTTGCGCGTGGACCGCGATCTCCCGTGGGAGGACGTGGCTCAGATCATGGCGAGTGATGCCAGCGCGCTGCGCAAGCGCTTCGAGCGCCTGAAGCTCAAGATCAAGCGGCTCGCCGATGACGATCGCCGGGCCACCTGAGCCGGGCACGCTACTCCAGCGTCAGCAGGCCGTGGGCCTCGTACGCGGTCGACAGCGTCCGGATGTAGCTGAACACGACCTTGGTCCCGTCGTGGGACATCACGAACGAGGTGATCGCTGGGACGCCCGTACGATCACTCGGCATGAGCGGATGCGTATCCCGCTTGCCGGTGGCGAGGTCGATCGTCGTGTACGACGCCGGGAGGCGTGCGACGTCGGCGACGGTCAGCTTCGTGCCATCCGCGCTGAACGTGTTCGGCAGCTCTCCCGGGGCGACACCGGCGATCGGCTGCACGGCCCGCGTCCTCACGTCGAACATGACGCACGCGCCGTCGACCATCGCGGCGATCCGGGTCCCGGTTGGATCGATCGTGATGTTGAAGATGTCGCTGACCTGGAGGCCGAGGCGCTCCACCGTGCCGCCGGCCGCCGGGACGCGCGCGAGCTGGTGGTCCGCCAGGACGAGGAGGAGGGACTGGTCCCCGGGAAACCAGCGCATCCAGTGGATCTCGATACCCTGGAGATCGACCTGCCGAGGCTCGCCGGTGCCGACGGGCTGGCGCCACAGGGTCGGCGCCGTGCCAGCCGCCGCCTCCTTGGTGAGCAGGATCTGGGGCGGGTCCGATCCCGACAGCACGCTGTTGTTGCCATCGGCGATCCGGATCGCCGGGCCCTCGTCGTACGGTCGCACGTAGACTCCGTAGTGCGCGCCCGCGCCGTCCCAGCTCTCTCCGAAGCCGATCAGCCGATCGTCGGCGCTGAACGAGGTCGCCGTGCTGCCGTCGAGCCACGACAGGTCACGTTCGCCGCGGTCGGCGTCCTGGGCGGTCATGTGGACGCGGTTGTCGTCGCGCGATAGGAGCACGCGTCCGTCGGGAGCGACGTCGAGGATCCGCAACGTGGTGGGGGCGCGATAGACCAGGTGGTCGTTGCCACCATCCAGGGGCACGGTCCGGAGCTCGCGCGTGGCGCCGGTGATCGCCGCCGTGAACAGCAGGTCGTTCCCCGACGGCGTCCAGCTGAGGCCCTGGATCGACAGGAAGTCGTGGCCCGAGAGCTTGGCATGGCCGCCCTTGGCGTCGATCACGTCGACGCTGCCGCGGTCGTCCTCGGGACGAGGATGCGCGATGAACGCGAGCTTGGTGCCATCGGGGGAGATCCGCGGCTGGCCGATCCAGCCGGTGGTCTGGTAGACGACCTTTCCGATCGGCCACTCGAGCTGCCAGCGCAACGGCGAGACCCGGACGACCGCGAAGTTGCCGTCGGGCCCGAGGTCCGCCTCGCTCACGCCGTCGGCCACCTCGCGCGGCGTACCGCCGTATAGAGGCGCGCGCGTGAGGCGTCCGACCGTCCAGAACCCCCACACGCTGCGCTGGGTGACGCCCGACTTGAGCAGCAACTCGCCCGCCCGGGAGACGGCGAGCAGCTCCGCATCGAGGCCCAGGGCGCGCGACTCGAACACCCCGGCCTCGGTGGTGAACACCTGTACGGGCGCTCCCTCCCAGGCGCCCGAGTACACGATCGCCTTGTGATCCGGTGCGTAGCGCGCGGTCTGGATCACCCCGCGACGGAACGTCAGGCGCGCGAACGCAGGCTCGGAGCGCGGCGCGCTGGCGACGCCCCGGAGGGAGCGCACGCCGACCACGGCCAGGACGCCGACGCCGCCGAGCACCGCAATGCCAGCGGCGAGCGACAGCGCGCGGACCAGCCCCTTGCGATCGCGCGGGCGGCGCCGCGGGAGCCGACCACCGTCGAGCTGGCCGAGCGCGAACGCCAGATCCGTGGCGGACTGGAACCGCGCGGCCGGCGGCTTGGAGAGGCAGCGGCGGAGGACGCGCGCGGTCTCGACGGGGAGTTCCTCGAGCCCCGCGGGATCATCGCGCAGGATCGCCGAGAGCTGCTCCGCGCTCGAATTCCCGGGGAAGGCTGGGCGACCGGTGAGCAGCTCGACGAGGATCGCGCCGAGCGCGAACAGATCCGAGCGGTGGTCCGCGCGCTCGCCGCGCGCCTGCTCGGGAGCCATGTACGCGACGGTGCCGAGCAGCGCACCATCGACGGTCAGGGATCCGTCTGTCTCGTCGCGGCGCTCGCCCATCAGCTTGGCGAGACCGAAATCGACGATCTTGATCCGGCCATCGCGCGTGAGGACGAGGTTCTCGGGCTTGAGGTCGCGGTGGATCACGCCGGCGGCGTGGGCGGCGGCGAGGCCCTCGGCGACCTGGCGAGCGAGCGTCAACGCGCGCGACGCTGCGAGCTTGCCGCCCGCCAGCTCGGCGCGCAGCGTGGTGCCCTCGACCAGCTCGAGCACGAGGAACGGTGCACCCTCGTGCGTGGCGACATCGAAGATCGCGTGGACGTGCTCGTGATGGATCGCCGAAGCGGCACGCGCTTCGAACTCGAACCGCTTGCGTCGATCGACGTCGGTGTCGATCAGGATCTTGATCGCGACGTCCCGATCGAGCCGGCGATCACGCGCGCGATAGACCTCGCCCATCCCGCCGCGCCCGAGCAGCTCGACGATCTCGAAGCGCTCACCGAGCAGGGCGCCGG
>JAYVRN010000844.1:0-10849 GCA_043776275.1 Myxococcales bacterium | reverse complement strand
ACGATGACCATCGTCGCCTGCGCGCCCCTCGGCATCATCACGATGCCCATCGATCAGCCGGTCTCAGATTCCATCAGCAGGTGCGCTCGGTAACAAGGACAAGGATGCACGGCGCGCGTTCTTCCATGACCTCTACGCGCGCCAGCTGCGCGGAGAAGCTGGCGCGCGCTACGTGCGTGCGTTCGAGATGCGCAACCGGAACGACGCGACGGACTACTTCTTGTTCTTCGCCACGAAGAGCCGCAAGGGCATTCAGAAGATGAAGGAGGCTATGTGGAGGCTGGACGAGTCTGGCTCGTTCGCGTTCTCCGATGCTACCCAGCTCTTGCTACCGTTCACGAAGGAGCCCGACTTCGCCGCGCTGAAGGGCGCTATCGTCCAGCGCTTCGCTGGCCAGATCACCACGGTCGGTGACGTCGAGGAGTTCGTCCTCGCGGACACGCCGTTCCACGCGGGCCACTACAAGAGGGTTCTCGTCGAGCTGGAACGCGATGGAGGCGTCACCTCCGTCGATCCGAAGCCCGGACGACGGACAGGCACCTTCGCGGACGCAACGATGAAGCTACGTTTCGCCTAAAGACTCCGACAAAGAAGGTCGCGGCGATCAGCCAGCTATCAGGCTGGCCCGCAGGGTTCTCATGATGCCCATATTCCGTGCCGTGACCGCTCACCGACGCCGAGATGTCGCTGGTCCGCTGCGATCGTTCCTCGCGAGGTCACGCGGTTCGTTCGATGCAACAGCGCTTGTATTTCTTCCCGGACCCGCACGGGCAAGGCTCGTTGCGCCCGATTCGTGCCGTTGCTGCGCGGGCATGCGCGGCCTGGGCGGTGGCGAGGCGTTCCTTCGCGAAGCTCTGATATGCCGCGTAGACCAGCTTGCCGAGATCTCGAAAGGCGACCTCGCGTGCTGCCTCGCGGTTCGGCACCTTGTCGAGGAAGCCGGCCGGGACCAAGTCGTGACGCTCGGCGAGGAATGCGAGCGGTGCGGCGAAGGTCCACCGCGCGGCGTGGCCTACCCATGCGGGGTCAAGGCTGGCGGCGGCCACATATCCCGAGGCGAACGCTACGCACTCGTCTCCGTCCTCGGCCTCGGGAATCATGACCTCCCGGCCCTTGGCGAGCATGCCGATGACCTGATTGTACAGCCGGAGTACGAGGCCAATCGTCGTCTGATCGGGCGGCACGTTCCCGAAGGCGAGCGGCAGCCACTGCGGGGTCGGGATCATGCCCGGCGCGACCCCGACGGCGTGGATCACGCCAAGGGCGTAGTGGACGTCGAGCCCGCGCTCTTCGAGCACGTCGAGCTCGTCGTCGTCGAGCGGCACGTCCACAGAGATCGGCACGCGACCAGATTGCCGCGACCAGCCCACGATGGCAATGCCCGGCGCAATTCCCGCGCTTCCCCCGGCGTGGTGTGTGGTCCCGATCGACGATGACTGTCGGGAGATTCTTCACGTTCTGATCGAGGTTGATCGGTCACCCCGCGCAGAACCAAGCCGGCGCCAATTTTGTTATCCACCGATCTTCTTCTGTCTCCAGATCGAGCGCCGCACCGAGAACAGATCCCACTCGCTCCAGATCCTGCCGTCCGCTCGCCGCTTCGGCGCCACCCCGATCGTGTTTGCGAGCGCCACGAATGCGTCGGCTTCAAGGCCGACGGTTCGCGCTGCATTCTCGGTCGTGATCGTGGGCTTCGCGTCGTAGCCCTTCATCACCCGAGCCAGCCCGCCGAGCCCTTTGCCGGTGAGCTTGGCTACGGCCCGGTCGATCTCTCGGATGGTCTTTCTCCCGCACCCATTGACTGCGAGAAGTCGCTCGGCGGCGTCTTCGTCGGTGAACTCCACGATGCCCGCTTCGGCAATCGCCGCTGCTGCACGTTTCGAGAGGCGCATCTCGAAACCTATCATCACCGATTGACGGACCACGCGGGGCCGGTCTACCGCAACGGTGATGCCAGCGAAGAAGAAGCAGCAGCCCGAAGAAACGCTGGTCGAGATCCGACGTCGCGGGGCCGCCGGCAAGAGCCTCAGCTCGGGCGCCAACCGTGGGGACTGGCTTTATGCCGCGGCCGTGCGGTTCTTCGGATCATGGGGAGCCGCCATCGAGCGGGCCGGCTTCAACTACGGGGACGAGAAGCAAGCCGCGCTGAGCGCCGACGAGGTTCTGGACAGAATCCGCAAGCTCGCGGTCACCGAGGGCGAGACACTGCGTGCAGGTGATCATCCGATCGTGGCGACCGGAGCGCGCAGGCACTTCGGAGGGTGGAAGGCCGCGTTCGTGGCGGCAGGTTGTACGCCGCCCGAGACCCTCACGTGGACGAAGGACGCTGTGATCGCCGCGATCCGCGATGACGTCGCGAAGGGCCTGCCCGTGAACTCGGCGCGGATCATGCGCCGCAACGCCAACCTCTACGTCGCGGGGCGGCGCCGGTTTGGAACCTGGGCAGCCGCCTTGATCGCCGCCAACGCGGCGCCTCGTACCAAGAGGTCGGGCTCGTCTCGGCGCACGTCTACACCACGACGGCGGGCGTGAACCAAAGAGGAGACGCAGCAAGTCTCGCGTCCAAGACCGCCCCAATTCCTGTCTCCCTCTTGTCTCCCGCGACGCGTCACTCTTCGACGAGAACACGTCATCGCCGCCGTTGACCGCGTTGCAGAGACCCGAGCGATGTTGAGCACATCGCTTTACAGGCCCGTCTACAAGATGGAGAAGTACGGGCTGAAGGCCCCGCCGAAGCAGGGCGACGTCGAACCGACCTGAGCTGGGTCTGCCTTCGCTTCCCGATGATTGGTATCCTCGGTCCGTGCCGGGAAGCGACGACCTCGACGACCTGATCGACAGCTACGTCGCCGATGCCATGCGGGCCACGGGAGTCTCGCCGGAGAAGCGAGCGAAGCCATCGCCGTCGTACGCACCGCCGTTCGAGCCGATCGAGGCACTGCAGCCCGAGCCGGAGCCCGCAAAGCCGGCCTATGTGCGAACGAAGGCGCCCACGCCGACGGGCGTCGCGCGGCTCGCCGCCGAGCTGTTTGACGATCTCGTCGACGACGTCGCACCGCCTCCGCCACCAGTCGCGCCTGTATTGCGGCCCGCGCCGCGGCCTGCGCCGGCGCCTGCACCACCGCCTGCACCCGGCGGCGTCTCGATCAGGTTCTCGCAGTCGCAGGCGATCCCGCTCGATCTACCCGAGCCGGTGCTCTCGGACCTGTACACGATGCCGTTGCAGCCCCATCTCGCGGAGCCGAGCGATGTTCCCGCGAGGGGCGTGCCCGAGACCCTGCCGGGGATGGGGCCTCCGCAGCTCAACCCGCGCACCACAGGTTTCTCCGCCGATCCGCCGACCGAGCCCGACGTCGGCGGCTTGGCCCCGGAGCACGATGACGAGCCGACGAACGTCGTGACTCGCCCGGAGCCGTGATCCCGCGGCCACGCGTTGCGTTCTGTGCGCGGCGGACACCGAGCCGCTACCAGCGCCCGGCGGATGCCGAGGCGCTACCGGCGCCCGGCCGCGGAGGGATTGTAGCGCTCGGCGACGTCGGCGCCGGCGGTGCCGCCGGTGAGCAGGATCGTACCGTCGCACAGCACCGCGGCCTGGTGATTCGCCCGCGCCACGGCGAGGCGATCCGTGGGCACCACGTCGACCGAGCCGTCGAGCGGATCGAGGCGGGCGATGAACGCGGTGGTCGTCGGTGGACCACCCGGGACGGCACGTCCGCCGACGATCAGCACGCGGCCGTCGGGGAGCGGCGTCACGGTGTTATCGATGATACCCGCGGTGTCGGGCAGATCACCGACCGAGATGAAGCCACCGTCGAGGGTGAACAGCTCGAGGGTGCGCACCGGGCTCCCCGCTGCGTTGATCCCGCCGATGAACAGCACGCTGCCATCCGGCATGCGCACGGCCTGGTGATGCGATCGTGGGATCAGCATCGTGGGTGCGAACGTGGTCGGCTTCGCGAGCTCCTCGCTCAGCGGCTTGAACAGCTCTGCGATCGCGATCGGCATCCCCGCGGCATCGGTCCCGCCCGCGATCAGCACCGGCGCGCCTAGATCATCGCCGAGCCGGGTGGCCGAGTGACCGGTGCGCGGCTGCGCGAGCACGGCGCGCGGCAGGGTCCGGACCTCGACGCCGGTGCCGAGGGCGACCTCCGAGATCGTGCCCACCGGCGCGCCACCCGGTGGGTTGCCACCGATCACGATCACGCGGCCATCGGTGAGCGAGGTCGCGGTCAGGCCCACGCGGGGCATCGGCGCCTGAAGATCGTCGACGCGCTCGACCTTGCGCGTGGGATCCACCAGCTCGAGAAAGGCGGCGCCCACGGGGCCGATCTGCCCGCCCACCACCACCACGCGTGGCGGAGAGGTGCCGAGCAACGCGAGCGCCGAGCCATCACGCGCATCGATCGTCCCGACGCTCGACAGCGTGCCGGTGACCGGATCGAAGCGCTCGACGGTGGCGACACCTGCGCCTGCCGAATCGCCTCCGATCACGAGCGCCGTGCCGAGGTACGAGATCGCGTGGCCGTGCGTTCGCTCGATCGGGGTCACACCGAGGCTCGCGAACTTGCCGCTACGCGAGAAGAACAGGTGCGGCGACAGCGCGCCGTTCGCATCGGCGTGGAACGCGCAGGTCCGCCCGTACGCGACGCTGCTCGCGCTCTCGAAGCCGCTCATGTGGATCACGAGATCATCGCCGAACGGCGCGCCCGCGATGCTGATCTCCTCGCCGCGAGAGAACGACGCCGAGACCAGATCCCGAGCGCTGCCGTCGTGCGCGACGGTGATGATCACCTCGTCGATCCGTGGGAACGCCGAGGCATCCGCATCGTCGACGGGCCCCTCGATCACCGGCGTGACGATGACGTCGCTGGTGCAGCCGACCAGTCCGAGCCCGAAGCCGACCACGGTCCCGACCACGATCCCGAGGCGGGCTACCACGGCAGCGGCTCCTTCGGGTTCAGGGTGAATGTCGTCGGGGTGGTGTCGCGTGCGGCAGCCGCCGTGATCGGGACGAGGATCGCCGCGGCGATCACGGCCGCACCGGCGGCCCATACCCAGCGCGATTGATACCAGTGCTGCGTGGACGCGGGCGCCAGCAGCTCGCGCACGGCCTGCGCGACCTGTGCGAGGTCGCCGTGCACGGTCACGGTGCGACGATCGCGCTCGCGCCCATCGGCGCTGACCAGCCGGACCACACCGAGGTCACCCGAGAGCTCCACCGCGAGATAGGCGCGCGCACCGGCGGTGCGGGCCTGGATCAGCATCTCGTCGGAGGTCGGCGGCGTGAACGGAGCGTTGCGCGCGACCACGGTGGTGTCGGCGCCGAGCTGGACGCGCGTTCCCCACGGCGCGGCGGCGCTGCAGGTGACAGCGACCCAGTGCGTGCCGACGATCCGCGGCTGGGGCGCACCCGCCGGGACGCCATCGATGGTGGCGCGACAGCCGGTGGGGACGTCGACCAGCAGTGTGGCCTTGGGCCCCTCCGCGAGCTTGGTGCGCACGCGATCGAGCTCGCCCGCCACCCGCGGCGGGAACCGCGCGGGATCGAGGACACGCGTGGGGGCGACCGTGATCGCCGCGACCAGCTCGTCCCAGGCCGCGGTGGCGTCGCCCTGCTGCGTCGCGATCAGCCCGCGATAGAGGAACAGATCCGAGAGGTCGGTCTCGGTCAGCTCGGCGGCGCCCGTGCGATCGATCTCCGCCTTGGCTTCGCCGAGGAGGCGCGCGGCATCTTCGAGCTGGAGCGCATCGAACGCGGCGAGCCCACGCTTGATCGTCGCCGCGGTCTCGAGCCGGGGGCGTGGCGTGGGGGACCGGTCGATCACCGCGGCGCCGGCCTCGCGCGCCGCGGCCTCCACGGGACCGAGCCGGACCCCGGGCGCCCAGGCGATCACCAGATCGGCCTTGGGCCGCGCGTACGCCGGTGCCGCTGGCACGAGCGCCGCAGCGACGAGCAAGGCTGGCAGTCCGCGCACCGACGGCGATCTTCGGCCTCCCGGGCCCGGGGGTCAACCAGCCGGAGGCCCTGGGGTGATGGCCCCGACATTCCGGCTCCCCGGCCCCGAAACGCTATACTCGATGCGATGAGCCGCGCGCTCGGGCGCTACGAGCTGCTGCGCCCGCTCGCGCGGGGCGGGATGGCGGAGGTGTACCTCGCGCGCCGGAAGGCGGCGGGCGTCGAGAAGTGGCTGGTAGTGAAGCGGATCCGCGCCGAGCGCGCCGGCGATGTGCGGTTCCTCGACCTGTTCGTCCGCGAGGCCCGGCTGTCGATGAGCCTGGCGCACCAGAACATCGTCCCGGTGTTCGATTTCGGCCGGATCGACGACCAGGTGTTCCTCGCGATGGAGCGCGTGGAGGGCAAGGATCTCGGCTCGAGCCTCGCACGCGCCGGCACGCGCCGGCTCCCGCCGCTGGTCGCCGCGTTCGTCGCCGGCGAGTGCTGCCAGGCGCTCGACTACGCGCACCGCCGCAAGAGCCCCGAGGGCACAGCGCTCGGGATCGTCCACCGCGACGTCACCCCGCGCAACGTGCTGCTCTCGTGGTCCGGCGAGGTCAAACTGACAGACTTCGGGATCGCCGCGATCGCCAGCGACACCACCAGCACGAAGCTGATCGGCACGCCGGCGTACATGGCGCCGGAGCAGGCGCGCGGCGAGCCGGTCGATGCGCGCGCCGACGTCTACGCACTCGGCCTCGTGCTGCGCGAGCTGCTCACCGGCACGCGCGGGCGCCCGAGCGACGATCGCGAGCTCACGCTCGCGGCCGCGAGAGCCGGTGAGCTGGTGCCGTGGAGCGCGAGCGTCCCCGCGCCGCTGGTGGCGATCGTCGACCGCGCCACCTCACCGATCGCCAACGATCGGTTCCCGGATGCGGGGGCGATGCTCGCGGAGCTCGATGACTTCAGCGTCGCCGAGCGCGCCGCGAACAAGGGCGAGGCGCCGGCGCGCCAGCTCGCCGCATGGCTCGACCAGGTGTGGGGCGCGGATCGCGAGGACCGCAGCGCCGACGGCGACGTCGAGGGAGATCACCTCGTCAGCTTTCTCGATGACGGCGCCCTCGACGTGCTCGGGACGGGGACGGAGCGTTCGATGGCCGCCACCGCCGCCGAGGAGCTCCCGATCGCCGCGCCTCTCGCCCCGAAGACGCCCACCGTCGTCGAGGAGGTGAGCCCGGTCGTGGCGCCCGCCCGGCGCTCGCCGTGGATCGCGATCGGTCTCGTCGCGTCGGTGCTCGGGATCGCCGCGATCGGCGTGCTCAGCCTGCGCGGTGGTCGCACCGATGCCGAGGTGCCGCGCGATGCATCGACCGTCGCGGTGACGGCGCCGATGGTTCTCGATGCGGCCGTCCCGATGTCGCTCGATGCGCCGCACCCTGGCCTACCTACCCTCGACGCGATGGTGGTCCCCGCCGCGGACGCGCAGGTGATCGCGATCGCCTCCGATGCAGGACCGCGGATCCGTCCTCCCAGGACGACACCCGATGCCGGGCTCGCCGCCATCTCCCCACCTTCCACCACCTCGACCCGGAAGGTCACGATCAACGCGATCCCGTGGGCGTACTTCACCGTCGACAGCGATCCGACCCAGTACGAGACGGTCAAGGCGCTCCAGCTCACCCCCGGCCACCACGAGCTTCACTTCTCGAACCCCGTGCTGAAGGTCGAGCGCGATGTGGCGATCGAGGTCCCCGCGGATCGCGACACCTCGCACGTCGAGCGCCTCGGGAACTGACCGCTCAGGCTCGGGGTGGGCCGACATCGCACCTGGCGAGGTGACATGCGATCGGAGTATCGTGGTCACGTGAGGCCAGTCTGTTCATCGGTCCTCCTCCTGGTCGCGGCGTGTGGGCGCCTCGGGTTCGGCGAGGAAGCTGCGCTCTCTCCGGACGGCGGTGGCGGCCCCGACTCCGTCGACGGCTTCGTCCACATCACGATCGAGCGCCAGGGTACTGGGACCGGCACGATCGTCGGACCCGATGGCTTCACGTGCAGCGCACCTCGCTGCGAGGCCGTGGTCACGCCGGGCACCGCGATGTGGCTGCGCGCCGTGCCGACCAGCGATGCGTGGTTCGCGGGCTGGACGGGCATGTGCGGCGGAAATCTCAGCTGCGCGTTCGATGCGACGACGAACCTCACGTTGCAAGCCGAGTTCGCGCCGATCCCGAACCGGGTGTTCGTGACCTCGATCGGCACCAACGGCGCGATCGGTGGCATCACCGGCGCCGATGCGATCTGCGCCGCGCGCGCCACGGCCGGTGGCCTCACCGGCAACTTCATCGCATTCCTCTCGGACTCCACCACCAACTCGGTCAACCGGATCGCGAGCTCGCGCGGCTGGATTCGTGTCGACGGGGCCCCGGTCGCCGATGCACCTACCGCGTTCTCCAATGGCAACCTGGTGTTCCCGCTACGGCTCGACGAGTACGGCAACGACCTCGGCTCCGCTCAGGTGTTCACCGGCAACAACGCCGGATCGGTCACCGTCAACACCTGCCTCGACTGGACCTCGAACGTGGCCACCGACTACGGTTTCGGCGCGCTCAGCCAGTTCGCCTCGCGGCTGACCTCCGGCTGGGATCAGAACTGCGATTCGCAGGCGCACCTGCTGTGCGTCGAGATCGGCCGCGTCGTCCCCGTCGACATCCACCCCGACACCACCACCAAGCAAGGGTTCGCGACCACCGGCACCTGGACGCCCGGCAACGGCCGTGACTCGGCCGATGCGTTGTGCGCGAACGAAGCGAGCGGTGCAGGACTGTCCGGCACGTTCCTCGCCGCCCTCGCCACCAGCACCGAGTCGATCGCCAGCCGGTTCTCGGCGACCGCCCAGTACCACCGCGTGGACGGTGTACGGCTGTTCGACGGCCCCGGCCTCCTCGGCGCTGACTTCCTCGATGTCCCGCCGGAGATCGACGCCCACGGTGCGCGCGTCGAGAACGACTACTGGACCGGTGCGACGCGCTTCAACAAGCTCTCCGGCGGCGGCGACAGCTGCAGCGACTGGTCGACCGGCTCCAACCTCGTCAACGGTGCGATGCACTACACCGGTGCGACGGACGTGCGGAACGTAGCCAAGTACGATCCGTGCTCGACGCCGCTACCGGTCCTCTGCCTCGAGCAGTAGCACCGGCCCTCGGGTTCGAGCCCCTCGGGTTCGAGGCCATGCTCAGCGCGGCAGCGGAGGAGACGCGCCGTCGTCGACCTTGTCCCCCAAGCTCACCGGCGCGGCCGGCGGCGGCAGGACCACCTCACCATCGGGGCCGATCGTCTTGATCTCCGGCAGCGGGCCGACCTCGCCGGTGATCAGCCGCGCGCCGCGCGTGAACGTCAGCCAGTTCCAGCCCCAGTGGAACATCACGAGCAGCCGATTCTTGAAGCCGACGAGGAACATGATGTGGACGACCCACCACAGCAGCCACGCCGTGAGGCCCGAGATCGAGAACCGCTTGGTCGCGACCACCGCCGACGCGCGGCCGATCGTCGCCATGTTGCCTTTGTCGTGATAGCGAAACGCCGGGCGGTTCGCCGGTGTGATCGCACCACGGGCCTCGGCGGCGATGATCTTGCCCACGTGCTTGCCGCCCTGGAGTGCGCCCTGGGCCACGCCCGGGACCTGGATACCGTCGGAGATCATCTTCGCGAGATCGCCGATCACGAAGATCTCCGGATGATCGGGGATCGAGAGGTCGGGTCGCACCTCGACGCGCCCGGCGCGATCGCGCGCGGCGCCGAGATCCGCCGCGAGGGGTGAGGCCTGCACGCCGGCGGCCCACAGTACCGTGCGCGTGCCGACGCGCTCCGCGACGTCCGCGCAGGTCACGGTGACGCTGGTGGCATCGATCGCCGTGACGAGCGTGTTCAGCCGGACCTCGACGTGCCGCTTCTCGAGAGATCGGCGCGCCGCCAGGGACAGCTTCGGCGGATAGGCCGCGAGCACGCGGTCGCCGCCCTCGAACAGCACCACGCGGACCTGCGTGGGATCGATGCTGCGAAAATCGTGGGCCAGCGTGTGGAGCCCGATCTCGCCGAGCGCGCCCGCGAGCTCGACGCCGGTGGGGCCACCGCCGACGACGACGAACGTCAACCACTCGCGCTGCGCCACCGGATCGGACTCGCGCTCCGCCGCCTCGTACGCGAGGAACACGCGGCGGCGGATCTCGAGAGCATCCTCGATCGACTTGAGGCCGGGCGCGACCTGCCCCCAGTCCTTGCCGAAGTACGAGTGCGTGGCGCCGGTGGCGACCACGAGGTAGTCGTAGTCGAGCGCACCGTCATCGAGGACCACGTGGCGCCTGGCGACATCGATCGAGCGCGCATCGGCGAGGAGCACGCGCGCATTGCGCTGCTTCGCGAGGGCGGCGCGGATCGGGTAGGCGATGTCGCTCGGGTTGAGCGCCGCGGTGGCCACCTGATAGAGCAGCGGCTGGAACAGGTGATGGTTGCGCCGATCGAGGAGCGTGACGTTCACGGGTGCGCCGGCGAGCGCGCGTGCCGCCGCGAGGCCGCCGAAGCCACCGCCGATGATCACGACGTGCGGGCGGCGCTCCATGGTCCTTCGATGCTCGGGATCGGGATCTCGGTGCTCAGTCGTGGACCGGAACCGGGGGATTCGGGTCGTCCGGTTCGTGCCCGGTGTTGGTCTCGTTCAACGGACGGCACTGGCAGATCTGACAGCCGCGCTTGCGATCCATCGAGCACACCTCGCCGTTGACGCAGGTGCCGGCGGTGGTCCCCGGGCACTGGTTCTTGCGCTTGGGGCCACAAGCTCCGAGCGACCCGAGGCAGATCATCGCGACCAGCGCGAGGCGCCCGAGGTGCCCGAGGTGTAGCGACCGCATGCCCGACGGTACC
>JAYVRN010000843.1:0-10864 GCA_043776275.1 Myxococcales bacterium | reverse complement strand
CGGCGGCGAGGCGTTGGGCGATGGCGAGGGCCTGGAGGAAGGCGTCGCGGGCGAGGTCGCCCTGGCCGAGCGCGGAGTAGAGGTCGCCCATCTTGATGAAGGAGACGGAGAGGTCGCGCTGGAAGTCGGCGCGGTTGGGCTCGGCGGCGGCGAGGCGTTGGCACCGTTCGTGGAGCGCCAGATATCGCTCGAGGGCGCGACCGGCGAAGCCAAGTGCAAGGTGAGCCTGCGCCTCGGCGTCAGCCAGGAACGGTACGCTGGCGTGGGTGGGTGGGATCGATTCGAGGATCTCGCCCGCGACCGCGGCGACGGCCACCGTCTGGGCGGAGCTCCCAAGGAGGGTGACGAGCCCCACGGCGACCGCGCAACCGACGTCCAACCGCTCTGCACGCACGAAGTTGCGCATCGCCTCGAGCGCTTCGTCGACGGTGCGCATCTCGTGCTCGAAGCGCCACATTCGATAGCGGCCGGCGCGGGCGCAGCGGTCGCGATGCGAGACCGGAGCCTCCCGATCTGCAAGGCCCTCCGCGGTCCACCGGTGGACCCACCAGCCGGCGTCGTCAGGTAGCCGGGCGGCCAGCGAGAGCCGGGCCAGCTCGGCCAGGGCGTCCGAGACCCGCTCGACGGCGGCGGCGTCCGCGGGCGCGTCGGCCAGCATGTGGGCGACGCCGGCGGTGCTGACCGGCAGGCTGGACACCGCGAGCTGGAACAAGACGTCGGCATGGCCGCGGGTGGAGTCGAGCTCGAGCAACTCATCGAGGAGGATGTCACGGGCGCCGAGGATGACGGCCTGCCGGGCGCTCTCCGCGATGTCCCCGACGGCCTGGTCCGCGGCGAGCTCGGGCTCGTCCTGCAGCAGCGCGGCCAGCCTCTCGGTCACCTGCGGCAGCCGCCCCTCGCCGCCGCGGACCAGCGCGTCGAACAGCTCGAGCACGCGCGGGTGATTGCCGATCCTGCGCAGCAGAGGGCGCAGTCTGGGCAGGTCGACGTCTCGCAGGCCGGGCAGACGGCGCACCAGCTTGCGCACGTCGGCATCGGTCAACGGTCCGATCGGGATCGTCGAGACCGCCGACAGCAGGCCGGCCGCGCCCACCGGCAGCGGATACCGCGACGTGATCAGGATGCGCCCCGCTCGCGCGTTGCGGACCAGGCGCTGCAGGTACGCCGTGAGATCAAGATCGAGGAACGCATCGCCGCCGGGCGACAGGTTCTGCTCGAAGTCGTCGAGCACCAGCAGCAACTTCACCTGCGCGAGCGCGTCGGCGAGCAAGCGAAGGCGCACCTCGTCGTCGGTGGTGCGGTCGACGAGGCGCTTGCCCATGGTCACATGGTTCGCGTCGCGCGAGAGCATCAGCGCCGTGCCGACCGACGCGGCGATGGCGCCGAGGTTCCAGCGGCCGACGTGGTCGGCGAGCAGGTAGCCCGCCTCGGCGAGACGCACCATCGCCCGCCCGGCGATCGCGCTCTTGCCGACGCCACCGATCCCCACCAACGCCACCGCGCTGGCCTTGCGCAGCCCATCGAGCTTGCGGGTCGGCTCGCCGGCGGCCGGCGGCCGCAGCGCCCACAACGTGCGGCGCAGCTCGCGCCGCCGACCGATCAGCTCGTCCTGGCCGAGCTGTGGCACCTGGCCCCCGACCCGGTGGACCGGCGGCTGGCCGAGCGGCGCCGGCGTGGCGCCGTGGTTCACCACCGCGCTCTCGATGCCGCGGACCAGCACCGTCGCCGTTGCGTACTCGGGCAAGGTGAGCGCCTCGGCATCCCCGGCAGACGCGAGCGGTTCATCGACAACAGGCCGCCCGATGGAACCGTCACCGCCGGTCCGCGCGACCGCGCCGGCAGCGCCAGCGCCCCGCGCGAGCGTCGCCTGACGCCGACGCTCCAGCTCGCGGCGGGCACCCGCCAGCGCGCGACTGGCGGTGATGCCGTCGTGCTGCGACAGCAAGTCGAAGAACGCCGCGGCCAGCGCCGTGCCGTAAGCATCGCTCACCGACGTCTGCATCGCGATGACCGCCGGCACGCCGCCGCGCAGCAACTCCTCGGCGAAGCTCGCCACGGCCGGGCTGGTGGTGATCGCGCGCAGCGCGGCCCGCGGGCTGCCGTCGGAGGCGGGGCCGTCGTCGTCGCTGCCATCGACGGCGCCGTGGCAGGTGTTGAGGAACACCACCGGCGCGACCCGGTCCGCGATCCGCAGCGCCTCGCCGAGCGTCACCAGCTCGCGCCGGTCATCGGGACGCCGACGGGCAGGCACGTCGACCGCGCGGCCCTCCTCGTCGTCGAGCTCCAGGCCTCCCCGCTGACCGTGCCCGGTGAGGTAGAGGACGTGATACTGGTCGCGGACCAACGCGCTGCGGATCGTCGCCGGATCGCTGGCCTCGAGGATCCGCACCTCCGCGCTGCCGGGGCGCGCGCCGCGATCGATCGCATCGAGGATGTTGTTGACCTCGCGCTCGTGATCGAGCGGGTTGTTGCGGGTCTTGCCCTCGTCGGGGGCGCCGACCGCCACCAGGATCTTGAGTGGCCCCGGCAGCGGCGCCGCCCAGGGCGACACCAGGTCGCTCGGCCGCCGTGCCATCGTCACCGCCGGATGGCCAGCGACCAGCAGGTCGCCGAACCGTAGCGCCTCGAACGGCAGGGCCAGCAGCTCGGGGTCACCGCTGTCAATCGCGATCTCGACCCGCGCACCGTGGATGCCCCCGTCGCCGTCGAGGATCGAGGCCACCGCCTCCACGGTCCGCGACTCGAAACAGAAGCCCGCCAGCGCGCGACCCAGCAGGGCGATCCGGGGCTCCCGCGCCGCCCGCTCGACCGCGATCGGGCTCCGGCTGCCGACCCCGGCCGCGCGAAAGCCGGCCCGGAACTCGTTGCGCAGCCGGATCAGCTCCGGCGGCACGCCGGCATGCGCCACCCGGCCGGCGACCACGCCGTCGATCGCCGTCAGGGCCACGATCCCGCCCTCCCCGCGCACGAGCTGGACCATGACGGCATGCGAGAACCCGGTACGCAGGGGGTCGGCGTCCGGGGGCCGCACCCGGCGGTGGACGATCGCGTCGACCAGCGCCTCGGTCTCGTCGATTCCCACCCGGAGGATCGGCTTGAGCAGCTCGGGGATCGCGGGGTCGGCACCGAGGAGGACCGGAATCAGCAGCTTCCGCCCGTCGATCCAGGCGTGGGTGAGCGCGCTGATCTCGGCCTGGTGCCACGGGGCGGGTGGCGAATTCGCCGAGAGCACGACCAGCCCGACGTCGCACCAGGCCAGCGCGTCGTTGAGCACCCGCACCACGTCGTCGCCGCTGCCAGCGTCGGTCTCGTCGAACCAGACGTCCAGCCCACGCGCGCGGAGCGCCGCCACCACCGGGCGGACCCGCGGCTTGTCGATCGAGCAGTGGCTCACGAAGACTCTGGGCGACGTGATGTTCGGCTCGGACACGGACTCCTCGCGTTCCCCCACGGCGGGTGACGTCCCCCCCGCGGCACGATCATAGACGATGTCTCGCCCGGTCGTCGAACGCGAGCGACCGCGACCTCGTGCGGGGGCGTCCCGCGACGCTCCGTGGCGTCATCGTCGCCACCAGCGTTCGATCGCCCCCGTTCGCGTCGTCTTCGAACGCATGGGAGGCGTCTGCTCATGATCGTGCTCGATCGATTTCAGAAGCTCCGACAGGCCGACGGTGACTCGAACCTACGTCTCGACGTGAAGATGTACCATCGCGGTCACGTCTCGCTGCGGCCAGGCACCCAGGTCTTCCTGTGCATCTACCCCGGCTCGCTGGCGACCCCGAGCCCGGCGGCG
Organism: Myxococcales bacterium; assembly: GCA_043776275.1. GTDB lineage: Bacteria > Myxococcota_A > Polyangia > Haliangiales > Haliangiaceae > JABFXX01. The sequence goes on along the minus strand of JAYVRN010000843.1, from coordinate 7,071 downwards.
GCGGTCACCCTCCCCGAGCTCATGGGCACGACCATCGACGTCCAGGCGTGGCCGCACGTGCTGCGGATCTCGATGTCGCTGATGGACCGTCCCGGCGTCATCCACGAGATCCTCGACTCCGTCGCCAGGCATGGCGGCAACGTGCTGTACCTGGATAGCAGCTCGATCGAACACGAGACGCTGCACCAGCTCGAGGCGGTGGTCGACTTCCGATCACTCGCGACCACCATCCCGAAGGCGCGCAGCACCGCGGGCGTGGGCAGCGAACTGGAGTCACTCGTCGAGGCGATCCTGCTCGCCGACTGCCGCGACTCGATCGCCTGGTTCGATGGGCGGCCACGCGTGAAGGCGCGCCCGGTGCGCGGGCTCCAGCGGATGTGGCGCGCCCTGAACCGCGCCGGGAATCCACCGTCGCTGACCTTCAGCACCGCAGTTCTCAACGACGGCACCATCTCGTTGCCCCTTGAGCTGGTCGAGACGATCAACCAAGAGATCCACTCGCACTATGGCGAGCACGCCGATATCGATACCGACACGCATTACCTGCTCACGTCGGACACCAAGGAACGGACCTTCCGCGTCCACATCCTCGCGCGCCGACAGCTCGTGGCGTGGTGCGCGATCCGCCACCGTGACACGCCCGGCGCGATCGCCGCCGTGACCGACGCGATCCGCAAGCACGACATCACCATCCTGACGTCACTCAATCGGCTTCAGTCCCACCTCGGGATCAGCTGGTTCGAGGCCGTGCTCGCCAAGCGAACCTGGACCCGGCCGGAGAACATGACCATCGACGACCGGCTCCGGGAGATCCGGGGCGAGATCGGCCACGTGGTCGGGCCGAACGTGCGCGATGAGTTCGACGTGTCGGTGTACTTCGAACCGAAGGACGCCGACGCGAAGCACAAGGTCGAGGGCGCCGGGCTGGTCAGTGGACACGGCGACCGCGGTCGGGCCGCCGCTCAGCGCTTGCACCCGCCGCGCCGTCCGATCGCGATGGGGATGTGGTTGGAAGAGCGCGAGCGTCTGCTGGACAGTCGACGCTCGCCGCGCACCCTCTCGGACGCGGGCACCCAGCCTGACGATGACGAGTCGCTGGGGGCACCATCACCGCGCGAGCGCCGCCTCGCGCTCGAGGTCGGCGTCGATGTCGTGCGCCGGTTGACCGGGCGCGTCCGCCGCCGCTTGTTCCTCTCGATCGCGCAGATCGAGGTCAACACCGCGCGCGTGCAGCAGGTCCGGACCGCGTGCGAAGATCACGGTTTCGTCTTCGACTATCTCGAGCTCGAGGAGCGGAACAACGTGGTGACTCGCGAGATCCGCGAGCGCATCGCGCGCTGCACCCATTTCCTCGCCGTCTGGACGCCGTCGCGCTGGGATCGCGCCCGCCCGAACCGCCGCAAGCTGCAGCGACCGTCCCCCTGGTGCCTCTGGGAGCTCGCAGTCGCCGAGACGCTCGAACGTCCGTTTCGCGTGCTCATCCAGGACTGCGTCGCCAAGGTGGACTTCGAGGCCGTCTACTCGTCGAAGTTCTTCTACTCGTTCGGGTCGGACGACGGCGAGGCGAGGGCCGGTCCGGTGCGCCCCATCGGCTTCATGGGAGCCGTCGAGAAGGCGATGACGTCGTTCGTCGGATCCGAGGACGACCAGTCCCGGTCGTTCTCGGCTGCCGATCTCCTGCGATGACGACCACCGCGGGCCGGACTTGACGTCGATCGCTGAGCGCGCCCCGCGCCCCGCTCGAGACCAGGGCGGTGGCCGCGGCGCGGAGACGCGCGTGGGGGTGAGGCCCTGACGCAGCGGGTCACCAGGGCGAGGCCCTGCGATCAGGTCCGCACGCCGCCAGTCTCGCGCCCGAACCGGTCGCAGAAGAGGACCTTGCGGTCCCCGGTCGCGACGAAGGCGACGCCCGGACCGCCCCCTCCGCGACGGCGATCGTGAGCGGCGAAGCGAGCCACCGCGCCGTCCGCGCGACGCGCCCGGCACCACCCAGCCGGCCTGGCAGCCGCGGTCACGCTGCCGGCGGGATGTCGTGCAGGGGCGGGATGCGGCAAGCAGCGGCGAGGAGGTCGGCGTACTGCTTGAGCTCGCCGCGGAGGTGCTCGAGGAGAACGCGGACCTCGCCGGCGTACTTCCAGGTGCGCTCGTGGGCGGCGGGCGGCGCGGTGCCGCGCGTGGCCTCGTGGTCGGCGAGCAGCGGGTGCCACTTGGCCAAGAACGGGCGGAGGCTGCCGTTGAGGACCCGGACGGCAAGCTGGCCGAAGGCGATGGCTGCGGGCCTGCGGGCCGGGCGCATTCCGGGCCGCGGTCGCGGAGGATCCGACGGGTCTCCCCGAACAGGGCGTACAGCGACGACAGGGCCTCGCGCAGGAGACCCTCGTCGGACTCGAGCGGCTGCACGGAGATCCTGGTCACCAGCTCGACGTACATCTCCCACGCGGCCTTGCGCTGAGCGTCGTCGACGACCCAGGTGCCCGAGAGGCCGAGGAAGCTGAGGGTCAGGCCGGTGAGCTTGGGGCTGGACATGGAGCGACACTACCTCGACACGCGCTGGCGCCCGGCCCGCGGAGCGACGGTCGACATCGCGCGCCGTCACGGCGGAGCACCAGGTCGGCCCTCACCGGCGCTTGCAGACTGCACATGCTCGTTCATCGACGCCCTCGGAGTGGATCGTGAACGGCCGCGTCGCCTCGAAGTCCGGATCGTAGGCGCCGTATCGGGAGAGCTGCGCGCTGCGGACGCTGGCGACGATCTGGTCGTAGAACACATGATGGCAGCCCCGGAACGCGCCGCCGTCCCACGTCGTCAGCACGGCGGCCGTGAATTGCCCGTGATCCTCGGTCTCGTGGGTCACCCGGTCGTCGGCGCAGGCGGCGATGAGCACCACGCTGGACCGGACTGTGGGCTCCGCGGAGGCCGCGAGATCGCCGACGCCGTCGGCGGTGGCCTGGTCGAGCCGCAGCACCGAGCCGCTGAAGCAGCTATCGGAGAGCGCGAGGATGCGGACGCCGGCCTTGAACCCCGACAGGAGCTCGTAGATCCGATCGTCGATCAGCACACCATCGTGAAGGCACCAGGACTCGTCCTGGTCGTCAGGCTCGTCGCGACGCAGGTTCTTCGCGCCCGCCGGAAGCGCCTCCCGACCCGGTCCGACGGTGTCAGCGAAGCGCCCACCGTGACCCGAGAACGTCAGCACCAGCAGGTCGCCGGCGACCAGCTCGGTCGCGGCGCCCTCGAGTGCCCGCTCGACCGCGCCACGGGTGGCGTTCACGCCGCACAGCAAGCTCGGCGCGAAACCTCCGCGGGTCGTCAGCGCCGCCATGGCAACCGCGTCCTTCTCCGCGGCCTGCAGCCGGGCGGGGACCTTCGGGTACGCCGCGGCGTCGACGGTGTCGGTGCCAATGTGGATCGCGATGCCGCGCTGGGTCATGTGAGTCCTCCTGACGCATCGTAGACGCTGGACGCGTCTCCGATCGAACGGCCGATGCGTGATCGTTCCGAGCCGCAGACCGCTCGAACGCGCGGTTCAGTCATGCGGCGTCCGGCAGGTCAAGGCGCGCTGGCGGCCTGGACCGAGCGCAGCTCGAGCCGGGCGCCACGGGCGCGCGCGGCGAGGACGTCGCGGTCGAAGTCGCCCGCGGGCGCCAGGTCGCCGGCGCCGGCAACCGCTAGCACTCGATAGCGGACGGCCAGGGCTAGCCGGAAGGTGAGTGTGACGCTGCGCGCGGTGCGGCGGCACCGCCCCGGGCCGGGGCAGCGGTCGACCAGCGCCCCGGCGTCGCCATACACCCACACCGCCTCGGCGCCAGCGGCATACACGCCTACCTCGTCGCCGACGGTGGCCACGATCGCCCGGCGCGGCTCGCCGACGGGGCTCGAGGCGTGGACCTCGACCTCGATCGACAGGCCGGTGGGCGACGGCGACGGGCGGCGAACCACGACGAGCACCGCGATCGCGGCGACCAGGGCCGGCACCGCCAGCCACCGGCCCCCGCGTCCGAGCGCGCTCAGCCATCGTCTGCAGCGCGGGCGCTCGAGCCGGTCGATGGCCGCCCAGACCCGGCGCTCCCAGCCCGGAGGAGCCGGCGAGGTGGCCACGAGCCGCGCGATGTCGTCGACGAAGCGATAGCGCACCAGCTCGGCCTGACAGTCGGCGCAGGTCGCCACGTGGTCATCGCGCTGGCCGAGCTCGCGGGCCATGAGGCCCTCACGGACGAGGTGATCGCACGTCATGGCGAGCCTCCGGCGTGACGCTCGACGCAGGTGCGCAGCGCGATCAGCGCGCGCGCGACCCGGCGGCCGATGGTTCCGGCCGGCTCGTCGAACATGGTCGACAGGTCCTCGTACGCGAGCCCCTCCTGGTAGCGGAGCAGGACGGCGCTGCGGGTGGCCGGCGCGAGCTGATCGATGCAGCCGCGGAGCAGGTCGAACGCGCGCCGCTCGTCGACGCGGCACCCGACGTCAGGCCCGGGATCCGGGGCATCGTCGGCGTCGGTCGCGGCGCGTGGCTCGTGGGCCCGTCGTCGGTCGCGGCGGCGCAGGGCGTCGATGCAGCGATGGCGGGCGATTGCGAAGAGCCAGGTGCGCACCGTCGAGCGGCCGTCGAATCGGTCGAGGCCGCGGAAGGCGTCGATGAACGCCTGCTGGTGGACGTCGGGGGCGAGCTCGTCGCCTACCAGCCGCCGACAGTAGTGGTACACGCCATCGCCGTGCCGGCGCATGACCAAGGTCAGCGCACGGTGGTGGTCGCCGGCAGCGAGCGCGTCCTGGACCTCGCGCTCAGCTTCGTCGGATGCGCCAGCGGCGACCTTCGCGCCCAGACGAGCTGGATCGAGCGCCCGCGCTACGACGGTGGTGAGGGTGCCCGCCGGTCGAACGGATCGCGGGGTGGAGGAGTCGGTGGCCACGACCGGGAGACGCGCGCGGTGCTCGCGATCGGACAGAGGGCATCGTGGATGCCCGCGGCCCGTCGCGTCACAGCGACCGGGGCAACGCCATCGTCCTGCGTAGCTCCGCGAACGTGGTCTCGAACCAGGTTGGCGCGTCCAGGTCGATGAGGGCCCCGGGCGGCGGCCAGGGATCCTTCGGATCGGAACCGCCCTTCTTGTCCGGCCACGCCTTGCGGTCGTTGGCCGCCCTGATCGTCACCTGCACCGCGTCGGCGCTCAGGGTGAAATCGACGCCGGGCCAGTCCTCGGGCTTGTAGTCCGGTCCCTCGAGCCGCAGGATCTGATCGTCGTTCGGGAGGGTGACGGTCCAGGCCCCGTCCTTCCCGTCGATGGTCTCATTGGCCCCGCCCTTGTCGATCCGCAGCAACTGCGGCGTCGGGGCGGTGAGGTTGTTCTTCAGCTTGATGTCGATGGTGATGGCTCCGGTGGTGCGGAGGCCGCAGACGAAGTACGTGACGCCTGACATGGTGGTGCTCCCGGCCCGATGGCCCGTGCGAGGTCGTTGAGGTCGGTGACGTGGCATACACCCGCAAGGACGCCACTCACCCCTGCGATCGAACGGCAACCGGACACCTCGTCGAAGCCTGGTCGGTCATCGTCGGGGCTTGCCCTTGCCGGCCCGGGCGCCTCGTGTCGACGGGAAATGGTCCAGGGTCGGCAGGACCTTGTCGATCAGGAGACGACGGACGTGGCCGACACTCGACGTGGTCATGATCGACTTCCATTCGCGGACGGTCAGGCCGAGGCGCGGCAGGCGCGTGGCCGCGGGTAGCCGTGCGACCGCCCGCAGCCCCGCGAGCGCACGATGCATCGCGCGGTATCGCTGGTCGGCGTCGTGGCGCGCGCGGGGGTGGCCACGCAGAACCGCAGCGAGGTGGTTCCCGGGCCGAGCTTCCTGCTTGGCGAGTATCAGCGATTCGGGGAGCGCGAGCGCCGGATCCAGGATGAAGCGGACAATCTCGCGCGTCACCCCGCCGAACTCCCCGAGGAGCAGGACGCGAACCTGGTCGGGGTCACGGGCAGCCGCTGCGTCGGGCCTGGTGGTCGCCGCCGCGACCTCTTCGGCGACCCCGGGCATGAAGCCAGTGAAGCCCCAGCGCTTTCCCGCCATCGCCATCGTGATCCGGCAGCGCTTCGCAAGCTCTCCACGCATCTCGGACAGTTGCTGCGCGACCCCGAAGGCCTGCTCGTTCAGGCCCGCCGCGGCCGGGACCTCCTGGCCGACCGGGTAGAACCGACACAGCCCGGCGAGCGCAGCGCGTTGCCTGGCGGAGTACCTGCCGAGCGTCGCCCGGGCGAACCAGTTCTCGAGAGGCGTCTCGGGATCGGCGACCTCGGCGGCTGGCAACGGCGACCCGGTTGGCGGCGACGGCCGGGCGACCGCAGCGACGGCGTCCATGAGCAGGTTGGTGAAGTTGCTGCTGCTGCGCAGGGTGCCGCCGTACGCGATGCGGACGTTCGATTGCAGGATGGCCAGGACCACACGCAGCACCGCCTGGTCGACGTGGAGCGAGTTGCCCTCCTCGGGCGCATCGTAGCCCAAGGCCGCGAGGTCGTCGGCGTCACCGACCGAGAGCCCGATGATCGGCCGGGGCGAGGGCGACAGATCGCTCGCCGACGGTGACGGCGGCTTGATGACCTCCGCGAGCGTGGCCAGTCCGCGAGCGAGCCGATCGGCGAGCTGCTCGAATGAGCAGAAGCTGACCCTGGGGCCCAGCGACGCAACGAGGTCTTGCTCCTCGGTCGGCAGGAAGCCGTGACCGGGATAGACCACGAGCCCCAGCGGCAGCGGATCGGCGGCCGGGGCGCGCGACGGCGATCCGGCCGCGGCCTGTTGCAGCCGGGTCAGGCTGGCGGCGTCGGGGGTCCAGGTCAGCAGCGCGACCGACGCCGCGCCCCTCCCGATCTGGGTCCGCAGCCGCTCGTAGAGGAGCTCGCCGTACTGCCGGTGGAACTCAGCGATCAGCGCTTCCCGGAAGAGCTGGTCGAGGATGGAGGTCGCCTGGTCGCGATCGTCCTGGCGCCAGCGAATGGCCGGCACAGCGCCGAGGTCGCCGACCAGCCGGGTCCACTCGCCGTCGAGGGTCACCGCCACGACGGTCGGGCGGACTACCCAGACGTG
>JAYVRN010000842.1:0-3177 GCA_043776275.1 Myxococcales bacterium | reverse complement strand
GAAGCTCCTCGCGCAGCAGTGCCGGCCCACGTGATGTGGGAAGCTCCCAGGCGTGAGCACCAAGCGCAGCCACGGCGATGATCTCCGAGGCGCGAGTCAGCTCGCCGTGGAGGCGACGCGCGGGGTGATGGAGCTGGTCGAGCAGATGCAGGTGGCCTCGGTGAGCGGCCCCGCGATCCTCGGCCGTCCCCTCGAGCGTCCGGCGAAGCTCGTCACCGGCGTGGTCTACGGCGTGGTCAAGGGCGTCACCCAGCTGGTGGGCTCCGCGATCGATCTCGCGCTCGAGGCGCTGGCGCCGCTGCTCGGTGCGAGCGCGCCGGGCGTGGAGCGCGAGGCGGTGCAGGGCGCCCTCAATGGAGTGCTCGGCGACTACCTGCGCGAGACCGCGAACCCGCTCGCGATCGAGATGGGCCTGCGCTCGGGAGGTGTCCCGCTCACGCTCGAGCCCGAGGCGCTGCGCGCCGCGTTCCCGGCCGCGAGCGGCAAGCTGCTGGTGCTGGTCCACGGCTCCTCGATGACCGATCGGATGTGGGAGCGCGGTGGTCACGACCATGGTGCCGCGCTCGCACGCGATCTCGGCTTCACGCCGATCTACGTCCGCTACAACAGTGGCCTCCACATCTCGACGAACGGGCGCGATCTGTCCGGACAGCTCGCGCAGCTCGTGGCGGCGTGGCCCGTGGCGGTGGATGAGCTCGTGCTCCTCGGTCACAGCATGGGCGGGCTCGTGGCCCGGAGCGCGTGTCACTTCGGCGAGGAGGCTGCACAGCCGTGGCGCGAGCGCCTGCGTGCGCTGGTGACGATTGGCACGCCGCACCACGGCGCTCCGCTCGAGCGGGGCGGGAGCTGGCTCCATCTGCTGCTCGGCGTCAGCCGGTTCAGCGCGCCGTTCGCGCGCCTCGGCCGGATCCGCAGCGCGGGCATCACCGATCTCCGGTTCGGCAACGTGCTCGACGAGCACTGGGAGCGGCGCGATCGCTTCGCTGTGGGTGAGGATCCTCGGCGCACCCTCTCGCTGCCCACCAACGTTCGCTGCTTCGCGCTCGCCGGCACGCTGTCCACCGCACACGGGGACAAGCTCCGCGGCGATGGCATGGTGCCTGTCGAGAGTGCTCTCGGCTTGCACGAGGCGCTGCCTCTGGCGTTCCCCGAGGAGCATCGGGAGATCGCGCTCGGGACCGGTCACCTCGATCTTCTCGGAGCATCCGTCTACGAGACGATCCGGACCTGGTTGGGCTGAGCGCTACTTGATCTGCGCGAACCGATCTTCGAGCTTCCGGCGGAGCGGGGCAGGCGCTGCATTGCCGCAGTACGCGGTGACGTACGTGGGGTACGGCACCGAGCGCACGCAATCGCGGAACGGGATCGTCCAGCGATCTTGCTCGCATGATCGCTGCATCGCCGCGAGCTGCTTGGGCCACAGGTCTTGCCCGGGCTGGGCGTTCATCCGCGTCCGCATCTGCTCCGCGATCTCGGGGCACTCGCGCGCCTCGACCACCGCGATCGCCGCGCCCGGCATCATCCGTTGCGCGCACCACGTGACACTCGGGCGATCGGTGGCCTCGAACACACACTGGCGCTCGTCGCGGCTGAGCTTCAGCTTGGCGCAGCTCGCGCGGTACCGGCTCACCAGCGGCCCGAGCTTTCCGTCCTCCGCGTAGTTGCCGAGCTCGATCGCAGCCAGGTTGGTGGCCACGTCCGTGCAAGACGCCTCGATCGTCTCGGCCGGGACCAGGCTCGGCTCCGGTGGAGCTGGGTGATCCTCATCGGGGAGCAGGAACTTCGGCTCGGCCTCGAGCCTGGCCTCGCAGCCGCCGGCCTCGTGGCACGTGCCATCGCCGGGTGCGGCGTGCTGTGCGACAGGGCGCGAGGACCCACCACATGCGGTGAGAGCGATCAGCAGGCACGCAAGGCGAGTCATCCTCCCCTCCAACGCCCGAGCCCAGGCCGGGGTCTGAAATCGGACCCAAGGATTCCCCCGGAGGCACGACCCGACGCTGTGGCGCTGTTCTCGCCCCGTTCTGGCACGTGGACCGCAGGCCGAGGACCGGGGCACAATGGCAGGCGTGGTTCGCGGCTGGCTCGTCAGTGCGCTCGGGGTTGTCGCGGTTCTCGCGCTGGGTTCGGCGATTCGACCTACAGGTTCCAGGCGCGACTCGACGAGATCCGGATCATCGCCGACGCGCTGTCGCCGGACTGGATCGCGGCGGAGCACGCCAACGCCGCGCAGCGCGCGCCGTTCGTGACGTTCGGCCCCGCCGAACAGGAGCCCTGATCTCGGCTACGCCAGGAGCTTCTCGAGCTTCTTGCCGCCGCGGCGGAACATCGAGCCGAGCAGGAGCTTGGTCGGGAGCCACGCGATCCGGCCCGCGGTGGTCGGGCGTGCGGCCAGCACCCAGTCGAGGCGCGTGCCCCGACCGTCGGGGACCAGCCGGTAGTCCTCGGCGATCTGGTGCGCGAGCGGCGAGGTGGAGGCCACCATCGTGAACGCGAACCGCCGCCCGGGCTCCCACGAGATGATCCGTTCGCGGAACTTCCCGAGCCCGCGCAGCGCGACCTCGCGCTCGGAGTCCACCCCGCCGTGACCCGACGTCCACTGTGCGCGGTGCATCAGCGGGAACCACCGGATCCACATCTCGGGCTCGGCGAAGGCCTCGAACACGCGCTCGGGTGGCGCGGTGAAGCGCGCGCTATCGACGATCCGGTTCGGCGCGGAATCGAAGAACGACAGATCGGTCGGGTCCATGGGCCGCATCGCACACATCATATGCCCGAATACGCGCGCGCTGCTCACGGCGGAGCGAGGGCGTGCAGCCCTTCGAGCAGCTCGCGGAGCTCGCCCTTGCCCGTGAGGAATCGGGTGTCCGCGAGGAGCGAATCCACCCAGCCCCGGAGCTCGGCGGCGCGACCCATGCGGCGAAGGGCATCGAGGAGTGGCGGCACCGCGAGCGCGGCGGCTTCGCTGTCGCGGTGCTCGCGCAGGATCTCCACGGTGCGCGTCACCGTGGCATCGAGCCAGCCATATGCGTACTGCTCGTGCGCCGCGATCATCTCGATCCGTGGCAGCTCCGGATCGCTGGGCTCGGCGCGCTTCGCATAGGCATCACACGCGGCGATCAGCGCGACCGTCCGCGCGGGGAGCGTCACCGGCACGTTCGGGCTCCGCGGATCGGAGAG
>JAYVRN010000841.1:0-10879 GCA_043776275.1 Myxococcales bacterium | reverse complement strand
CGTCAGAGAACGTGGCCTCCTTGCCCGGGAACTTGATCTCGAAGCTCGTGCCCTTCGCCGGGCGCGTCACCCGCTCCACGCGCGTCGCGGTCACGCCCGGGTACTTCGCCGCGAACGCCTTCGCGACCGGCTCGGGGAGCGTGGCGGTGGTGATCACCTCCTCGACCTGGAGGATCGTCCCATCCGCCGACACCTCGACCTCGGCGGCACCACCGTCCGCCTTGGCCAGCTTGACCTCGAAGATATCCATCCCGTCCTCGTGCTCACCCGCGCAGCTCCGCTGCGTCGCATCCGGGAAGGCCTTGGTGACCGCGGCGGCGATCGCCGGTGGGCAGCCACCTGCGGCGTGGTCGGGCGGGTGAGCGGCGGGCTTCCCGCCACAGGCACCGAGGAGGAGGAAGGGGACGCTGAAAACGAGGGTCTTGGGGTTCATGGGGGGCACCGTATCCGAGGAAAAATGAGAGCCCGATGAATCCGGCCCACTCTCATCACGCTCTCATCCCGGATCCGCGATGCTCACTGTCATCCCGCATGTCATCCCGCATGTCATCCCGGATGTCACCCCGGATGTCACCCCGGATGGCACCCCGATGCGCGCACTGATCGTCGAAGACTACGCTCCGGTCCGCGATGCGGTCCAGGAGGGCCTCGTCGAGGCCGGCTTCGCCGTCGATGTCGCGAGCAACGGCGAGGAGGGCCTGTGGCTCGCGCAGGCCCATCCCTACGACGTCGTGATCCTCGACATCATGTTGCCCAAGCTGTCCGGTCTCGACGTGCTGCGCCGGCTCCGTCGAGACGGGTCCAAGCTCGCGATCCTGCTGCTGACCGCGAAGGACGCGGTCGAGGATCGGGTCTCCGGGCTCGACCTCGGCGCCGACGACTACCTGGTCAAGCCGTTCGCGTTCGCCGAGCTCCTCGCCCGCGTCCGCTCGCTGGTGCGCCGCCGCTACGACACCCGGGACCCGACGATCCGGATCGCAGATCTCGCGCTCGACACCACCCGGCGGGAGGTCCGCCGTGGGGCCACCGTGATCACCCTGTCGGCGCGCGAGTACGCACTCCTCGAGTACCTCGCGGTGCGCGCGGGCGAGCTCGTGACGCGAACCGAGATCTGGGAGCATGTCTACGACTTCCACTCCGACGCGCAATCGAACGTGGTCGATGTGTACATCGGCTACCTCCGCAAGAAGCTCGGCGCGCCACAGCTGATCCATACACGCCGCGGCCACGGCTACGTCCTCGCCGAGACCGGTGCCGAGAGCGCCACCGAGAACGCCACCGAGAACGCCAACGAACCCGAACGCGAGACCAAGCGATGAGATCGATCCGCGGACGCTTGCTCGTGGGGACCGCCTTCGGTGTCTCGCTCGCCTTCGCGCTCTCCGGCATCCTCGTCCTGGTCCTCGCGCGCTCCTCGCTCTACGCGCAGTTCGACGAGGCGCTCCTCGCGCGCGCACACGCCGTGTCGGCGCTGGTCGAGGAGGACGACACGGTCGAGGTCGAGCTCGACCCCGCCGGAACGCCCGGCGATGTCGCATACGTCGAGCTGTGGGCCGGCGAGCGTGTGCTCCTGCGCTCCACCAACCTCGGAGCCAGCCACCTGGTTCGCGACCCGGGCGCGCTCGTGATCCGCGATATCGACCTGCCGGCCGGTGGCGATGGGCGGCAGATCACGTTGCGATTCGAGGCGCGCCGCGAGCCCGAGGACCGCGCGGCGCGGCCACCGACGATGGTGACCCTGGTCCTCGCTCGTCCGACGAGCGAGGTCTCCGGTGCGATCGACAGGCTCGCCGGTGTGCTGATCGGCGTCGGCGGCTTCGGCACGCTCCTGTGTCTCGCGATCCTGGTCGGCGTGGTGCGGTTCGGACTCGCGCCGGTGCGCTCGCTGGCCGAGGCGATCGCCGTCCTCCGCGAGGGTGATCTCGCCGTTCGGCTCGAAGCCGCCACCACGCCGCGCGAGCTCCGCCCCGTGGTGGAGCGTCTCGACGAGCTGCTCCAGCGCCTCGCCGCCGCCTTCACGCGTGAACGCGAGCTGACGGCGGAGGTAGCGCACGAGCTCCGCACCCCACTCGCCGGGCTGCGTGCCACGCTCGAAGTGTCGCTGACGCGAGACGACCGACCGGCTGAGAAGTACCGCACGGCCCTCGTGGACTGCCTCGCGATCACGCGGCAGACCGAGCGCCTCGTCGAGACCATGCTGTCGCTAGCGCGTCTCGACGCCGGCTCCGCCGCGCCGGCCACAGAGCCCGTCGAGCTCGACGAGCTGGTGCGCGAGGTGCTCGCCCAGCAGGCTGCCCGCGCCGACGAGCGTCAGCTCACGGTGGTCACCGATCTCGCGCCGGTCACCGCCCCCACCGATCGAGACAAGCTGCGCCTCGTGGTGCACAACCTCGTCGACAACGCGATCAGCTACGCCGACACCGGAGGCACGATCCGGGTCGCGCTCGCGGGACACACGCTGCGGATCACCAACACCGGCTGCACGCTCCCCTCCTCCGACGCGCCACGCGTGTTCGAGCGGTTCTGGCGCGGTGATGCGGCGCGAAGCAGCGGCGCCCACGCCGGGCTCGGGCTCGCGCTGTGCAAGAAGCTGGTCGCCCTCCTCGGCGGCACGATCACCGCAGAGGTCACAGACGGTCGGTTCATCGCGACGGTGACGGTATGAGCCGCGCCACGATCGCGATCGTCGTGTGCCTCGCCGCGCCTGCCCACGCCGAGGACGTCACGCTCGATCAGGCCCTCGCCGCCGTGGCGAACGCCCCTGCCACGCCGGTCCCGGCGCACGAGCTGGCGAGCGCCGAGGCGCGGGTCGCCGCCGCGGGGGCGTGGCCCTCGCCGAGCGTGCGGCTCGAGACCAACCGCGTCACCGCGCGCCTGGTCGCCGGCGTCGCGCTGCCCCTGCCGATCTGGGGAACGGTCGGCGCCGCGCGACGAGTCGCCGCGACCCACGCGGATACCGTCCGCGCCGAGGGGACGGCCACGCTGCGCGAGCTCCGCCACCGTGTCGTCCTCGCATGGATCACGCTCGCGCACGCCGAGGACCAGCGAACCAACCTCGTGATCGATGCGCAGCAGGCCGCCGAGCTCGAGCGGATCGCGCGCGGTCGGCTCGATGCCGGGGCGGGCGCGGATGTCGACGTCACCGCGGCGCACGCGGCACGGATCCGCGCAGAGCTCGCGGTCACGACCGCCGCCCACGAGCAGGCCGCCGCCGCCGCCCAGCTCGCCGGCGAGCTCGGATGGGATCCTCTGCGCGCGCTGCACGCCGCCGGTCCGTTCCCTGGTGGCACCGTCACCCTCGAGACGGTGCGGGGTGGCCTGCATGCGCACCCCGAGCGGATCGTCGCACTCCGCCGGATCGCCGAGGGCGAAGCGAACGAGGCGAGCGTGCGCGTCCAGCGCAGGCCCGCGCTCGCGTTCGAGGTCTCTGGCTCGTTCGCGGATCCCACCGAGCCGCGGACCAACGTGATGCTCGCACTCTCTGTCGAGCTCCCGGTGTTCGCTCGAACCGGCGATCAGCTGCGCGCCGCGCGGGCGCAGACCACCGCCGAGCGTGCGCGCCTCGCGGCCGGGGATGCGCTCCTCGATGGCGCGCTGGTCGCGACCTACCGCCGGTGGGAGGCCGCCACCGAGCGGCTGACGGTGCTCGAGCGCGACGTGCTCCCGGCCCAGGACCGCGCGGCCACGCTCGCGGCGCAGGCGTTCCGCGAGGGCGAGCGAGATCTCGCGAGCGCGCTCCTCGCCGAGCGGGACCGCGCGGCGGTACGCACCGAGATCGCGGCCGCGCGCAGCGACGCGGCCACGGCGTGGATCGAGCTCCAGCTCGCCTCGGGAGGTGACCCCGGTGCGCGCTGACCTCTCCGATCTCGCCGTCGCGATCACGCTCACGCTCGCACTCGCGGGCTGCCGCGGCACGCCGACCGCCGAGCCTGCCGAGGAGCTCCGCCCGGCCGCGGTGACCTGTGCGCCGATCGTCGCCGGCCAGGTCGAGGACGTCGTCGAGGTGGATGGCGTGATCGCTCCGCCTCCCAAGCTCGATGCGGTGATCAGCTCACCCGTCGCCGGACGGATCGCGCAGCTCGCGATCGAGGAGGGCGACCACGTGGCCGCGGGCGCGTTGCTCGCGACGATCGAAGACCCCACCCTGCCCGCCGGGAACCTCGAGGCGCGCGCGCAGGTGGCGTCTGCGAAGGCCACCAGCGAAGCCGCGCAGCTCGAGCTCGCTCGGCAGCAGCGGCTCGTCGAGTCCGGCATCGGTGCGCGACGAGATCTCGAGGATGCACGTGCGAAGGCCGCGGCCGCTGCGGCCGAGCTCGACGTCGCGAACGCGCGGTCTGGACTCGCATCGCGACAGCTCGCCCGACGCGAGCTCCGCGCCCCGCACGCGGGTGTGGTGCTCCACGTCTGGAAGCGCGCGGGTGAGAGCGTCGATGGCACCACCGCGACGCCCGTGGCCGAGATCGCGGATGTGTCGGTGCTCGAGGTCCGCGCGCAGGTCGCTCCCGCATCACTCGTCAAGCTCGCCGACGGGCTCGCGGCCACGGTGCGGATCGCAGGCGTCGAGGCCGAGATCCCCGCGATCGTGGCGCGCGTCGCACCCGCGGTCGATCCCACCACGCTGCTCGGCACGGTGCGGGTCCGGCTCACGGGAGGGAGCACACTCCCGATCGGCAGCGCGGCCACGGCGCGGATCGTGATCACACGCCATCCAGGGCTCGTCGTCCCTCCCGAGGCGCTCCGCCGTTCGCAGCTCGGCACCGACGAGGTCGTGACGTGCAAGGACGACCTCGCCAAGGTCGTGGCCGTGACGATCGGACAGCGAGCCGCCAGCGGGGTCGAGATCACGAGCGGCCTCGTCGCGGGTGACCGCGTCGTGGTGGACCACGTCCTCGGCCTCGAGGATGGACAGCACCTCACGAGCAAAGCACCGACCGGGAAGCCTCCGTGATCGTCCGCTGGCTGCGGGGAAACGCCGCGGTGGTCTGGCTCGCGGTGATCGGCCTCTCGGTCGCGGGCGCGCACGCCATCATCACGCTCCCGAGCGGCATCTATCCAGAGATGTCGTTCCCGCGCGTGATGGTGGTGGCGCACGCTGGCCAGCTCGCACCCAACCTCGTCGAGGCGCAGCTGACCCGTCCACTCGAGGAGGCGCTGGCGATCGTCCCCGGCGTCCGTCACATCCGGGCGAAGACGATCCGCGGCGCCGCCGAGCTGTCGCTCCAGCTGACCGACGACGTCGATCCCCTCGAAGCTCAGTACGCCTGTCGCGCCGCCATCGACCACGTCGACCTCCCCCGCGGCACGACCACCCAGGTCGAGCGGGTGCTGCCGACCGCGGTCCCCGTGATCACGTTCGAGCTCGCCGCCGCCGCCGGCGCCACGGTAGACCCGCGCCGGCTCCGCGATGTGGCCGAGCGGATCGTCCGGCCCGCGTTCGTGCGGGTCCGCGGCGTCGGCGGCGTCGAGCTGCAAGGTGGGCGCGTCCGGGAGGTGGAGATCTTGATCGACCCCACCCAGCTCGCCGCGCTCCACCTCACACCCTCGCAGCTGGCGGCGAAGCTCGAGCAGGCGGATCAGCGGGTCGCTGCGGGCCACGTGTTCGATCAGCACCAGACACTGCCGATCGTCCTCGACGCGCAGGCGCCCGACCTGGAAGCGCTCCGGCGGCTCCCGATCGCGATCGGGCCCACCGGTCCGATCACCCTCGGTGTGGTGGCCCAGGTCATCGAAGGCCAGGCTGATCCTGACGTGCTCGTGCGTGGCCCCAGTGGCGAGGCCGTCGCGATCTCCGTCGCCCGCCTCCCGGGCGCCAGCACGCCAGAGGTGGTGGCCGCGATCGAAGCGCAAGTGGCCGCGCTGCGCAGCTCGCACGCGCTGCCACCCGACATCGCCTTGAGCCCCGTCTACGATCAGGCTGAGCTCGTCGACGAATCTCTCGCGAGCGTGCGCGATGCGATCCTGCTCGGCATCGCGCTGTCGCTGATCGTGATCGCGCTCGCGCTGCGCGATGTACGCGCGGGTCTGATCGCTGCACTCCCGGTGCCGATCACCCTGCTCGGCACGTTCGCCGTGATGCGCTGGTTCGGCATCACGCTGAACCTGATGTCACTCGGCGGCCTGGCGATCTCGATCGGGCTCGTCGTCGACGACGCGATCGTGGTCACCGATGGGATCGTGGCGAGGATCGAGGAGGGCCTGCCGCGCGATCTCGCGATCGAACAAGGCTTCCACGACATGTTCGCCGCCGTGGTCGGCACCACCTTGACCACGATCGTCGTGTTCGCCCCCCTCGCTCTGCTCTCGGGCATGACCGGCAAGTTCCTCGGCGCCTTCGCGATCACGCTCGCGATCGCCGTCGCGCTGTCCATGCTGATGGCCCTCGCGCTGCTCCCGATCCTCGCGCGCTGGCTCGGCCGCCCACGCGTTCGGGTCCAAGGCCCGGACCGCACAGGCGCCCTCATCACGTGGCTGATCCGGCACCGGGTCGTGGCGCCCGTGATGATCGTCCTCCTGCTCGGTGTCGGCTACGTCGCGCAGGGCCGGCTCGCCACGGGCTTCTTGCCCGCTCTCGACGAGGGAGCGTTCGTGATCGACTTCAAGCTCCCGCCCGGGACATCCCTCGAGGAGACCGACCGGATCGGCGAGCGCGTCGATGCGATCCTGCACGAGCTCCCGCAGATCGCCACGTTCACGCGACGCACCGGCACCGAGCTCGGCCCCGCGGTGGCGACCTTGCAGAACGAGGGCGACATCATGGTTCGCCTCGTCCCGCGCTCGCGCCGCGGCAGCGTGGCCGAGGTGATCGATCACGTCCGCGACGAGCTCGAGGGCGCGGTCCCCGAGGCCCGGTTCGAGTACATGCAGGTGCTCCAGGACGTGCTCGCGGATCTCGCGGGCAACCCCGAGCCGATCGAGATCCGCGTGCTCGGCGAGGATCCCGCCCTCCTCGAGGCCTGGGCCGAGGACGTCGGCGAGAGGCTCGCGAAGCGCAAAGAGCTCGTGGACGTGTTCGACGGCCGCGAGGGAGCGATCCCGATCCTGCGTTCTCGGATCGATCCGATGCAGCTCGCGCGCCTCGGGCTCGACGCCGCGGCCGTGGGTGCGGACCTCGCGATCGCCGTCGAGGGCCGCGACGTCGCCGAGATCGTGTTGCCGGCGCGCGTGGTGGGTGTGCGCCTGCGCTATCCCGATGCGATCCGTTACTCCGCCCCCGCCCTCGCGCGGACCTCGATCGCCTACGGGCCGACTTC
The DNA here is from genome assembly GCA_043776275.1 of Myxococcales bacterium. Taxonomy (GTDB): domain Bacteria; phylum Myxococcota_A; class Polyangia; order Haliangiales; family Haliangiaceae; genus JABFXX01. Next base: position 3,629 of record JAYVRN010000841.1, on the reverse strand, counting down.
ACTCGCCCTCGACCAGATCGTCACGTTCGATCGCCCCCTGTCCCCGAGCGTGCTGCGGCGCGATGGCCTGCGCTCCGCGATCGTGATGACAGCCAGCACACCGAACGGCGATCTCGGTGCCGCCGAGGCCGCGGTGCGCGAGACCCTCCGCGAGGTCCCGCTCCCGCGCGGCGCGCAGGTGGAGATCGGTGGCCAGGCCCAGACCAGCGCCGCTGCACGCGCCGAGCTGATCTTCGTCGCGCTGGCGGCGACCGCGCTCGTCCTGCTCGTACTCCTGATTCAGCTCCGGTCGCTGCGCTTCGCGCTCGTGGTGCTGGTCGGCGCCCCGCTGTCCACCGCCGGGGGGCTGCTCGCGCTCGCGGTCACGCATACGCCCCTCGACATCTCGTCGATGACCGGCCTCGTGCTGCTCGTGGGCCTCGTGGTTAAGAACGGCATCCTGTTGCTCGAGCAGGTGCAGCGCGAGCTGGCCAGCGGCGTTGCGCTCGAGCCCGCGATCATCGCCGCGGCTCGCCGCCGCCTTCGTCCGATCCTGATGACGACGATCGCCACGCTCGCCGGCCTCGCACCGCTCGCGATCGGCATCGGTGCAGGCGCCGAGCTCCAGCGGCCGCTCGCGATCGCCGTGATCGGAGGTCTGGTGCTCGCCACCGTGGTGACCCTCGTCGTGATCCCGGGCCTCGCGAGCCTGCTCGCCCCGCGCGCGGCCGCGAAGCCGGCGGTAGTGCCGCTCGGATAAGGAACGTTGACCTGGACGTCGACGTGAACTTGAACCTGAACGCTAGCGTGGGACGTTGCCCATCGACGCGATCACGTCATCTTGGTGAGCATGGCGACGCTGCCTTCGAGCAGATCAGTGCCGCGAGCGTCGGTCGCTTCGTCGACGCCAAAGCCAGGAACTCAATCGACCGTTGATAGACTCGTAGCGTCTGGAAGCTGGGTCTAGCGGCCCGAGACCGCAGACAGACCCGCGCGCGCGCTCTCGCGCACGGCCGAGCTCGTATCATCGATCGCTGCACGGAACCGCCGCTCGGCTTCCTGGGACTGCTTCGCCTCGACCAGCAGCCAGCCGAGCATCACGCTCGCCTCCGAGGTGTGCGCCGAGCGCGGGTAGCGGTCGAGGAACTCGCGAAACGCGGAGACCGCTTCACTGCGCTTCGCCCGTGCGAGCGCGACCGGGTACCAGTAGCTCGCATCCTCGGCCAGAGGGCCATCGGGATCGAGGATCGCCACCCGGGCGAACGTCGACGCGGCATGTTCGAACCGCCCGCCCCGCATCGCGTCCCACGCTTCGTCGTAGGCGATCGCGGTCGCCGGGCGTGAGGTCGTCAGCGCGGGTACGGGCGACGGGACCGCCACGATCGCGGGCGGTGCCTGGGGGGGAGCGGGCACCGCGGACGGGGTCTCGCGGCGATCGCGCGGGGTCACCGAGCGAGTGATCTGCGCGAGCCCCGACGGTGCGGCGGGTGTGATGGCTCGTGTCGGTGCCGTCGAGGTGATCGATGCCGTCGGTGCCGTCGAAGTGATCGGTGCCGTCGGTGCCGTCGGCGCCACCGGCGGCACGGCGGGTACGAACACGGCGGTGCGGACTGGCGCGCGCCACACCTCGCCAGCCGCGAGGATCACGACGGCGCCGCCGAGTGGGCGAACCTCGACGACCCCGTGGCGGACGTCCACGCGGGTGACGTGGCCCAGCTCGGCAGCGACCTCGAAGGCAGTGCCGCGGACCTCGACCTCGGTGTCGGCGGTGACCACACGGAACCGTTCACCGGGGCGCAACGGCGACACCTCGACGTCGATCACGCCGTCGTGCAGCGTCACGACCTCGTCGGGTGCAGGCGAGCTCGTCACGAACCGTGCGCCGGCATGCGCGGTGACCGTGCCGTGCAGCTGGAGTTGCGGATCGCCGACGGGATCGGGACGTGCGAGCACGAACGCGAGCGCCGCGGCCGCCGCGAAGGCACCACCGACGAGCCACCACCGCCGCGGACGTGCTCGTGCTGACGGCGCGGGTGGAGCGGCCATCGCGCCGCTGGCGGCGAGGACCGCGGTGCGCATCTCCTCGCGGCGATCGCGAGACGGCATCGGCACCTCGAGGCTGCGCGCGAGCTCGATCGCCTGCACGGTCGCGTCCCACGTGGCACCGCAGGTGGCACACGTGCCGAGGTGCTCGGCCAGCTCGGACTCGGCGCCTTCGGTCACCGCGCGTGCGAGCTCGAGCTCGTCGGGACATGCCGTCATCGGTTGGCCCCTTCGATCGCTTCGCGCATCGCTTTACGCGCCGTGTGGAGGCGGCGCCACAGCGTCCCCTCGGGAATCTCGAGGACGCGGGCCACCTCGGCGGACGGCAGCCGCTCCAGATCGCACATGATGAACGCGACCTGCTGATCGCGCGGCAGATCGCCGAGCGCCTCTTCGACGCGGACAAGGAGCTTCCGCTGCTCGACCTCCTCGTCGACCTGCATTGGCACGCTCGTCATGTGCTCGACGTACTTCGCCTGTCGCGCCCGGCGGCGCCGCTCCCCGCGCAACGAGTGCCGGGCGACGTTGGTGGCGACGCCGAAGATCCACGTCCGCACCGAGGAGGTGCCCCGGAACTGAGCGGCCGTGCGCCGGATCTCGAGGAACGTGGCCTGGACCAGATCGTCGCGCGCGAGCTCGTCCGTGGTCGCGAGGCGGCCGGCGAACCGGTAGACCGCGTCGTGGAACCGATCGAACAGCGCTCCGAGGGCGGCGGCATCTCCGGTGCCGCAGGCGGCGAGCAGCGCCTCGTCGGACATCTGCGCGGTCTCGCCGCTGACGCGACGCAACGCGACGAGCTTGGCGCTGCTGACCGTCTTCACAGGCCTCCGTAGCGCAGGCCCACGCCGAGCCGCGCGAGGACGCGGGGCTCATCGGGCAGCGGCGTCATCATCGGGCCCCACTCGATGTGGGTCTCCTGCGTGAGCTCGGCGGCGGTGAACACGTCGATCGCGAGCCGATGCGCGAGCGGGATCGTCAGGGTGGCGTGCAGGTCGGCCCGCAGGCCCCCGGTCTCGGCCCGCTCATCGCGAGTCGCGCCGCGGGTGTGCATCTGGCCGAGCCCCGTGGCGAACCCCGGCGACAGCGTCCACCCACCAAGCGCGAACGGGATGTCGATGCCGACGAGGAGCTCGATGCTGCGCCGCTCGACCTCGCCGTTCCATGGACCGGGCCCCGCCGCGACGTTCGCCAGCCGCAAGCGCGCGGCCGCGCACACCGGGCCGAGCATGACGCACGCGCCGAGGTGCGCGCCGATCCAGCTCGTGCGATCGCTCGCGTACGAGGTCTCGAACGCGCTGAACAGCTGGACGCCCCGCGCCGATCGCGATGCCGTCGAGCGCTGGACCGGCGATTCGATCCTGACGCTCGGAGAGATCGACACCTCGCGAGGGAACGCGCGGCTCGCGAGCAATGGATCGCCCATCTCCAGCCGCGCGAAGGATTCGATCACGGTGGCGGCGGTCTGGGCCTCGCCGACGACCCGCTCGATCGTGCTGCCGTTGGTCTGTTCGACCAGGATCGTCAGCTGGTCTCCGCGCCGCAGGACCTGCGCCTTGACCACGCCGCACGCACTGGCCTCGAGGGCGACCCCACGGGCCGAGAGCAGC
>JAYVRN010000840.1:0-3183 GCA_043776275.1 Myxococcales bacterium | reverse complement strand
GCCGCGCCGTGAGGCAGTGCGCCGAGCCGAGCGTGAACTCGCGACAGGTCTTCGGCCGGTCGTCGTAGATCACGCAGTGGAAGCGCGTGGTCTTGCCGTCCTCGACGACGCCACCGTGGAGCGCGCTGCAGCGCTCGCCCTCGCGGCGGACCTCGAGGTACGTGCCCCGGTCCACGATGTAGCTCGGCTGCTTCTTGACCATCGGATCGCGCCGCGCGACCTCGACCGAGTGATAGGCGGCGCGGCAACACGCGCCACAGGTCTGGCAATCGAGTGCGGCCTCGAACCGCTCGCACGCGGGCCACACGGGATCGACCTTCGCCTCGGCTTGACGGCAACGCGATCCGCCGCGTGCGTCGAACCGCCACGCGCAGGTGCCGCACGTGCCGGACGCCTCGCCCGCGGGGAGGCCGCTCGGGTGCAGCGCGGGTGCAGCCGTCACGCCGAGCCACAGCGGGGCGAGCTCGGCGGGCGGCGATGCCGTGGTGAACCGCGCGACCTCGGTGGCGATCCGGGAGGTGGCGATCAGGGCCTCCTCGAGTGCGGGCGCCCAGGGCGGCTGCGCGGCGCGGCGGAGCGCGGCGATCGCACCCTGAACGGATGGATCGGTGCGCTCCGCGAGCACGTCACCCGACAGCTGGTTCCAGAACGCGCGGAACTCGGTGGTCGGCGCGAACAGGCCGCGCAGGCCGTGGCGGCCAGTCAGCACCCACTGCACGCGCAGGCACGCATGCTCGCGCCACGCGTGATCGGGACCGGTGTTGTCCATGCCCCAGTCCGGCGTGGTGAACGACTCCTCTCCCTCGACGAGCGAGTGACACAGCTCGTGAAAGATCATCTGCGCGAGGCTGTCATCCGCATCGAGGTCGGCATCGATGGCGATCGCGAGCGTGCCGCGCCCATCCGTAGATGCATATGTATCTGCGGTGCGCACCACGCGGAGGCCGATGCGGCGCGCCGCGCCGAGCCACACCTGAGCGAGGGGATCGACGTAACGTTGTGTGACCTCACGACCCACGTGCTGCGTCTAGCATGAAAAGTTGCCTTGCTGCTGCCCCGAGTCGAAGGTGGGAACATGAAGGGGGACATCGCGCTCGCCGGCTTCGTGCTGACTCAGGAAGAGTGGCAGGCCCTGGATCCGGTCTCGCGCGCACAGCTCGTGTCCGCGGCCATGCGCCGCGACGAGCCGTGGGTCGCCACCGCCGCGGGCAGCGGCCCGATCGAGCTCGCCCCCGAACAAGACCCGGCGAAGTAGCTGCCCTGTCCGGATCCGGCCAGTCCGGACCGACCTCGCGTGGTACCTCGTGATCCGTGCTCGCGGATGACGCTCGCTACGAAGCCCTGCTGACCCGCGATCCGCGGTTCGACGGCGTGTTCTTCGTCGGCGTCTCGACGACCGGCATCTACTGCCGCCCGATCTGCCCCGCGCGCACACCGGGACGTACGCGCTGTACGTTCTATGTGACACCGGCCCAAGCCGAGGCCGCCGGGTTTCGTGCGTGCCTGCGGTGTCGCCCCGAGCTCGCTCCCGGCGATGCCGAGGTCGACGCGGTCGACGCGCTGGTGGCCGCGGTTGCGCGCCGGATCTCCGAGGGTGCGCTCAACACGGGGTCCGTCGAGGATCTCGCGCAGGAGCTCGGGGTCTCGGCGCGCCACCTCCGTCGCGCGACCGAGCTCCGGCTCGGGGTGTCGCCGGTGGATCTCGCGCAGACTCGCCGGCTCGCGCTCGCGAAGCAGCTCCTGCACGACACCGCGCTGCCGATCACCGAGATCGCGTTCGCGGCCGGGTTCTCGAGCGTCCGCCGCTTCAACGCGACGTTCTCCGAGCGCATGGGGCGTGCGCCCTCGGCGGTGCGGCGCGCGGGGCCCGGCGCGTCGGTGGCGGAGGTTGCGGTGACGAAGGGTGCGCTGGCGGAGGGAGCGCTGGCGGAGCGTGCGCTGGCGGAGGGAGCGCTGGCGGCGGGTGCGCTGGCGGAGGGCGCGCTGACACTCCGGCTCGATTACCGGCGGCCCTACGCGTGGACGCACCTCCTCGGCTTCTTGCGGCTGCGCGCGATCCCCGGTGTCGAGATCGTGGGGCCCCACACCTATCGCCGGATCGTGCGGATCGGCGCGCACACCGGAACGATCGAGGTTCGCGAGGCGCCGGATCGGCCGAGCCTCTCGCTCGTGGTCGCGCCGTCGCTGCTCCCCGTGTTGATGCCGCTCGTCGCGCGCGTGCGCCGGATGTTCGATCTCGACGCGCGCCCCGATGTGATCGCACGCGTGCTCGCGAGAGATCCGCTGCTCGCGCCACACGTCGCAGCGCGCCCCGGGTTGCGGCTCCCGGGTGCGATCGATCCGTTCGAGGCAGCCGTGCGCGCGCTGCTCGGCCAGCAGGTCTCGGTCGCAGGTGCCACCACGCTCGCGGGCCGCTTCGCGGTGACGTTCGGCGTGCGTCAACCCAATGGCGGCGCACTCTCCGTGGTGTTCCCGTCCGCCGCGGAGGTCGCGCGTGCCACACCCGCCGCGATCGCCGCGATCGGGCTGCCGGGCGCACGTGCCGCCGCGATCCACGGCCTCGCGAGCGCCCTCGCCGACGAGCGGTTCGCGCTCGACGGCGAGCTCGAGGCCTTCGTCGCGCGCGCGGTGGCGTTGCCGGGCGTGGGGCCGTGGACGGCGCACTATCTCGCGATGCGCGCGCTGCACCTGCCCGATGCGTTCCCGGCCGGCGATCTCGGGATCAAGAAGGCGCTCGGCGCGACCGCTCGCGAGGCGGAGGTGCGCGCCGAGGCGTGGCGGCCGTTCCGCTCGTACGCCGTGATGCACCTCTGGACCTCGCTGGGAGAAGCTCATGCTGCGGATGAAGTCGATGTCCTCCCCGGTCGGCACGTTGCGCCTGTTCTCGCGCGAGGACGCGCTGCTCGGCGTGTACCTCGAAGCGCAGACGCCTCCGCACAGCGCGACGAGCAACGACGCGCCCGTCCTGGTCGAGGCCGTCGCGCAGCTGCGGGCATACTTCGCGGGTGAGCGGCAGCGCTTCGATCTGCCACTCGCGCCAGCGGGCACGGTGTTCCAGCGCCTGGTGTGGTGCGCGCTCGAGGCGATCCCGTTCGGGCAGACCCGGACCTACGGCGCGATCGCACACACCCTCGGGCGCCCGACCGCGAGCCGCGCCGTCGGCGCCGCGAACGGCCAGAACCC
>JAYVRN010000839.1:0-3199 GCA_043776275.1 Myxococcales bacterium | reverse complement strand
TGCGCGGCGAGCAGCGGGATGTCCTCCTTGCGCTCGCGCAGCGGCGGGACCTGGACGGGGAACACGGCGAGCCGCCAGTACAGGTCCTCGCGAAACTGACCGCGCGCCACCAGCGCCTTCAGATCCTTGTTGGTCGCGGCCACCACGCGGACGTCGATCGCAACGGGACGATCACCGCCCACCGGCTTGATCTCTCGCTCCTGCAGCACGCGCAGCAGCTTGTTCTGGACCGAGGCGTCGATGTCACCGATCTCGTCGAGGAAGATCGTGCCGCCGTTGGCCTCACGGAACAGGCCGCGACGCGCGCGATTTGCCCCGGTGAACGCTCCCTTCTCGTGGCCGAACAACTCGGCCTCGAGGAGCGACGGCGCGAGCGCCGAGCAATCGAAGGCCACGAACGGTCCATCGGCGCGCGGGCCCACACGGTGGATCGTCCGGGCGAGCAGCTCCTTGCCGGTTCCGGACTCGCCGACGATCAGCACCGTCGCATCCGACGCGGCGACGCGGTTGATCATCTGCAGCAGCTGCCGCATCAGCTGCGAATCCCCGATCACCTCGCCGAGCCCGCGCGCCTTCTCCACCTCGCCGCGCAGCCGGCGGACCTCGCGCGCGAGTGCACCATGGGAGATCGCACGCTCGACGACCTGACGGATCTCCACGCCCTCGCCGGACTTCTTGAGGACGTCCAGCGCCCCCGCGCGCATCGCGCGGACCGTGAACGCCACGGTGGGGGCCTCGCTCCAGATCACCACGACGGTGTCGGGCGCCACGGTCCGCAGCCGATGGAGGAGCGCCAGCGCGCCGTCATCATCCTCGCCGAGCGCGGGATCGAACAGCACCGCATCGAACGCCGAGCCCGTGACCCTCTCGAGCGCCTCGGTCGCCGTGGCCACGGACTCGACGTCCATCCCGGCGAGCGCGGCGTCGCCATGGGCGATCGAAGTGGGCTCCGCGTCGAGGATCAGGACGTGGCGGACACTCACGTCCACAGCATACCTCCAGGTGTCCAGCCGTCTAGACGATGTCCACGGCATTGGACGATCGGGTGGACCACACTCCACCTAACCATAAGAAACTATTTGTTCAACGGGTTGGACGAACCTGGCTCGGTGCGTGCGTATACCCCTGCGACAAGGAGGCTTCGATGCACGCACCCGCCACCATGGATGCTGATCCCGTACGCACCCGGGCCTACGTGAAGTCTGTGGCGCTCAAGTACGTCCGTGAGGATCAGGACGCCGAGGACGTGACGCAGGACGCGATGCTGCTCGCGCATCGATACCGCGCCTCGTTCCGCGGGGAGTCGCGGTTCTCGACCTGGCTGTATCGCGTCACCGCGACCGCGGCCCTGATGTTTCTCCGCAAGCAGCGGCGGCTGGCGCGGGAGATCCCGGCGAGCGGCTCGCTCAACGACGAGGATGGGACGCCGTGGCTCGAGCAGCAGCCCGCGCCGAATGACCTCCGCGCCGAGGTCATCGCGAAGGTCGACCTCAGCCTGGTCTCCGAGGCTGTCGCCGCGCTCGGGACGAAGTACCCGGCGGTGTTCTGGAAGCGCTACGGCGAGGGCCGCACCGAGACCGAGATCGCGCGAGACCTCGGCCTCTCCGTCGCTGCGGTCAAGACCCGCGCGTTTCGCGCCCGGCAGGCTGCCGTCGCGGCCGTGCGCTGACTAAGCGCCGGCGCGAGCTTCGGGGCGATCTTCGGGGCGATCGAACGCGAGCTTGGGATAGCTGGTGTGAACCGAGCAGAACGAGCGCCCGCCGTGCGAGGCACGCAGCTCCCACGCGCGGTGCTTCGCCGCGCAGCCATCGGCACACAGCTCGATCACTTCGACGCGATCATTGGCGAGGAGCTCGATCACCAGCCACTGCGCCGGGTAGACCGCGCACATGTCGATCCACTGCATGTGGGGCTGAGGCTACTCCCCTCCCACGACACCACAACTTTTGACCGTGTCGATTTGGGGAAAACGACGTGTGGGTGCCAGGCCACGCATTTTCGCAACCACTTGATCTCCTTGAATTTCGGCCCTTGGTACGGGGGGTGAACTAGATCCCCTCATGCTGCACGCAGTCCTCCCGTTGATCTCGATCGCACTCGGGCTGGCAACGCCTGCGGCGGGCGCGGAGCCAGCCGGGGAGCCCGCCGAGGAGCTGGCCGAGGCGCGCATCCTCGTGACGGCGCCCAGGACCGCGCAGGTCCGCCTCGCGGTCGCGCTCGCCGAGGCCGATGCGATCCACGCCGTGGGTCGTCGCGGCCAGCAGATCGTCTTCACGATCGATCGCGATGGCCAGGCGTTCGAGGTCGCGGCCGGCGTACGGACCAAGGGCCGGGCCCGGGGCGAGGTCGCCTCGTTGTCGATCACCCCGGTTGGCCCGGCCGCAGGTGACGTCGGTAGCCTGAGCTGGCTCGGCGCCGAGCTCGCCGACGCCACCGCGATCACCGCGCTCGGCATCGACGAGGATGGTGCGGTCACGATCACGACCAGCGATGGGCGCACGTACATGGCGATCCCCGGCCGCGGCTCGGGTGGCAACGCCGCCGTCGAGGCTCGCTGGGCTGCGGCGTGGGACGCGCCGGCCTGAGCAGGGCGACGGCGCACTGGCAACTCGACCCGTCACGCAGCGCGGCGGGCGCTGGCTGGGGCACTGGCCGTCGACTCGTCCCCCGCGGCCCTGGCGGTACCGCCCGGATGACGTGGCGCACGCGGTGCGGGCGGTGGCGCGTTCTGCGAAGGCACACGCGTTGCTCTCCAAGTGCACATGCGCCTGGTTGCCTCGCTGGTTCTGGTGATGACGACGCTCTCCGTGGTCCCCGCCTGCATGGTCGGAGGAGACCCCGACGAGGACGCCGTCGCGGGCGATGGCCTCGACGACGATGACAAGACCGGCACGGAGAGCTCGGGCTCGGGTATCGGGACGATCGCCGCACGCGTGTGCGCGCAGGGCGTGACCACCCCGGGGATCGATGTCTCCTACTACCAGGGCGTGATCGACTGGGCCCGCGTGAAGGCGGGCGGGACCGCGTTCGCCTTCATCCGGATCTCCGATGGCGCCCGGTTCCGGGATCCGAAGTTCGCGAGCAACTGGGACGGCGCGAAGGCCGCGGGCGTGATCCGCGGCGCGTACCAGTTCTTCCGCCCGAACCAGAGCGTCGAGACGCAGGCCGAGCTGGTGGTCAACGCGATCGGTCGCTATCA
>JAYVRN010000838.1:0-3209 GCA_043776275.1 Myxococcales bacterium | reverse complement strand
CGACCAGGACCAGTCTCTTCAACATGATTTACTCCGTGCGTGGAATCGCGCGGAGACGATACCCGAATCGATGACGGGACTCGATCAAGTCGCCGATCTCGCTCTTGATCAAGGCGCGTCGCACCCGTCGCACCAGCTGCTTGACGTGGTTCTCGCTCGGCTCGCGGGTATCCCAGGACAGGTCCGCGATCAGCTCCGACGAGCGCACGAACCCGCGCACCAGCTCCGGCTGGTGGGCCTCGGTGGCCATCCGGCGGATCATCAGCGCCATCAGCTCGAACTGAGTGGTGGTCAGCTGGACCTGCTTGCCATCGACCTCGATCAGGCCACCACCACCGCCGGTGGGCTCGTGGAGCCGGAACCTCATCGTCGGTAGACCGACGTCGGTGCGCTCTTCCTCTTCGATCTCGCCGACGGGGAACTGCGCGGACGGCACCGGCGTGGCGGCCCGCTCCGCGGGCTTGATCGTCGCGGTCATCGTGCGGCCGAGCTTCGGAGCGGGGAGCTGGGTGATGTCCTGGACGAAGTAGAACGCGATGTGTCCGAATCGCACCCGATCGCGATCCTTGATCGGCGTGGTGGCATCGATCAGCCGATCGTCACTGAACGTTCCATTCGCGGAGCCGAGGTCCCGCATCGACCACTCATCGCCGTCGAGCAGCACGTGGGCGTGGTGGCGAGACACGGAGGGCTCGAGGATCGCGAGGCCCTGCCCATCGACCTGCCGGCCGATCAGCGTGCGGGGATCGAGCTGGTGGGGACGGCCCCACAGATCGACGAGCGCGGCCATCGTGGGGCGTGCGCCGTGCAACTGGATCTGCTCGGGGCTGATCTTGATCGGGCTCGATAGATCATCCCGGCACTCCTCACACAACACGCCTACCTCGGCGGGACGCTGCCGACACACCGGACAGTTCACGTCGCCATCCTATCTCACTTCCAGCGATCGCGACGCCCAAGGCGCGTCACCACCCCGATCTGGAGCTCGAGACAGTGCGCATAGCCCGCGTCCTGCGCGATCGTGATCACGTGGAGCGCCTCGATCCGGACCGAGACCCCCGGGCGCGTTTCTATACTGAACGCAGCACCGTAATGCAGGCCACCAAGCGTTCCGACCTTGCTGGTTCCCCCACTCGTCAGGGTGGTCAGGACATCCCCGCCGAGTAGCCCCCGAAGCCCGAATCGACCATCCTCGACGAGGCGGGCCGCGATCTGACCGCGGTTGATCATCAGGGCCGCGACCCCCAGCCGGCCGGTGTAGCTCGTGGTGGCGATCGCGGACTCGATCTCGAGCCCGACGCGGCGCGTGGGAAACACGCCGAACCGGAGTCCGAACAGGGGGCCGGCAGACAGCGTGTCGTTGGGATCGATCGGATGGCCGAGGGAGTTGGCGTCAGTCCCGACGTCGGGGGGGAGGAAGCCACCGACGTGGACCCCGAGGTCGACCGCGAGCCAATCGGCCTCGGGCGGCGGGATCACGAGGGGCTTGGGCGGATCGACGAGATCGAGGGCGACGCGGCCCAGCTCGACGCCGTTGGCGCGGATGATCAAGCCCGCGGAAGCGGCGGTCGCGCCGGGGGTCACGTGGATGTCGAGGCCGCCCGCCACCCGCTCGGCGGCACCAAGATCGAGATCTCCGTTCGCCGCGATCTCGAGCGCCTCACCGATCGCTCCAACCGAGGCCACGGTGAGGTGGACCTTCGTGGGTGTATCGCGCGCCACCGGGGCAAGCTCGCTCTTGACGAACACCGGAGCGATCACCACGGGGACCTCGACCATGGGCTGACCGGCATCGCCACCGCAGCGGAGGCCGAACGCACCGGGGACCCGTGCCACGACCTCGGCGCCGGCGGCTCCCGAACCGAGCTGGCAGCGCAGCCCCGGCGACGCGAACTTGGCCCCGATCGCAAAGGCAGAGGGCGCTGGATCGGCGGCCGTCGTCGAGCCGGGTGCGAGGGCCGAGACCGTGACGACATCGACGGCGAGATCGGCGGGTGGGCTCTCGATCCCGTTGGCATCGACCGCGAACACGCTCAGCACGTGCTGGCCGGCGAGCACCTCGGCGCGCTCGAACGCGGGCTTGGCCAGATCGACATCGACGACGTTGGCGCCGGAGGACCACCGTGCTCGGTAGTGCGTCGCGCCCACGACCGGCGACCACGCGAGTCGGATCGCGGCGGGCTGGCCGCCGAACGCGACGAACGTCCGCATGCCGGTGACGATCTTCGGCGCGGTGATCGGCTTGGCTCGGGGCGCCGGCTTCGGCGCGGGCGTCGCGTTCGGCGCGGGCGTCGCCTTCCGCGCGGCCGTTGTCTTCGGCGCGGGCGCAGCCCAGGCGGGTGCGCTCGCCAGGAGCGCACAACCGAGGACGCAGGCCCGCGCACCCATCCCGTAGATCATCGCATGGGCGCGTCGGCTGCGCGCGTTTCCCACCCGGTGTAGCGCCGCGACAGGGTCGGCTCTTCGGTCCGGTTCGGCGCCACTGCCATCTCGAACGGGAAGGACCGCGCCGAGACACCGTCGCGCGCGGCCGTCATCACCTGGAAGTGGAGGTGGGGCGTCGAGGAGAAGCCGGTGTTGCCGGAGAGGGCGAGCTCCTGCCCGCGGCTGACCAGCTGCCCGGGCTTGACCTCGACGGTCGCGGGGGCGAGGTGCATGTACTCACCGAGCGTGCCGTCCTCGTGCATCACGATCACGAAGTTCGTGCGCTTGTAGTCGAGGAAGTCCGCCGTGGTCCCCGAGCCCTGGGCGGTGGCGTTGGCGGCGACCACCATGCCGGGCCGGGTGGCGAGGACGGGCGTGGCGACAGGGCAATCGAAGTCGACCGCGAACTCGTTCGAGCCTCGGTGCGAGAACGCGCCGTGGAAGCCCTGCAGCACCGCGAACGTCTGACCGCGCGGGAAGGGGAGTGCGTACTCGTACGGGCTCGGCTCGATCCCGGGGTCGCCGAACCGCGCGCGGAACGACAGCTCCCGCCGATACCGCTGGGTCAGATCGAGCTGCGAGAGCTCGGCGAGGATGATCACCGGCCCGACACCGAGGGGCTGCGCAGCCGGTGGGACCAGCACCGCGCCCGACGGCGCCGTCACCGCCTGGAGGTTCTCGAGCGAGGACACGGACCACGAGACCATGATCGGCACCGCGTAGCGGCTCCGGACGGTCTGCACGATCCGGTTGCCGAGGCGATACATGTCGAACTCGAGCTGACC
>JAYVRN010000837.1:0-10991 GCA_043776275.1 Myxococcales bacterium | reverse complement strand
AGGCTCGCCTCCACCGCGCGCACCAGGTGGTAGCGCGAGGAGCCGCGATCGTTGGGACCCTTCCCCATCGGGAAGTACGCCTTGGTCGCGAGCACGATCTGATCGCGCTCGCCCTTCAGCAGGCGGCCGAGGATCTGCTCGGAGCGACCCTCGTTGTAGACGTCCGCGGTGTCGATCAGATCGACGCCCGCATCACGCGCAGCGCGCCAGATCGCGCCGGCCGTCGCCTCGTCGGCATCGCCGCCGAACGACATCGTGCCGAGCGCGACGCGCGAGACCTTGACGCCGGTCCTACCGAGCCAGGGCATGGCAGCTCAGCGCGGGAACGCGCCGTCGATCCGGTTCAGGACCTTCTCTTCGTCGCCCGAGACCTTCCCGAACCCGAGGATGCCACCCGCGGCGGCGGCGACCATCTTGGCGAACCCGAGGATCTGGTTCTTCAGCAGGCGGTTCTGCTCCTCGTTCAGCTGCACCGTCAGCGTCTTGATGTACGCCTCCCACGCGGTGAACAGATCCTCGCTCGGCTTGCGCGCGAGCCAGGTCTGCAGGAGCTCGTAGCCGTCGGTGCCCTGCTCGAGCCCCTTGCCATGCGCGCCCTGAAGGATCGCGGTGCGCTCGTTGTCCTGGATCGTGCCGTCGGCCCAGGCCACCGCGATCAGCGGGACGAGGGACAGCGCGGCGATCGTGTTGGACTTGAGCCCGAGTCCGACCAGCTTGTCGAGGACGGCGTCATCGGTCATGCCCGAGGCCTTGCGCAGATCCTCGCGGGATCGCTGGGCATCGAGCTTGTCCTTCATCGCGGCGAGCTTCTGTGCGTTCTCCTTCTCGAAGAACTGATCTTCCAGAGCTTTTCCACGTTCTTCGAGGGTGACTTCGGCCACAGCGGTCTCCTTGGTTGAAGGTAGGGGCACAGTACAAAAACTACGGCCGGGTTTGGAGCGATCGGGTCAGGGATCGCCGGTGAGCGTCCGTGCGGTCCCAGAATCGTGACGGCCCGGAAAAACCTGGCCACGGGGCAGGGTGGGCTCGCTGTTTGTGCTTGTCGCTGAACACCGGGATTTGGTACCTCAACAGCCGTGCGGCTCCCCGTCCTCGTCGCCCTCCTGACCACCGGCGGCTGTGCGCGTGGCGGGGCGATGCTGGATCAGGTGGATGCGGCCCCCGGCACGCCCGGGATCGACGCCGCGAGCCCCCCACCCGCCGACGGACCCACGGCGGGCGCCGATAGCTCCGGCGGCGGTGGCTCGGCAGGCCTGCTGCTGCTCACCGAGGTGGTCCTGGCACCCTCGACGGGTGAGTTCGTGGAGATCGCGAATGTCGGCGGCACCGCCGTCGATCTCTCGAGCTACTACCTGTCCGACAACGGCAACTACTTCCGGCTCCCCGCCGGCGCGCCCACGCTCGATAGCGGGGACTTCGTCGTGAAGTTCCCGGCCGGCGCCTCGATCCCCGCCCATGGGGTGATCACGGTGGCGCTCGATACCACCGCGAACTTCACCACCACGTACACCACCGCGCCCACGTACTCGATCGGCAGCAACACGATGACGCCCGTCGCGGCCAACGGCGTGCCGACCCTGACCAACGGCGGCGAGCTGATCGTGCTGTTCCGCTGGGACGGGGCGACCGATCTGGTGAAGGACATCGATCTCGTCGTGGCCGGCGCCGCGACCGCGGCCAATGGGCTGGTCGACAAAAGCAGCGTGGCCCTCGATGGCCCCGACACCGGGACCACGAGCACGACGTACGCCGCCGATGCCCGTACGATGCTGGTCCAGGCGGGGACGCCTGCGTCGGCGAAGTCCACGAAGCGCCTCGCGACCGAGACCGGCCATGAGACCCAGGGTGGTGGGGGGAACGGGATCCTCGGGGACGATGAGACGTCCGAGGATACCGCCGCCACCTGGGACTCGGCCGGTTTCGGTGCCCCGACGCCGGGCACAGTCCCCGCAGCGCTCCAGCCCTGAGGTAAGGTCGCGCGGGTGACGCCACGCCGACGCCGCCAGCAACACCGCAAGGGACTGCGGCTGTGGCTCGTCCCGATGGCGATCCTCGGCGGGATCGCCCTGGTCGGGTTCGCGGCGTTCTACCTGATCGATCACTACTTCACCGGCGGCGTCCCCCACACCAACTACTCGGATCCGCTCGGCCGCTACGTGCGGTTCGAGCCGTCGCTGATCTCCGATGCGCTCTCCGGCCTCGCCGGCATGACCGCCGCGGTGCTCGGCATCGTGATCACCGTGGTCTCGCTCCTCGTGCAGCTGACCTCCGATCGGTACACCGGCGTCGCGCGGATGTTCCTCCGCGATCGGACCAACGTCGCGGTGATGGCGTACTACGTCATCGTCTGCGTCGTCGGCGTGTTCCTCAGCCTCTCGCTGCACTCGGAGTTCGTGCCGCGCGCCACGGTGTTCGCGATGATGGCTGCCACCTGCTTCGGCATCGTGATCATGCTGCCGTACTTCGCGTACGTGTTCCGGTTCCTCGAGCCCGTCAGCCTGATCTCGCGGATCCAGACCGAGGCGGCCGACGATCTGATGGACGCGGCGACCTCCAAGGACCTCGCGGACATCGCGATCGGTCAATCGCCAGCCGTGGTGGCCCTCGAGGAGATGACGGACATCACGTCGAACTCGATCTCGGGCAAGGACAAGATCATCGCGAGCCGCTCGGTGGACGCGATCAAGGACTTCGTCATCAACTACCTGTCGATCAAGGGCCGCGCCGATCCGGCGTGGTTCAAGATCGGCGAGCAGATCCGCGACAACCCGGACTTCGTCGCGATGGATCCCGAGTCCCTCCGCGAGCTCGAGGCCGATCACACCTGGCTCGAGTGGAAGGCGCTGCGCCAGTACCTCGGCATCTACGCCGAGGCCCAGGGCGAGATGCCCGACATCAACTACCTGATCGCGATCGACACGCGCTACGTCGGCGAGGCCGCCCTCGCCAAGGGCGATCGCGCCGTGGTCGAGCTCGCGTTCCGGTTCATGAACAGCTACCTGCGGGCCGCGCTCAATGCCCGCGCCGTGCGCACCGCGTACAACGTGATGAACCAGTACCGGCTGCTCGTCGAGAGCATGATCAAGGGCCGCGCCGACGATCTCGCGATCGCTGGCGTCAAGCACATGATCTACTACGGCCGTACGAGCTACGACATGCAGCTCGGCTTCGTCACCGAGACCGTCGCGTACGATGTGTCCGCGCTGTGCGAGTTCGCGCACGCGCAGAAGCACGGCCACGATCTCGACGACAAGATGCTCGCGATGTTCCTCGAGCTCGATCAACCATTGCGCCTCAAGCGCCAGGAATCGGGCCTCCAGGGCATTCGCAAGGCGCAGATCAAACTCGCCTGCTACTACCTCGCGACCGGCGCCGAGGAGCGGGCGCACAAGATCGCCCTCGACATGGCGGGCGAGGATCGCGATCGGCTCAAGTCGATCCGCGAGCAGCTCGGGCGCGTCGAGTCCAAGGAGTTCTGGGAGATCATCGATCGCGGCCGCAACTTCGAGTACATGCCGCCCAGGCAGCGCGAGCAGATGGACAAGTTCTTCGCGATGCTGCCGCAGGTGGTGCCGCCGGCGCCGCAGACTCGGCCGCCGACTGGACCCTGAGCTTCCGCGGCGGGGCGCAGGATCCACCGTGAGAGCGGGGCCTCAGCTCACGGGGACCCGGCCGTACTGGACCCTGAGGGGACGGTTTGAACTTGAGCAACTCGGGGTATGGGGACGGTTTCAACTTGAGCAACTTGCGATCGCCAAGTGCCTGATCTCACGCAGCTGGCGTCGCGGGGTATGGGGACGGTTTCAACTTGAGCAACTTGCGATCGCCAAGTGCCTGATCTCACGCAGCTGGCGTCGTGAGACAGCCTGCTGAATCGGCCCGCTGCGCCGGGGACGGTTTCAACTTGAGCAACGTGCGATCGCCAAGTGCCTGATCTCACCCGCTGGCGTCGCGAGACAGCCTGCTGAATCGGCCCGCCGCGCCATCGGAGATCAGCGCGGGGCGACCTCAGCCCATCAGCTTCTGGTGCGCGTCGCGGAGCTTGGCCAGCTCGGCGAGGCCGCGGGTGCGCGCCTCGGCCATCGGCTCGGTGGCGCCGACAGTGACGCGGACCTCGTAGTAGCTCTTGAGCTTGGGCTCGGTGCCGCTCGGCCGCATGATCACGCGGCGCCCGCCATCGAGCTTGAACACGAGGACGTCGCTCGGCGGCAGGCCGCCTTCGCCCTGCGCGAGATCCACCACGGTGTCCACGCGATGGCCGGCGAGCTCCTGGGGCGGCGCACCGCGGAACTTCGCCATCGCCGCCTTGATCTGCGCCATGCCCTCGGCGCCCGGCTTGGTGAGCGAGACCTGCTCGGTCACGAACAGGCCCACGCGCCGGTAGATGTCATCGAGGTGCTCGAGCACGCTCTTGCCGCGGGCGCGGTTCCACACCGTCAGCTCGGCGAACAGCACGCACGCCGAGACCCCGTCCTTGTCGCGCACCAGCGGGCCGACGGAGTACCCGAGCGCCTCCTCGTAGCCCATGACGAACCGGCCGTGGTGCTTGGCCTCGTACTCGATCGCGGCGTTGCCGATCCACTTGAAGCCGGTGAGGGTCTCGCGATAGTCCGCGCCCGCTTCCTTGGCGAGAAAGCCGAGCAGCTGCGAGGACACGATCGTGGTGGCCACCATCCGCTTGTCCTTCGGGGACACGGTCAGGAGGTAGTCCGCGAGCAGGGCGCCCACCTGATCGCCGGAGAGCACGCGATAGGCGGCGCCGTCGGGCACCGCCACGCACAGCCGATCCGCATCCGGATCGTTGGCGAGCACGAGGTCGGCCTTGACCTCGGCGGCCAGCGCGAGCACGCGATCCATCGCGCCCTTCTCCTCGGGGTTCGGGAACGCGACCGTCGGGAAGTCCGCATCGGGCTCGCGCTGCGACTTCTCGGTGTGGAGCTTGGGGAACCCGCCGAGCTTCATCGCACCCTCGACCGAGAGCGCGCCCACGCCATGCAGTGGCGTGTACGCCACCACGAGCGCCGTGCCATCGAGCTCGGGGTGCTCGCGCAGCGCGATGACCTTGGCGAGGTAGTCGTCGTGCACGTTCTCGCCGAGATCGATCACGAGCCCATTGCGGCGGAGCTCGTCGAGCTCGGGCATCGCGAGCTCGTCACTCCGGCCGATCGCTTCGATCGTCTTCGCGATCCCCGCGTCGTGCGGCGGGATGATCTGCGCGCCGTTGCTCCAGTAGACCTTGTATCCGTTGTACGCGGGCGGGTTGTGGCTCGCGGTGACCATCACGCCGGCGCATGCGCGCTTGTCCACCACGGCCCACGCGGTGGTGGGGGTGGGCCATGGGCGATGCGCGAGGTAGACCTTGATCCCCTGGCCGCCGAGCACGCGCGCGGTGTCCTCGGCGAACACGCGCGAGTTGTGGCGCGCATCGTGACCGATCACCACGCCGCTGCGCTTCGCCTCGGGGACGTTCGCGAGCAGGTACACACCCAGCCCGGCGGAGACCTTGCGGACCAGCACGCGGTTCATCCGCTGCGGACCCGCGCCGAGGATGCCGCGGAGACCCGCGGTCCCGAACTCGAGCGATCCGGTGAACCGCTCGGCGAGATCTTTCAGCGCCGCGGGATCCGCCTTGTCGGCCGCAACGATCAGCTCGCGCAGCTCCTTGGCGGTGATCGGATCGGGGTCCTCGGCGAGCCACGCGTTCGCGGCGGTAACGTGCGGGTTCGGTTCCGACATCGGCCGGACGATACCGCCGCCGCCAGAGCTCAGGTCCCGGTGGTGGCCTGCTTCTTCTTCATCTTCGCGATCAGGCCGGGGAACCCGTCCTTCGCGATGATCTTGTTGAACATCACGCGGTAGTTCTCCACCAGGCCAACGCCGTCGGTCTTGACATCCCACGCCCGCAATTTGTCACCGTCCTTCACGAGGACGTAGTCGATCGCGATCGTGAACGGCCGGCCCTTGCGCTCGGACTTGACCGTGGTCGCGACGGTGAGGTTGCCGTCCTTGTCTGACGTCTCGCCACCGTACACGATCTCGTACTTGACGTTGGAGCGCAGCCCGCGGACGTAGTTGTCCTCGATCAGCGAGCGCAGCAGCGCCTGGAACTCGTCCTGTTGCGGCTTGGTCAGCTTGGCCCAGTTGTCGGCCATGGCGCGCTTGCCGAGCTGGTCGATGTCGAGGAAGCCGCGCACGCTATCCGTCACCTTCTTGGCCAGGGCCTTCTCCTCGGGAGAGCCCGCGGTGACCTTGGTCTTCAGGAGGTTCGCGAACGTGTCGTTGACCGCCTTGACCGCGGTGGTGCCCGGTCCTGCCTTGGCGGGCGCGGTCTGCTTGGCCACCTCAGGGGCGGCGAGGGCCACGGGGGCGGTCGCGGTCATCAGCAGGGCGACGATCAGGCGCTTCATGAGTCACTCCTTGGGACGGGGGCCCCCGGCCCGGAATTCACCGGAGGCGCGGCCGAGGCGTACCACGGCCACGTTCCATTGAAAGACGGCTTGTGCCCACCGGGCCCGCATCCCGAACCACGCGATGTACGCATCTGCCAGGTCCTTCGCTTCACCGGTGCCGATCGCCTGGGCTTGCAGGACCGACGCCAACCAGGTGCGTGCCGCTGTTTCCCCTTCGGCCGCCGCGGCGACCTTGGCGTGGGCCGCCGAGACCTCTGCGAGGGCGGTCTGGGCGTCATAGCTGGCCCCCAGCGCCGCGAGCGAGGACAGCGCGCGGGCCTTGTGCGCCTCCGCACGCGCGCGGTCGGCTTTCGCCTTGATCGTCCACGGC
Source organism: Myxococcales bacterium (assembly GCA_043776275.1). GTDB lineage: Bacteria > Myxococcota_A > Polyangia > Haliangiales > Haliangiaceae > JABFXX01. Next base: position 4,211 of record JAYVRN010000837.1, on the reverse strand, counting down.
TCCATCGTCCACTGGACGGCGAGGACCAGGCCCGCGCCGCTGCGGTTGTACGGATCATTGGCGAACGTGCTTGGAGGATCGTCCACGCCCTGCGCACGCGCGATCACGGCGGAGCCCACGAGCGCGACGTCGGGGTAGTACTGGCTGGTCGCCATCTTCGCGAGCTCGTCGGCTGCGGTGGCACCGGACCGTGCGGCCACGGCCTGCGGGCGACGATCTCCAGTGGCCACGGTGGGCACCGCGTGATCGATCGCGGCGAGCTCGTCCTTGTCGACATCCGCATCGGGGATCCCGACGAGCGCGCGCAGCCCCGCGAGGGCCTGCAGCTCGCCCATCTGCGCATCGGCGCGCTGGACCTTGGCCTCGGCGAGCAGCACCGCGATCCGCTGGCGATCCTGGATCGAGACGTCGGGCGCATCGGCGGCCTTGTCGTCGATGCCCTTCAACGCCTTCGCGACCTCGTCGATGCCATCGTCGAGCATGTACCCCAGCTCGCGCGCGACCTTGACGCCCCAGTACGCGCGGGCCGCATCGACGGCGAGATCGCCGGCGGTCTCGTCGGCGAGCGCCTGCTGCGCATCGAGGCCCGCACGCGCTGCGCGGCGCGCGTGGGTGATCTTGCCGAACGTGAACAGCGGCTGCGTGACATCGAGCTGCGCGCTGCCGAACACGCCGCTGAACTTGAACGCGTAGTTCCGCGGGCTGGTCTGGGTGCAATCGGCGTTGTCGCAGGTGATCTCGGGAGACAGCGTGGTGAACGCGGTCGCCTTGATCCGCGGCAGACGGGCGGCATCCGCCTCGTCGATCCGAGCGGCGGCGGCGGCACGGTCTCCCTCGGCCATCTGGGCCTTCGGGCTCGCGAGGGCCTTGGCGATCACCTCGGCCAGCGTCAGGCGGGGCCCCTCGGCGGCCGCCACGGCAGGGAGGCACAGGATCGCGATCACGAGCGTGCGCATCCGTGCGTTCTACTACACGCCGCGGGGCGTGGTGGGATAGCCTTCGAGAACCGTGTCCTGGATCTCGCCAACGAGCCTCATCTGCTGTGCCCTCGCCCTCGTGGCGACGCGCGCGGAGGCCGATCCGGCCGGCGAGCAGCTGTTCCTCGAAGGCAGAGAGTTGCTCAAGGTGGGCAAGGTCGATGAGGCCTGCGAGAAGTTCCAGCGGAGCCGCGAGGTCGAGACCAAGGTCGGCACGCTGCTGAACCTCGGGGACTGCCGGGAACGTCAGGGCAAGCTGGCCACTGCGTGGGATGTGTTCCTCGAGGCCAAGTCGCTGGCGGCGATGCAGAAGGATCCACGTGCCGTCGAGGCCGGACGGCGTGCCAACGTGATCGTGGGGCAGCGCGCGTTCCTCACGGTAGCGGTGGCCGCGGAGCGTCGCCTCCCCGGTCTGGTGGTCACCCGCAACGGAGCCGCGGTGCCATCGGCGACCTGGGATCAGGCGCTGCCGATCGATCCGGGCAGCTACGTGTTCGAGGCCAAGGCGCAGGGCTACGCGCCCGCGGTGGTGAGGGTCGAGATCGCGCCCCGCGGTCGAGGCACGGCCACGGTGCCCGCGCTGACCAAGCTCGCCGTCGTCACGCCCGTGGAGCCGCCGGTCACGCCCTTGGTTGGACCGGTCACGCCCGAGACCGGTCGGCTCCAGACGCGTCATGTGGATCCGGTGGTGCCCAATGGGCCGCCCGCGACTTCCACCGGCTCGAACATCGATCCGCCGCTCGGGAACTTCGCGCTGGGCGTGGCGCTCGGTGGCACCACGGACGGCGACCTCACACCGGGGCTCCGCGCGATCCTCCAGACCGAGGCTGGCCCGGGTGCGATCCGCGGCGTGTTCAACCTCCAGTACACGCGGATCGAGAACGACCCGAGCTACTCCGGCGACAACTCGAACCTGTTCGCGTTCGGCCTCGGGCTCGACTACCTGCTGGCCTGGAAGCCGGGCCTCGCCTCCGCGGTCGGTCTTGGGGTGGGTCTCGATCTATTTCAGGGCGGCTACCGCCCCACCGACTATGGGTTGTGGAAGGCCGTGCGCGCGAGCCCGATCATCGTGCGGCTTCGCCAGAAGCCCGTCGAGCTCGGCCTGCACGCGGTCATCGTCGTGCAGTCGTCCCCGGTGCTGATCGGGACCGTGGCCGTCGATTGGTTCTTCCGGTGATCGCGCGATGATCGGCGAGACGTTCGGGATCTACCGGCTCGTCGCCGAGCTCGGGGCCGGCGGGATGGGCACGGTGTGGCTCGCGGAGCACACGATGCTCGGCAGCAAGGTCGCGATCAAGTTGCTGCGGCCCGAGCTCTCGCAGAACCAGGGGATCGTGCAGCGGTTCTTCGACGAGGCGCGGGCCGCCAGCCGCGTCAATCATCCGAACATCGTGACCGTGATCGATTCCGGGTGGCAGCAGAGCACCGCGTATCTGGTGATGGAGCACCTGTCCGGCCAGACCGTGACCCGCGCGATCTATCAGACGGGACGCGTGCCCGCGGAGCGGGCGCTGTTCATCGTGCGCGAGGCGGCCGTCGCGATGGCGGCGGCGCACGCGGCGCAGATCGTCCACCGCGATCTGAAGCCCGACAATATCTTCCTCGTGCCCGATCTGAGCGGCGGCGAGCGCGTGAAGGTCCTCGATTTCGGGATCGCCAAGCTCCTCGGCGACAGCGACGTGGGCCACAACCTGACGCAGACCGGGATGATCATGGGGACGCCGGCGTACATGTCCCCCGAGCAGTGCCGCGGGGCAGGGCGCGTGGATCACCGCACCGACATCTACGCGCTCGGCTGCGTGCTGTTCCATCTGCTCACGGGGAGGACGCCGTTCGTGGCCGCCACGCCCGGTGACCTGATCGCGTCTCACCTCACGGTGCCGGCGCCCGCACCGAGCTCGGTTGCCACCGGCATCTCGCCCGAGCTCGATGCGCTGGTGCTGCGGTGTCTCGCGAAGGAGGTCGACCAGCGGATCTCGACGATGCCCGAGCTGGTCCGTGCGATCGATGCGCTGCTCGCGGCGCCGTCGCAGCTGCACGCCACGATCGCGCGCCCGCCGCCCGTCGCGCCGGTGTCGGTGGCGGTGGCGACCGTGGGCACCACGATGGCGAGCAGTGCGGGTGAGGTGCAGCGCGGCACGCCGGCCTGGCGCGGCGGGCTGATCATCGGTGCGTTCGCCGTGATCGGTGCGGTGATCGCCGTGATCGCGATCCTCGGCACGCGCGGTGGGAGCGAGTCGGCAAAGGCGCCTGCGGATGCCGCGATCGTAACGCCGGCCGCCCCACCCGATGCTGCCGTCGCGCCTGTGCTGGATGCCGCCGCCGTCGTGCCTGGTGCCGTCGATGCGGGCGCTGCTGCGCCGAAGCTGCCGCCGAAGAAGCTGCCGCGGGTGCCGCCCACGGGGAGCGGCGGGGGCTCGGGGAGCGGCGGGAGATCGGGGAGCGGTGGGAGCGGAGGCGGCTCGGGCAGCGCGTACATGTACGAAGGTCGCTGACGGCGCGGCGGACGAAGCGTTTGGCGTCCGTGGGTGGCGGCGGCGGAGAGCAGCTCCGGCAGAGATCAGCGCGGCTCGGTGGCGACAGAGATCAGGTGCGACAGAGATCAGCGCGGCTCGGTGGCGGCGGAGAACATCGTGTCTCGGTGGCGTCGGAGATCCGCGCGGTGCGGTGGCGGCGAGGAACAGCGCGGTTCTGTGGCGGCGGAGAACATCGTGTCTCGGCGGCGGCGGAGAACAGCGCGGTTCTGTGGCGGCGGAGAACATCGTGTCTCGGTGGCGGCGGAGATCAGCGCGGCTCGGTGGCGGCGGAGAACATCGTCTCTCGGTGGCACAGGAGATCAGCGCGGCGCGGTGGCGGCGGAGATCAGCGCGGCTCGGTGGCGGTGCGGTGCAGGAACTCGTCCACGGCGCCGAGGATCTCGGAGTTGTCCTTCTGCTGGTAGCCGGCGAGCGCGCGCGCATAGTCCGCGGTGCGCTCGAGGAAGCGGGGGACGACGGCCGGATCATCGAGTGTGAGCGTGAACATGCCGTAGCCCTCGCGCTCGAGATACTTCGCGTTGAGCCACTGCTCGAACTGACCTTCGAGAGGGAGCGCGAGCATCGGCTTGCCGAGGAACACAGCCTCGCCCATCAGCGTGAAGCCACCGCCGGCGATCACCGCGCGGCAGGTGGCGAGATCCGAGATGAAGCCGTCCTCGGAGAACGGCAGGAACCGGAGGTTGCCTTCGCGTAGCTC
>JAYVRN010000836.1:0-11005 GCA_043776275.1 Myxococcales bacterium | reverse complement strand
GAAGGATCGCCTTGACCGACACGTTGATGCACTCGAGCTCCAGGTTGAGGGCCTCGCTGAGGACCATGACGGCTGCTTTGGACGCCGAGTACGCGGCTGCGAACGGATAGCCGTTCTCTGCGCTGACAGATGCGAGGTTGATGATGACCCCGCCGCCGGCCTCACGCATCGACGGCAACAGGCACTTCGTCAGATCGAGTAGACCGAACACGTTGGTCTCGAACTGCGCGCGGATCTGAGCCATCGAGGTCGTCTCGATCGGGCCCATCTGAAAGAACCCCGCGTTGTTGACGAGCGCATCCACGCCGCCGAACAGCTTGAGTGCAGCCTCGGCGGCAGCCCGGATCGAGGCCGGATCCGTGAGCTCGAGCGGGATCACACGGACGCGTTCCAGGTCACGAAACAGCCCCTCATCAGGCTTCCGCTGGGTCGCGACCACGTTCCAGCCCTTCGCGTGAAACAACTCCACCGTCGCCCGCCCAAAGCCCGAGTTCGTTCCCGTGATCATCACTGTCTTGGCCATGCTGCCTCCTTTGTGAACCGATGGTTTGTTAATAACAAACCATCGGTTCATTGTCAAGGGCGGATCGGCTGCCCACAGCAGCGGAGCCTCATGGCTCGAATCTGCGAAGTCGCGATCACCGCCGGCCTGGAGACATGTCTCGGGTACATCGCCGAGTGGTAGCGTTTCTTCCATGTCGCGAACGTTGATGGGGTTGTTGGTCGGGTTGGTCGTTTGCGGCGGGTGTGGCCCTGGACTCAGGTTGCCGGATGCGCGCGAGGCTGCGAGAGCATCGATGACGGACGCATCAGGAGATCCGGCCGCGGTGGCGAAGCTGCTGCGTGACTCGGTCACGCTCGGGCAGCTGATCTTCGACGACGCGGCGTGTGCCGCGGCGTTTCCTCTCGGGGAGGTCAGCAAGGACAAGTTCGGTGACCTGGCGCGCTGTCTCGCGGCGTTGAAGCTTCGGCCGAGCACGCGAGAGGACGGGCTCGGCGATGTGGCGGTGCTGAGCTACGGGCCCGGCTTCGAGGTCGAGGCGCGCATCCTCCAGCTGGGCAGCCGATCGCAACTGACGTGGATCGGGTTCGCCTCGCAGTACGCGGGGTCGCCGAGTGTACCGACGCTGGATACCGGTGCGTTCGAGGCGTTGCGGGCAAGTGGCCAGCGCGTGCCGGTCCTCGACGCCGTGACCGCGCGCGCGATCGAAGGCGAGCTGTCGCCGACCGACTCCGATGACGTCGCGATGGTGTGGCTGAAGATCTGTCTCGACGAGACCGGCAACGTCACGCTGATCGATCCGTACACGCCGCGGTCATACGTGGCAATGGACGCGTTCATCGCCATCGCACAGGCGTGGACGTTCCGCCCGTTCGAGCACGCGGGAAAGGCGCAGCCCGCGTGCTCGATGGTGCGGATGGCGCATCCAGCCGGCAAAGCACCACCCGTCGAGACACTACCGCTGCCGCCCCCCCCGTCGAAGAACAGGCGCCCACCGCTGTCGATCGGGCAGCGGCGGTTCATCACGGTGATGGAAGGCAAACGGATCGCCGGTGACCGCTTCATTGTCCCCGACGACGAGACCAAGTCGCAGGTCGCGCGACTTCGCGTCACGAAGGTCACGGGATCCTTCCGTGTGTGTCTCGACGAAGCCGGGGGCGTCGAGTCGGTGTTGCCGACGAAGTCGACGGGCCTTCCAGCCTACGACCGCGACCTTCTCGCCGGGATGGCTCGGTGGAGATACTCGCCGTACACGATCGACGGCAAGCCGGTCCCGGTGTGCACGGCGATCACGTTCATCTACTCACAACGCTGACTGCGTCAGTTGCTCGCGGCGTGGATGCCGCCCGTCGCTCACGTTCTGCTGACCACATGCGCGCGTCGCTCGGGTCGGGGGTAGCGGACCATCGCTCGGATCGCGTTCCTTCGACGAGGTCGCGTCACGGCCGACGTATCACCCACCCGGAGTGCGGGGCCACGGCGGCGGTGGGATCTACTCGCTCTGGTCCGCCGCCCCCGCCCCTGACGCTCCGCGTGGCGAGAGCTCGTCGGCTGCGTGGCCTGATCGCGGCGCCGGATCGTTGGATGTCCGGCATGCGGACAGAGGCCCCGTTCTCGACGACGATTCGTTGTCAGGGTCGCGTGCTGTTGCCCTATTCAGACGATGAACGACGTCATCGACAGGCCCAAGCGCAGGCTCGCGGACAAGCCCAAGAGCAGGCGCGGCGGCGCGCGGCCTGGCGCCAGTCGCCCCAAGACCAACCGTCGGCGCGGCGGTCCGCATCGCACGCGGCCCGAGCTGTCGCCGCGGCATCCCGTCCAACAACTGACGGCGTCACCGCGCCGATGGTGCGAGCCAGGCGCCGGTCGATCCGTATTCGAGCGGCGTGACGTTCGTCGGCTGGTCGCAGCCGGTGTGGCTCAGGGTGCCGCCGGAGTACGAGCCCCTGCCGATGTCACCGCCGCGGACGTCGCTGCTCGCGAGGGACTGGCGGCTGTACGGGCTGATCGATCCGTTCGAGCGACCAGGGCCGCGAGGGGCGCCAGGGACGTGAGGTGCACGTGTGAGCCTTCGCGGTCTGCGCGGCCGGCAACTCCCCGGACTCGGTCGCCAAGCAAAGGAGCTCGCACCGGGCCCGATCGGTCCGTGCAGATGAAGTCCGCCTGTTGTGGCGGAGCTCGTCGTTGGAACCTGACGGTAGCCCCCGTCGTGTTGTGGCAGGTTCCCGGCCGCGTCGGGATGTCCTGCGGGATCCTCAGCATGATCGCGGGGCCGGCAGCACGAGCTCCCACGGGTACGGCATCTCGGCGGCGGTGGTCGTTGCGACGAATCGGTGCAGCTGACCTCCTGCAGATCCTGCGCGAACGCCTGCCGCGGCTGGCGTCCCGGTTCTTGCACGCCCCGGTGGTGTGTCTATGCGCCGTGCGGCCCTGCTTGTCGCTTTGATCGCGGGCGTGACGAGCAGCTTCGTGCGCGTTCACGCCCACCAGCGCGAGCTGCTCGCCGCGCCTGCGATGCGAGCGCCCGTGTGGCCGGCAGTGACCACCGGCGACGAGCACGTGTTCACGGTCCGCGAAGGAACGGGGGGCGCCAGCACCGAAGGTGGAGGCGGGTGCGGCTGCAACTGATCGCCGCGGGGGTCGCGTCGATGCTGACGACGTCGACGTCGACGTCGACCGCCGAGCCGTCGGACCCGGCATCCGCGACCGCGTCGTTCCGCATCTACACGGACGACGATCACGTGACCGTGGTGTCGCCCGGCGCTCGCGTGAGAACCTGGCTCGGTCCACGCACCGCGTTGGCAATCGATTCGACGATCGACGCCGTGACGGGCGCGTCCGTCGATGTTGTCACCTCCGCCTCCCCGGCCACCGTGCACGAGCGCCGGATCGATCTCGGGGCCGAGGTCACCCGGCTCCTCGCCATCGGCACGGCGACCTCGGCGTCGGCCGGGGTGCGGGTCTCGCACGAGCACGACTACGACGCACTGCGGGCGACCGTGAGCGCACACACCGAGCTCGCCGAGCGCAACTCCACCGTCGAGCTCCGATACACCGCGGGCCATGACATCGCCCGCGCCGTCACCGATCCGGCGTTCCGACGCACGCGCGAGAGTCACCAGCTCATCGCGAGCCTGTCTCAGCTGCTAGACCGCCGCACGGTCGCCGATCTGATCGCCGAGGGAGCGTGGCTCTCGGGGTATCACGCGAGTCCGTACCGGCAGGTCCGCGTCGAAATGGCAGGCACGCCGCTCCCGATGCTCGTCGCGGAGGTCACCGCGAGCCGGCGCGCGACCCTCGCTGAAGAGCCACACCGTGAACCTCGAGGGGTACCACCAGGTCGGCGATCGCTGGCTGGTAGGGCTGCTCGGCCGCGGCTACGTGCAGGATGGTGCCGCGCTCTACCGCGCGCACTACGACGGAGCGACCGGCATCCCCACCCTCCGCACCGGAGATCGGACGCTCGGGCCGATGCGCAGCCTCTACATCTCGGCGACCGTGGACCTCACGCTGTGCTCGGACTGGCACCTCGTCACAGCGGTCGGCGTGCTGGGCTCGTGGTTCCCGGAGTTTGCCGCGCAGGCCGAGCGCCGCGCCCTGCTCACGACCGCGAGCCTGACGGCGCCGCTGTGATCTGATCGCTCAGTGGATGCACCCGAGCCCGTCGCGTGCGGCCTGCCACTCGAGCCCGGCGTCGGCGACGTCGAGGGTCGGCATCTCCGCGCGCACGCTCGCTGCGAGATCCCCGATCCGCTCAGCACGTCGAGAACGTCGAGACCGATCGGCTGCAGGTGGACCGCGAGCCGGATCTTCTCCGGGCTGCCTGCCACGAGCCAGCTCCGGCTCTTGGCGTGATAGAAGCGCGGATCACTGCGGTCGGTCGTGACCGACGGCGCGAGGAGATCGCTCTCGATCGTGACGGCCTGCCAGGGCAGCTGAACCTCGCCTCCGGCGGCATCACGGAACCGGCTGCCGAGCACCCATGCACTGGGGGCATCACCGGCGTGGATCACGTCGCCGGCCCGATGAGTCCCGGTGATGCTGTGCTCCACACCGCCGGTCTCGGCGACCAGCTCGACCCACAGCCGTCGCGCGTGGGTCGTCCCGCTCGGGAACGCGTGGCCGGCCTGCGTGTTATCGAGCGTGACCGTCACCTCGAGCCCACCCGCCGCAACGCACAGCGTGGTGGTCAACGCACCCGAGAGGTCGCGCGCGATCGCTCGCCGCTGGACATCGATGCCGGGCCACGGCGTCAACGCGACGTCGACCGCAGCCATCGTGTGATCGTGAACCCGCCGCGTCGGCCCGTCCCGCGCGGCGGGGGCATCGCTGCCGATCATGTGGCACGCCGCGCACGACAGCCCGATCTCGGGGCGCGCGAACAGACTCCCGCTCCACTCGGCGTAGGTCTGCTCGATCGCGAGTCCGCTCCGAGGAACCACGTCGTGACAGGCGCCGCACGCCGTCGACGATTCTGGGTCGACGCTCGCGAGCAACGACGACCGGACCGAGCGATGCGCCGGCGTGGACCGAGGGGCGTGCAGGCCGCCGCGCATGCTCCCGTCGTCCACGAAGCTGAGGTCGCCATCGTTGATCGCGTTCACTGCTTCGATCTGGTGGCAGGCGACGCAGGTCACGCCGCGAAGCTCACGCGGAAGTTGATCGAGGTCGAGGCCATCGTCGGTTGCGCCGGCCGCCACTGCCATCGGCGCGTGGCAGCGCACGCAGAATGTACCCAGCGCGGCAGCGGTCTCGCGCTGGCCAAGCCGGTTCATCGCAACGAACACCGGATCGTCGCTCGCATACGCGTGCATGCTCCCCGCCCAGGCGAGGGTGTGCTGCGGGTGACATCCGGCGCATGCCGCCGGATCTCGAAGCTCGAGCGCGTCGATCGACTCGCGCCCGCAGCCTGCGAGCAGTGCGAAGGCGAGCACCGCGCAGGCGCCGCACCGGGAGGTGAGAAGCCGAAGGGTCACGATGTAGGCATCGCTGATCGCTGATCTCCTCAGCGTCTCGGTTGGATCACCCGACGGCCGCGTCGCTCACCGGGGTACCGTGCCACCGCGTCCCTGTGCCTTCTGCAGTCCGTGCCTTCACGCCAGACGGTGGTAGTGGTGACAGATGAAGCAGTAACCGTGCCCGTGGAAGCCCGCTCCAGCGCACCCCACATCGAGTTTCCGCGCAGAGTCGGCGGAGCGAACAAGTGGCGCGCGCAGCTCCTGCGCGATCGTCCTATCTCACGAACGTCGACACATATGCTTCGATCTGATCGGGCTTCGCGTAGCCGCCGCCCTGGCCCTGCTGCCCCGCTTCGCTGAGGAAGCTGCTCGGACAGGACCCACTGCCTCGGAATGTCTTGGTGGCCAGGATCGTCTTGGTGGGCACGTCGTAGACCGTGACGTCGGAGTCGATCAGGTACACGACATAGGACGCGCTCGCGCCGTCCGCGCCGCGATAGGTCCCGCAATTGATCGTGCGGATCTTGCTGCCCGTCTTCGTCTCCGTCGCGACCGCGATCACCTCCACGTTCCCGAGCGACGTCGCCACGTCTCCGATCGGGTGCAGGTGATCGCCGAGGTGCAAGACGGCGGACGACCGTTTGGCAGGGGCAGAGGCACGCTTCGCGCCGGCGAGACCCGTCTCGATCCGCTTCAGGTATGCCAAGGCGAGCGGCTCCGTATAGACATAGAAGCTGGTCTCCGGAATGGTCACCTCGGCGGTCTTGCCGTGGCTCCGCACAACGAGCACCCCCCCCATGCGCATGGACGTCTTGAGCTGATCGAGGCGCAGCTTCGCGGTCCCACCCGGGGGCTCGGTCCGCAAGATCTTGTCGGTGCCCTCTGCGACGGCGGCCTGACCGGCGAACGTGAAGCCATCGAGATCCGGCCCTGTCCCCTTGAAGACAGCGAACTCGCGCGACTTGGTCACCGCGACCTCACACGATGTACCCCAGCACAGCGCGCGGTTCCCGTTGAACAGTAACGTCAACGGAAGCGAGACCGGTGCCGTCGCCAACTTGCCATCGCAGCGGATCTCGACCTCCGTCACCTTCGCGAACTGGTAGCCCGTCAGCTCGAGTGCGCCCTGGCCGTGACCTTCACCGTCCGTCGTTCCCTTGAACTTGTCCGTCTGATTGCTCTCGGTCGGCCCGCTGACAAGGCGACCTTCGAACTGCGTGTTCGCCGGACACTCGAGGTCGACGAGCAGTACGTTCTGCGGCGCCATCGCACCCTGCGACATGCGAGGACGGTCTACGACACTCGTCTTCACGATACGGGCGCCACCCTTCCCGCAGGCCGCTGTCACGACCGCCACCAAAATGATACTTCCCGACACTTCGCGCACGCCTGGAGCCTACGCTACTTCGACGACCCTCGACGCCGCGCGCTGCGCTCGTCCCGCTGAAGGTCGTCAGCGCAGTTCTGCGCGCGGCTTGAACACGACGTCGACCGCACGCGTGAGGAGGTCGGTCAGGTCCTCCGCGGCCTTGACGGTGAGCGCCTGCTGTTCGGCCTCCATCGAGGCGTACTTCGCCACCATGGTCCCGACCGCGGTCGGGCCGTCGACCCGGATGCGCGTCGCACAGGTGGCAACGCCCCTCAAATCAAAGGCGACGAGGCGGCCCTCGACGAAGCCCGGCACCACGCTGGGCATCATCACCTGGGGCGCCTTTTGCGTATCGGCTCGGAATAGCGCGACCTGCGTGAGCTTCCTCAGGCTGTACACGCCTCGCTGCTGCTCCTCGGCGTGGGGATCCTTGAGCTTCTCCCAGAAGAATCGATCTGCACGCGCCTGGGCAAAGTAGGGTGCCGCCTTCGTCGGGTCGTTCGGGATCCCGAGCACCGCGTTCGCCGTTGCGAGATCCAGCACGCTCGCATCCGGGTCGGGCTTGCAGGGCGTCAAGGACGTGCTGGCGGTTGGCAACGCCGTGACCGCGGCGCGAAGCGCATCGAGCCGCGAGCTCACCGCGGCGGTGATCTCGGCCACCGGCCTGTCCGCTTCGCCCTTGCTCTTTCCGCATGCGACGGACGTCAGGGTCATCGCAAGGGCCATGGTTCTCATTGCCCCGAGTGTCGGTCGGCCGGCGCGTTGGCGCAAGCCGTCGGCATTGACCCACCGTACGTCACCGCTGGCACGGCGCGCTCTCGGCGCTCGCTTTCCGCGTTGAGCGCCTCGAGTCGGGCGTTGTTGTTCGAAACGACCGCGGCGTAGAGCTCGAGCATGCGCTGTTGCGCGATCGCACAGGTCGGTCCCCAGCCGGAGACGCTGTCCGATGAACCCTCCGTGTACTGGGTGACATCGCAAGAACCATCGTGACGCGTACCGGCAATGGTCTCCAGACCCACGAAGCCACGATTCCGGTCGTGAACAGGTTCATCGGCCTCGCCGAACGCGAGGTCCTTCCAGGCCGCGCCGTTCCCCGAGACGTCGCCGAGATCCTTGCGCCACGAGAGCGACCAACCCTCGACCGGCGTCTTCCAGCGAACGATCCAGCCGACCCAGTTGTTGCGGAACAGGATCGGTTTCACGCCGATCACGCCTTCAGGAAACCACGCGAGTGTGCCGTCGTCGCGGATCGGAAGGTAGAGGCCAGGCTCCGTGCCGGCCTCTACGGCCCACGCCTTTGTCGACGCGTTCGAAAATACCTTGAGTGGTCGGAGCGGCGGCGAGATCCGGACGACATGCGTGTGATTGGATTTGTTCGAGCCCTCGCCGGGGTGCTGATAGACGACGAGGCGCCAGCTCTTCGCGCCGCCAGCGCTCTTCGTCTCGACGGCCCAGAACGTGACGTCGTCGTCTTCGCCGCCGACAAAGACGGGATCGAACAACTCGACGCCGGTCACGTTGTCCATCCGCGCGACGACCGTGGTGCCATCAGCGTCATCGATGAACACCAGCGTCTCGTCGCCGTTCGGTTCACGAATGACGCCGACGAAGTCGGTATTCTTCCAGGTCGGCTTCTTCACGGAGGTCCTGGAATCGTCCACGTAGCGCCACGCCTGGTAGCGCGACGGCGTCGACGATCGGGGCTGAGTCCCGCCACACGCAGCGAGAGCGTATAGAAGAAATTGAATCCCGCGCGCCGTGGGCCAGACGCGCGACGACGGTGGTCGATCAACGACCGTTCGCGCCGCACGGGTTGGCTCCGACCACCTCGGTCAACAGCGCATACGCATCGGTCCACCCATTGGTTGCGGCGCGTTCGCAGCCCCGCTTGATCAGTCGCGAGTGCTTCCCGCCGAGCCGAAGCTCGAGCGAGCTCTTGTCGCAATCGCAGCACACGAGCACGTCGTCCATGGTGATGCCCGCATCCAGCATCGCGCGCTGATCGAGCGCGGCGAGCAGTGCGGCGACGCGTTCCCGCGGCAGCGTGGCGCGGCGCGGGGCCCTGCATGCGTAGCCGTCAAAACGCACCGTCCCATCGAGCCACACGTCGAGGCTGTTGTCGCTGGGGCCTGCCATGCCACCGCCGGTGTACTTGAAGGCGATCGACGGCGCCTCCGTGGGGAACGGGACTGTCGGAGCCGACTCGGGTACCAGCGCGGCGGGGGGCGCCTTGGGAACCGGCGTCCGTGGCGGCGGGAGGATGTCGCATGGGTTCGGCCCGAGGGCCGCGGCGACACTCATGATCTCGCGCGGCATCGGGGAACCGTCGGGCGTGCAGGCATTGGAGTAGGGCGGCTTGTCTTCGCCGTGGGCGCGCACCACGACCTCCGCGAAGGTTCCCTCGTGGCACGGGCTCGCTGGGGGAGAACTCAGCCCGCCCTTTCTCTCGAGTGCGGCCAGGATCTCGTTGACGCGCTCGGGCGCGAGCGTTCCGCGGCGACCGCGCCAGCGCGTGCACGTCGGGCCGAAGAACTGGACGGTACCGTCGCTCCACACGTACGCGCCCCGAGGGATCCGATCGGCGTTTGCGGGCTCGATGAAGAGCTCGAGCACCGGCGGGCCGGGCGGGTACGGTTCGACCGCAGTGCTGCCCGGCACGGCAACCAGCGTCTTGCATGCCGACTCGCAATCGGAGCGAACACGATCATCCTGATCCCGGCCTGCAGCGGTGCAGCGGAACCCCAGCGTGCCGGCGCGCGGCGGCCCATCGACGAGAACGGTGTCGATGACGAGCGTGCAGCCGTGATCGAACGTGACGGCGTTGTGTCCGTGCAGCTCCGCATGGGCCGCGTCGCGGAGCTTGACGTCGAGATCGAGGTACGGGAACCGGAAGTAGCCTACCGCCGGTGGCGGTAACTCGCCGGGCGTCGGCGCCAGCAACGTCGGCGCTCCGGGCGACAGTCCGAGCGGGTCGACCCCTGTCGGTGTCGGCGTCGGCGTCGGCGTCGGCGTCGGCGTCGGCGTCGGCGCGGGCGCGGGCGCGTCTGCGCGACCTTTGCACGAGACGACCGCGACGATCACGACGAACCTTCCCCACCGCATCCGAAGATGATAGCCCGGCGACCGCCTTTGCTGAGTTGCCCGGTGACACGACCTCGGACCCGAGCTGACCGATCTGGCCCACGCCGTTGCCGACGGCTTGTTCGCTGCGGTTCTTGCTACGCTAGAGCGTGGCTCGCGCGATGACGGTGGTGATCGGCTTCGCTCTCGGCGCGTGCTCGTCGCACGATACCGCTGTCGCCGTCGTCACGTCCGCGAAGCCGGAACCGCAGGTCCGCGATGCCGGCTCTGCGTCGAAGATCGTCGATGCCGACGCCGGCTGCTCGAAGATCATCGGGACGCAGATCGAGAATGGCGCGTGCTCGACCAGCGCGGACTGCGTGCTGACGGATCTCGCCAACGAATGCGATGCCTGCAACCTGGAGAAGCCGTACGTCGCGCTGAAGGCAGCGTTTGATCGTCGGCAGACGCGTTGCTCGAGTGTGTCGTGCGCGCTGGGCTGCCCCCCGCACGATGAGTACATCCCGGCATTTTATCGTCCCGAGTGTCGGAACCGTCGCTGCATCGCGTGGCGCTACCACGGCGGCGGTTGACCGGCTGAAGGACGACGTCGAGCGTTCGCTTGGACTCGAAGGAGCATAGCATTCGCTATACGCTGCACAGATGAGAGCATGGGCGTTGCTGGCGGTTACGACGGTCGTGGGGTGCGGAGACAAGGGCGGATCCCAAGGGGACCACTTCGACCCGCCCGACCTCGCGCGGATCGTCAACGCGTCGTTGCCGGCGAGCCTGAAGCCGGGCGGAACCACCCCGATGTCACGCCTCGCACCGGCCAGCAGCCCGACCGCGACGCTCGAGATGCTGGGTGCGAAGTACATCCGCAACCTGTTCCAGAACTCGTACCCAGGCAACCTGGACGCCTCGCCGGTGGTCGGGTACCTGAACGCGCAGCTGTCGACGATCGACGCGCGGTTCGCCGAAGCAGCAGGCTTCAGCGGCGATTGCTTCTCCGACCCGCCGAAGACGTTCACCGCCGACCTCTCTACCGCGATCGATCCGACGATGAAGATCACGCTGCCCGATCTGCAGTGTGCCGTCGGGTTCACGCCCGCCACG
>JAYVRN010000835.1:0-3220 GCA_043776275.1 Myxococcales bacterium | reverse complement strand
GTCACGCGGCTTGGTCTGGTCCTCGTCGCGATGGTCGAGTCCGGGGATCGGGGTCTCGGCGTCGTCGTCGGCGCCGTCGTCGTCGTCCGGGCGCTCGAACGGCACCGTCGGAGGAGGCCTCGACAGGCGCTCCTCGTCGACGGCGTCGACTTTCGGCCGCTGTCGCGTGTCGAGCTCGGCGGCGACGTCGACGTCGGCCTCGCCTGCGCTGCCGACCAGCGACGCCGAGATCTTCCGTGCCGCGCTCGCCAGCCCGGAGGGCCGCGTCGGCTCGTCTCCCGGACGTGTATCGGCGGCGTCCGAGAGCCCATCGTCGTCGAGCAGATCGACTTCGGAGAGCCTCTTCAACACGGAGGTGGTGGGGTCATGCACGTGGTACGGCACTGCCCGCGGGAGCGGTGTCTCGTCGAACGACGATCGTCGTTTCGGCGCGGTCGAGTCACGCGCGGACGGTCGCGATGGCGGTGACGCGACAGGCTCGGGGATCACGGGAGCCGCCACCAGTGTCCCGACGTCGAGGTCCCGCTCGGGCTCGCGCATCGATGCGCGTGATTGTGGTGTTATTGGTGGTGTTATTGGTGGTGTTGTTGGTGGTGTTGTTGGTGGCGGTACCGATGGGGGCGCCGCCGGAGATCCAACCGGAGTCAGCGTGGCGAGCAGCGCGCGGCTGGCCGCGTCGTCGGGAGCGAGCTCGAGCACGCTCTTGCAGACCGCCACCGCCTGCTGGAGTCGGCCTTGATCGCGATACGCGATCGCCACGGAGCGATACAGCTCCACGGCATCGCTCAGGCGGTTCGCCTCACGATACGCCCCCGCGAGCGCAACCCGGAGCCCGAGGTTCTCCGGCTCGTCCCGGAGCCGCTTCTCGAGCTCCTTTAGCTTGCTCACTCGTCCCCCGCCACGCGCCTACGACGGCGTCAGCGAGACCTGCGCCTTGAACGTCATCGCAGGTGAGTTCTGAGGGAGCGCCCACTTGCTCGCCACGGTCTTCATGCAGGCATCGAACGTCCCGCCGAGCGACGGCCGGAAGCTGGCATCACGATAGGCGCCCGCCGCCGAGAACGAGGCCTCGACCGTCAATGTGATGGTCTTCGCCTGGATCGTCGAGTCCTTCTTCAGGGCCTGCTCGTAGCACTTCTGGATCGCGCCACGTGACTTCGCGACGACATCGATGAACTGGCGAGAAGCCTCGCCCGCCTTCTTCGGATCGAGAGGCTGTATGACACCGACGGGCCCCGGCTTGACGGTCAGGACGTTGCCCTCGATCGAGACGACGATCTCGTTACCGGTGTTCGAGCCCTTCTCGCGCAGCCACGCCGCCTTCTCGTCGGTGAGCGAGGCGATCAGCTTGTCCTTCTGGTCTTTCGCTTCCTGGCACTTCTTCAGATCCTCGGCGGTCTGAGGATCGGGAACCGTCTTCGTCTCGCCCTTGCAGCCGGACGCGAGGAGCGCCGATACCGCGGCGAGGTGGATCATCGAAGTACGCATCGTTCAGCTGTCTTTCGTTCTTGGTGCCGCGGGATCGTTGGGGTGGATGCCAGGTCGCTCGATCAGGTCGCGGACGATGTGCCCACCATTCACATGCTCGATGACCACGCGCTGGGCGCGCGCGGCGTCCATCCGATTATACAGAGCCGTCACTCCCCGCGGGCCCGGGAGGGTCGCAAACCCTCCACTGGTGAGCCCACCGGGCTCGGACGTCACGAGCTCCCTGACCAAGACATTGGGCCCCTGTGTGCAGCGGCCAAAGCAGCTCTGCCACACCAGCTCGGTGTGCTCGCGCGCGGCATGGGCCTCCAGCGCCGATCGAAACGCCTCGTGGAGCACCGCCGAGCCACGCCGATCCCCGCACTCCGGGCCCCGGCAGATCACGATCCTGAACCGACGATCCGCCACGTCCCTGCAGCGTGACCCCCAGGCGCTCCCGTGTCAATCCGCGCCCAGAGCCTCGTGAATCATCGTCGCGAGCCCGGCCTTGGTCCGAGGATCCGCCGCGACATAGCCGAGGACGGCGCGATCCGCGGGCGTGGCCCGGGTCGCCAGTGCCGTGACGATGGCCTTCTGCCAGCCGGCGTCACCGCCGAGGTCGTCATCGGCGTGATAGAGCAGCAGGTGCGAGATCAACGCGGGCCGCTCGGCGCCGTGACCGATCGCCGCCATCGCCGCGATCACCCACGTTAGGTCGGGGCTCGCCGTGGTCGCTGCATCGAGGTGCTGCTGCAGTGCCGCGAGTGCGGTGGCCACTTGCTTTGGATCGAGCGAGAGATCGGGCTGCCCGAGCCCGGCGATCGCCTTGGCCACCGGCCCGAGCGCATCGGTCTCGGCGCCGGTCAGGTAGTCGTTGTGGACGGCGAGCTGCTCGGTGAGCACCGGCAACCCCGCCGGATCGTGTCGCGTCGTCAGCAGGTCGACCACGGTGTCCTTGAGGCGCTGCGGGGCGCGGGCATCGGACAGCACGGAGAGCAGCTCGCTCGTCACCGACGGTCCCGGCTGCTTGGCGAGCGCGATCACCGCGAGCTCCTTCACGCGATCGAACCGCGCATCGTGATCACGTGCGATCGAGGTCAGTGCCGCGACCGTCTCGCTGGCGCTTTGCTCGCTGGACGGTGCCCAGCCATCGGCGTCGAACGTGGCACCGAGGACCTGCTGCGAGATCCCGAGCGACTGCTTCGCGCGCACCCCACCCGTCTGCGGATCGAGGGCGACGATCTCGCCGTTCGACGACACCCCGGCGACCACGCTCCCCGTGTGTTCCGAGGCGACCAGCTCGACGCGCGGGTGGCTGTACGCCCACCGCAGCTCGCCATCGAGCGAGAACCCGAATACGTACCGGAAGTAGTGGACCGCATAGCCGCTGCCGACGAGCTTCATCGGCCCGGTGTCGGTGGGGAGGCTCGACCACAGGACGCGCGCACGATCGGCGGCGGTGTAGCCCTGCTGGATCGGATCGTAGGCATCGCTGCTGTAGGTGGTGCGATCGAGCTGTGCGGGGACCTTGACCTGGCCGTAGCTCGCCTGATCTCGCTTGCCGCTGACGCTGCGCTTGTCGAGCCGGAACACGCCCTGGCGCGAGCCGTAGTACGCGACGTCACTGGTCACGCGGAGCGTCGAGATCTGCTCGTCGATGCCGCGGATGCGGGTCAGCTGCTGGCCGGTCCGGCCGTCGAGGATCGACAGCCACTGGCTGAGGAACGGGACGTAGACCACGCCGCCATGGGCC
>JAYVRN010000834.1:0-11036 GCA_043776275.1 Myxococcales bacterium | reverse complement strand
CTACGTCGGCTACGTCTGAGGTTTTCCCGCGTGTCCAGCGGTAGCTACGCTACGCTGTGAGGTGTGGACCCGGGCGATGCCACCGAGGCCGATCCTCGCGATCCAGAGGCTGACGTCGGCACTCAGGCCGCATCGCCGCGTGCGATCGCCGACGTCGAGGCCGTCGCCGAGGAGCTCACGGCGGTGCTGGATGCCAAGCGTTCGAGCGCCTGGGCCAGCGGATCGAAGGGCCCGGTGCCCACCGCCGCGCAGGCGCTCGACCACGCCGATCTCCCGCGCATGCGCGTGTTCCACATCTTCGGGATCCTCGCGCCGCTGACCGCGATCGCGCTGTCGGTGATGATCGGTGCGGATCCGCGCGCTCAGAAGATCTTCTGGGCCGGTGCGGGCGTGATGTCGCTCGCGAATGTCGGGCTGGTGTGGCTGTCCGGCAAGCCGGAGCGCTGGCAGCCGCGTCCGGTCGGCGTGCTGTGGATCGTCGCGACCATCGGCGGCGTCCCGCCGATGCTCTACTACTTCGGGCCGTTCTCGGCGATCGTGATGGTGCCGATCCTCGGCATCATCCTGATCTCGCTCGGGCGAAGCCGGTGGATCTCGCTCTCGATCGCCGTGATCTGTATCTCGAGCCACGCCCTGCTCGCGATCCCGATCATCGCGGGCTGGATCGACGACATCGGTCTGCTGTCCAGCATCGTCGCGACCCCCGGGCAACTCGCGATCGCCGAGGTGCTCGTCCTCGGCTTCCAGGTCGCCGCCTACATGCTCGGGCGCTGGGCACGGCGCACCAACACCGAGGCGATCTCCGAGCTCCAGAACGCGATGCAGCTGATCGGCGATCAGCAGCAGGCGCTCGCCGAGGTCAAGGACGACGTCGCCCGCCAGAAGCACGCCGACGAGGGCCGCTGGACCGGACAAGTGATGGGTGGCTTCAAGATCGGTCTCGTCCTCGGGCGGGGCGCGATGGGCGATGTCTACGAGGCGGTGGGAGCAGATGGCCGCTCGATCGCGCTCAAGCTGCTCAACACGCGGTCCGCCGCGAGTGAATCGCTGATCGATCGCTTCCATCGCGAGATGAACGTCGCGGCGCGGCTGTCCTCGCCGAACATCGTCCAGGTGATCGCGTTGTCACCGCCGGATGCGGTGGTGCCTTACATCGCGATGGAGCGGCTCTACGGCACGGACCTCGCCACCCGGCTGCGCACCGATCCCCGCATGCCCTCCGACGAGATCAGCGTGCTCCTCGATCAGGTCGCACGTGGGCTCGAGGTCGCGCGCATCGCGGGTGTTGTCCACCGCGATCTCAAGCCGCACAACCTGTTCCTCCACGAGGGCGCGACCTGGAAGATCCTCGACTTCGGCGTCTCGAAGCTGGTCGGCAGCGAGGGCACCCTGACCGGGGAAGGCGTGGTGGGGACGCCGCAGTACATGGCCCCCGAGCAGGCGTCTGGAGGGCAGGTCACGCACCTCGCGGATGTCTATGCACTGGGAGCGATCGCGTATCGGTGCCTCACCGGGCGTTCACCGTTCAAGGGCAAGGATCTCGCCGAGCTCGTGTACCAGCTTGTCCACCAGCCACCGATCCGGCCGAGCGTGCTCGGGAAGGTCTCGCCCCAGGTCGAGGCCGTGCTCGCGATCGCGATGGCCAAGGATCCCCGACGGCGGTACCCCTCGGCGGTGTCGTTCGCGCAGGCGTTCGCCGCAGCGCGCCGCGGTGGTTCACCCGCGATCGATCCCCCCCCGAACGCATGGAGCTGAGCCCGATCTGCTACAAGGCGTCTCGTGAGCACTTCGTTCCGGATGCCAGCCGAGTGGGCCCCGCACACCGCCGTGTGGACCGCGTGGCCCTACGATCCCGAGCAGTGGCTCGAGGGCCTCAAAGCGCCGCAGCGCGCGCTCATGAACATGGTCGCGGCGATCGTCGATCTCGAGCACGGCCTGCCACGCGGTGAGCGGGTGGAGCTCCTGGTCCGGCACGCCGCCGACGAGGCCGCCGCGCGTGCCCTCCTCGGACCCGCGGCCCAGGGCGTGACGTTCCATCACGGCCCGTACGGTGATGTCTGGTTGCGCGATACCGGGCCGATCTTCGTCACGCGCGACGGCGAGCTCGCGGCCGCGCGGTTTCGGTTCGATGGCTGGGGCGGCAAGTACGTGATGCCGGGCGACGCCGAGGTCAGCGCGCGCGTGATGGCGTGGTCCGGTGTGCGCGGCGCGGCGTTCGAGTTCGTGCTCGAGGGCGGGGCGGTCGAGGTCGATGGCCAGGGCGCGCTCCTGACGACCCGGCAGTGCCTCCTCGGCGGTGCGCGGAACCCGGGCCTCGATCAGCGTGCGCTCGAGGCGCGGCTGCAGTGGGCGCTCGGCGCGGATCGCGTGACCTGGCTCGATCGCGGCCTCGTCAACGATCACACCGATGGCCACATCGACACGCTCGCGCGGTTCGTCGCGCCCGGCGTGGTCGCGTGCATGGAGCCTGGCCCGAGCGATCCCAACCGCGACGCGCTCGTGGGGATCATCGCGGACCTGCGCGCCGCCAAGCTCGAGGTCGTCACGGTGCCCTCACCAGGCGCGGTGCACGACGTGAGCGGCATGCTGATGCCCGCGAGCTACATGAACTTCTATATCGCGAACACCACCGTCGTGATCCCGACGTACGGCGTGGCCGCCGATGATGCCGCCGTGGCGGCGATCGCCGAGATGTTCCCGGGGCGTCGCGCCGTCGCTCTCGATGGCAAGACGGTGGTCGTCGGCGGTGGTGCGTTCCATTGCTCGACGCAGCAGCAGCCTATTGCCTGAACACGTGGGTGTTCGGGTAAGGTGCCCCGGCTATGTCCAAGGTCACCGTCGCCGCACTCCAGACCCCACTCTCCGACGATGTCGCGACCAACGTCAGGACCGTGACGGCGCTCGTGCGTGCCGCGGCGGGGAAGGGTGCGCAGATCATCCTCCCGAGCGAGCTGTTCGAGGGTCACTACTTCTGCCGGACGCAGGACGAGGCGGACTTCTTCCGCGCGCACCCGTCCGAGGGGCATCCGACCCTGCGTCACTTCCAGGCGCTCGCGCAGGAGCTCGGCGTGGTGATCCCGGTGTCGTTCTTCGAGCAGGCGGGACCGGAGTTCTACAACTCGGTCTGCGTGTTCGATGCCGATGGCGCGGACCTCGGCCTCTATCGCAAGAGCCACATTCCGGACGGCCCCGGATATCAGGAGAAGTTCTTCTTCAAGCCCGGCAACACCGGCTTCAAGACGTTCGCGACCAAGTTCGGCACGATCGGGGTCGCGATCTGCTGGGACCAGTGGTTCCCAGAGGCCGCGCGCGCGATGACGCTCGCCGGCGCGGACATCCTGTTCTATCCCACGGCGATCGGGAGCGAGCCGGAGGAGCCGGGGCTCGACAGCCGCGATTCGTGGCAGCGCGTGATGATCGGGCATGCGGTCGCCAACGCGGTGGGCGTGGTGGCCGCGAACCGGGTGGGCACGGAGGGGCTGGCCCGGGATGCGATCACGTTCTACGGCAGCTCGTTCGTGGCGGATGCCCGCGGGGACAAGGTCGCCGAGCTCGGGCGCGAGGAGCGCGGGATCGCCCTCGCCACCTTGGATCTCGCGCAGATCCGCCGGGTTCGCGCGAGCATGGGGTTCTTCCGCGACCGCCGTCCGAGCCTGTACGGGCCGTTGACGTCGTAGGCGTGCGACCGCTGGCCGGGTCGATACGTCCGGACCTTGGTGCGAGCCTTGCTGCCGATCCTTGAAACGGAACCGCGCCTGCGGTTGTCTGATTCGCCGTGATTCGCCGTCATGTCCTCGCCGCCCTCGCCGCCGGGATCGCCGCCGGCGATGACGACGTCGCGCGTGCCGCGCTGAAGAAGGTGGATTGGCTGCTCCGCCGGCCCGCGAAGCAGCGGCTCGAGCGCGCGCTGATCGATGCAGCGCTGGCGACCAACGAGCTCGGCGGTGCGGTGGATCCGGATGCCGCACGGCACGTACAGCGGGTGGCGGCACTCCAGCTCGCGCACGCCGCGCCCGAGGACGTCTGCGACCACGCTCGGATTGCGGCCGCGTATGCGGCGTTGCCGAAGGTCCGCGCAGGTGGGCTGCCGGTCGCGACGATCGTGTTCTGTCTCGTGATCGGCGCGGTCGCGGCGACGGCGTCCCTGTATGTGCTGACCCTGCCAGGACCGGCGACCCGGTCCTACGCACGCGAGCTCTCACCACCCGTGGCGGGTGCGTTCAAGGACGGAGGCGTGCCGCTCGCCGATCCCGCCCTCGAGAAGCTGTTCGTCGACGAGCTGACGACGCTCGTGATCGAATCCGATCGCGATCGGCAGAGCGGCGGGATGGACCGCGATCGCAAGGCGCACAACATCGCGTTGATCTCGGCGCCCGCGATCCAGGCGCGCGGGCCCGCGCTCGTGAAGGCGTGGGCCGAGATGCTGGGCATGCTCGATCGCTGGGTCTCGGTCCCGGCGTCGAGTGCGCAGTTCAAGGACATCGTCCGCGAGTTCCGCCACAAGGTGCGGGCCGTCAGCGATCAGCTCGCCGCCGCCGGCGTCGGGTACTACCTCGAGGGCGATGCCTACACGCAAGGCGACGCGGCCCACGCCCTGGTCTACGCGTATCGCGTCGAGCAGGTGGTGCTGGTCAAGGCGGGTGGTCAGCCGCGTCGGGTGCTCGATCTCCGCCGGCTCGACAAGCTGAATCTCTCGCATGCGCTGCTCGGGATGCAGTCGCAAGATCTCGGCGATCCGGTGCTGCTCCTCGATCAGATCGAGAAGCACGTGGCGAGTCACCTGATGCCCGTGCTCGCACCGTCGGCGAGCTGGGAGCTCGCCGACGACAGCTACCAGCATCACGATGGCGCGGTGCTCGCCAGGCTCGCGGGAGAGGCCGTGCGGCGCGAGATCCTGGTGGTGCTCGGCGCCGATGCGGCGGCGGCCCAGAGCATCGCGGCGCTCCTCGCCGAGCGCGCCACGATCGTCTCCGGCTGGCGCGAGACGCTCGAAGGTCGAGGCTGGGTGATGGCGCGGACCGACAGCCTGTTCCTGCCCGAGCATATGCTCGAGCAGCTCGCCGACGACGTGCCTGGCTCGGAGCGCCGGCGGGTCGAGGCGATCGAAGAGGAGCTGGCCACGCTGGAGGCGCCCCGGATCGCGTCGCGAATCCAGACGCTCCTGTCGCTGACGGTGCGCCGCCACGAGGCGCAGCATGGTCTCGATGACGATCGCGCCGAGCCCCTGCGCTATCCGGTGGCGCTCGAGGAGCACCTCGGTCCTGCGACCGATGACGACGGTGAGCCGCGACGGCACGTGGAGAGTGCGCGTGCAGAGCTGTCCGCGTACGTGAGCCAGCTCGCGAATGATCCTGCCACCGCCCAGCTGTCGCTGTGGAACGTGGCGCGGTTCGCGTTCGACGATCACCAGGCAGGCGGCTCGGAGTCGTACGCCGGTGTGCTGATCGTCGAGGGCCTCGCACGGCACCTCGGGATCCCGAGCCCCGGGCCGGTGATCCACGATCGCCAGATCGATCGCGAGCGGCTGTCCGCGCTCGCCACGCCGTTGACCCGGCTCTCGGGCGAGCAGCTCCGCGGTGCGGCGAAGGCCGTCTGGGTGGATCTCTACGGCGAGGAGTTGGTCCCGATCGCTGACCGGTAGACCCGATGCTACGCTTTGGGCATGCAATTCTTCGTGAAGGCAGTCATCACCGGCTTCGCCCTCAGCCTGGGCGCCGCGCTGTTCAAGAAGGTCGCGAAGCAGGTCGGCCTCGCCGAGGACGACAAGGCGAGCGAGCAGGTCCGGCGGCAGGATGGCGCGACCGATCCGAATCT
Source organism: Myxococcales bacterium (assembly GCA_043776275.1). Lineage (GTDB taxonomy): Bacteria > Myxococcota_A > Polyangia > Haliangiales > Haliangiaceae > JABFXX01. The sequence goes on along the minus strand of JAYVRN010000834.1, from coordinate 5,222 downwards.
CCAGCAGCAGTACAGCTGATCGGGCGGGTGGGACCTGTCCCCACAAGCGTGCTTCGGAAGCGCGATCCGGGACGAATTCAGAGGCTGATGCGCGGATTTTGCGCAACACTCGAACCACGGTGATGGAATCGGCGAACCTGGCGCCCGGCCTGTTGCTGGCGATGCCCCAGCTGGCTGATCCGAACTTCTCCCGGGCCGTCGTCCTCATGATCGAGCACAGCGATCAGGGCTCGTTCGGCCTCGTGATCAATCACCCGAGCCCGATCCGCGCGACCGAGCTGCTCGATAGCCTCGAGATGGCGTGGCGCGGTGAAGACTCCGCCGTCGTCTGGGCCGGCGGGCCTGTCAGCCCGAGCACAGGCTGGGTCCTCCACGAGCCGGTCGGCATCGCCTCGCCGGGGCTGGGCACGATCGCGATCACCACGAGCATCTCGCTCTCCACCTCGCCGGATCGCTTGCGTGCGATCGCGAATCAGCCGCCGCGCAACATCCGCCTCCTCCTCGGGTACTCGGGGTGGGGGCCGGGCCAGCTCGCGCAGGAGATGTCGCGCGGTGCGTGGCTGCACACGGATGCCACGCCTGGCCTCGTGTTCGAGACGCCGCCCGACGAGATCTGGGACACGGCGATGCGCACGCTCGGCATCAACCCACGCGATCTGTTCGTCGGTCAGGGCGTCAACTAGAAGCTGTCCCGCAAAGCTGGCACTCGTGTGCGCACGTTGTCGTTCAGGCTGGTTCGCATCCGCGTCCGTTCCGCCGGGGGCTGGCGCACCTCGCGCCGGTCACCTCGAGCGGCCGAAGAAGAACGGGAAGGGGAGCTCGTAGCCGGCCATCACCTCGAAGCCGGTCTCGGTCATGTAGCGGAACCGCACCAGCGCGAGCGGGATCCGCAGGCTGAGCTGGCCGCCGATCGAGGCGTCGTAGTGCTCGCCGGTGGAGGCGATGCTGACCCCGGGATACGCGGCCGCACCGAGCGCCACGTCGATCGGAATGAACTTGATGAGGTTGCGATAGTTCACCTCGACGAAGGTCGCGCCGAAGATCGTGGGCCGGGTCTCGTAGAACTGCGCGAGCCCGACGCCTGCGGTGATCGCGAACGCGCTGTTGTGGAGCAGGGCGCCGCCCTCGTCCACCACACGCTCGATTCGGAATGACATGCCGAGCTCGGTGGCGACCTGACCGACGTCGAGGCGGCCGGTGCCGAGCACGACGTTCGGCATCGCCCACACGGCGATCGTCTCGCTGCCTGGCTGCTCGGGCGACGTGAACGCACTCGGATCGCCGACCTCGCGTGCCGGTGGGATCGCGAGATCGGTCACGCCGGGCGCGTTGTGCATCGAGCGATGCGCGTACGTGGTGCAACCGGGGAGCGCCCCGATGCCGAACACGGTGACGAGGCTGGCGACGAGCGCGGTGCGGGTCATCGCTGGTGCACCGGGATGCGCCAGGTCGGCGTCGGCTGATCGGCCACCACGACATCGAGCTCGAGCGTCGCGTCGTTGCGATCGTCGTTCCACACCTGGTCGTTGTCGAACGGGACAGGCAGCCACGCATAGAGCTGCGAGCGCCCGGGCAGCGCGATCGCCGCGAGCCCGCCGCTCACGATCGTGGGGCCATGCGCGCCGAACACCATGCGCGCGCCCCGGATCGCGAAGCTGCAGTCTCCATGGCTGCGGATCCGGAGCGCCACGCCGATGCCGGTCTTCCCCGACTTGCGAACCCACGCCTCGGCCTCCGCGCAGCCGGCTGCGTAGCTCGCGGGCGCCACGAGCCGCCAGTGCGGGCGCTCCTCCACGCGTGGTGGTCGGGTGACCACGCAGCCCGCGACGAGGATCAGGGTCAGCGCGAGGCGCACGATGATCCAACGCGAGCCGCGGCGCGCGCTTACGCCCTGGGGGTGTCGAACACGGGGCGGATCGCCGCCGGGTCGTTGGTCATGATGCCGTCGGCGCCGAGCTCGAGCAGCCGCTTCGCCTCGGCCGGATCGTCGATCACCCAGTAGTCGACACGCAGCCCGAGGCTATGGCACTTCGCGAGGAACGCTGGACGATCGAACCGGATCGCGCCCTGCGCGACGGGGATCTGCGCCGCGCCGCCGGTGTACGGCAGCGATCGCCACAACACCGCGGGCATCCCGAGCAGCGTGATCACCTCGAACTGGGACAGTGCGGTCTCGCCGGCGTAGCCCTTGCGACGGACCTGGATCGCCGTCCGCGTCTGAAAGCTCGCGAGCGTCACGCGTTCGGTCGCGTGCTTCGCCGTGACCAGGGCGAGCATCGCGGCCACGGCGCGCTCGCCCTTGATGTCGACGTTGATCCGGACGTTCGGGAACGCGTCGAGCACGTCCTCGAACCGCGGGACAGTGATGCCCTGGCCGGCGAATGGCCGGGTGCCATCGGGCGTCACGAAGCCCCAGCCGACGTCGAGGCGCTGGGCGTCGGCGAGATCGACGTCGGCCCACTGGATCGGCGCCGCGGCCATCCGGCGCGCATCCGGATCGTGCGAGACGATCAGCTGATCATCACGGGTGACGTGGACGTCCATCTCGAGCGCATCCACCCCGATCTCGACCGCCCGCTCGAACGCCGGCATCGTGTTCTCGGGCCGCTCCGCAGAGGCCCCACGATGTGCGTAGAGCCGACGCCCGTGCATCACTTGTCTTCTTCGAGCTCCAGGAGCGCGGCGGCACCAGGCATCGGCGGCGGGCGCGGATCCGTGACCTGGACCACCTCGACGGCATACTTGATGTCCTTGTCGGCGAGCGGGTGAACCAGCCGGACGTCGACGTCCTCACCGGTGACCTTCTCGATGCGAAGGATCACGTTGAGGTCGTTGATGCCCTTGGCGACCAGCTGCTCGCCAGGCTTCAGCTCGAGCTCCTTGGGGAACTCGTTCCGCTTCATCTTCTTCAGCGGGTGCATCGCGGGGTTGCCGAAGGCGTCCTTCGCCTTGAGCACACCTTCTCGCTTGGCCCCCTTCTCGAGGCCTTCGAGGACCTTCTCGAGACCCAGGAGCATGGAGCCGGCGCCCTGGATGAACTCGACCTGGTTCTTCTCGAGCTGCTGCCCCCCCGCCACGGAGAGGTCGACCTTGAGCGTGACTCGGCGTCCCTTCTCGATCTTCACGAAGTCAGGCTACACGTGAGCCGTCCACGACATCAACGCCTCGGGTTGTGAACCAGCTGTCTCGGATCCCTACAGGTCTCCACGTGGTTGCGAGAACTTGCCCGCTGGCACGAAAGCAGCAGAACATTTCGGTTCGCCATGGTCCGTCTGGTTCTCCTCCTCTCGCTCGCCCTCGGTGCGGCGGCCTGCCACTCCGGCAAACCCCCCGAGATGACCGTCCTCGGGGTCCGCGATGCGGCTCGCCACGAGGTCGTGTTCGTTCAGGTCACCAACCCGGCGAACCGCCCGATGCGGTTGACCAAGCTGGAGTACACATTCGCGTCGCAGGGCACCCAGATCTCGAGCGGCGAGGTCTCGCTCGCCCGTGATCTGCCCGCGGGAGCGGCGGTCGTGGTCGAGGTTCCGCTGGATGCCCCCTCGGATGGCCCGATGCTCCTGCGCGGGACCCTGACCGCGGAGCTCGACCAGATCGTGAGGATCTTTCGGGTCTCGGCGAACGTCGACCCGCATTGAACGACGGAAGGTACGAGCGAGGGTGTCAGCGAACCACGCAAGTAGGGGCGAGCCTGTCGGGTTCACCCACAGGCGTGACCCAGACACCTCCATGTCGGGTAGATCGCATGGCGGTTGCGGATCAGAATGGCTGCCATGCGCACCATCTTCCTGGCCGTCCTCGTCGCGTCGGCTGCGTTCGTCCAGCCGGCGACCGCAGGCAAGACCAAGCAGGTCCGATACGTCGGCATTCATCCGGTACCCAGATCGGAAGGCGGGGGGATCTGCTACATCGAAGGTCCGCACGTCCACATCTTCGGAGCCAACAAGCTCGAGTATCGCGATCACCACGGGGCGAACTACTTCGTCGGTGATCCCGTGGCCTACGGCTACGACGGCCCCAAGCACGTCTACAAGGGCCACCATCCGATCCACGTCGACATGGTCGTCGGCGATGACGATGCTGACGTCGAGTTCTGCTACCTCGACGGACCGCACTACCACTCGTTCGTCCCACCCGAGGGCCCGGACTTTCAGGTCGCGGGCGATGCGTACTTTTACGTCGGCGAGCCCGGGCCGGTGTACGTCGACGCGCGCCCCCAGCTGGTGAAGATCAACGCCGTGTACACGCCGCTTGTCTACACGCGCCCGGTCGTCGAGGTCGAGGCACCGGCCGCCTGGATCGGCGTGCGCTTCGGGGGACCCGCCGTCGTCGTCGACGCGCCGGCGGTGATCGTCGACGCGCCGGCGGTCCGGGTGCGTGGGCCTGCAATTCGCGCGGGTGTGGATGTGCGCGTGATCGTCCCGCCGCCGCCGAGCGTGCGCGTCGATGTCGGCATCGGCATCGGGTTTGGTGGCAACGTGAAGATCAAGGGCGGCGGCAAGGGCCGCAAGCGGGGCAGGGGCTGGTGATGCGATCTGGCGCCGCCGCGTTCGGACTCGTGTCAACTCTCGCCCTGGCCCTCGCGGCGTGCGGCAAGGGCGACGCGCCAGCGCCAGGCACGGGCAGCCCAGCAGGTGAGTCGGGGCCGCGCGATGCCGTGCTCGACGCCTGGAAGAAGGGCGGCCTGACCCCGTCGCCGATGACCGCGGCGACCGTCACGGTCGGCAAGGATTGTCAGAGCGGCACCGTCGGCGCGGTCGATGTCCTGCTCTGCGTGTTTCCATCGGCAGCAGACGCGAAGGCCGCCGAGGATGCCGGGCTCGGTTGGGTCGGGGATGCGACGGGTGCCTCGCAAGCGTACGGCTCCGTCCTGATCTCGGTCGCCGATCGCCGCAAGAGCGATCCGAGCGGCCGCACGATCAACCAGATGATGAAGCTCGCACCGAGGTAGCGCCAGCGCTCCTTCGGCGTTAGGGTCCGGCGCGATGTCCACGACCTGGTCCGCGCTCGCCACCAAGGCCCTCGCAGGTACCGCGCTGACCCGTGACGAAGCGCGCAGCGTGCTGCACGCACCGGCGGATGAGCTGCTCGCGCTGCTCGACGCCGCGTTCACGGTGCGCCGTGCGCACTGGGGGCGCCGGGTCTCGCTCCACGTCCTCGACAACGTCAAGGTCGGCGCCTGCCCCGAGGACTGCGGGTTCTGCTCGCAATCGAGCAAGTAC
>JAYVRN010000833.1:0-11068 GCA_043776275.1 Myxococcales bacterium | reverse complement strand
CGAGGCCGCGCGATGAGCGATCTCGTCCTCGTGATCGAAGACGAGAGCGCGATGCGGAGGTTCCTCTCGGCCGCCCTCACCAGCCATGGCTTCAAGGTCCTCGAGGCCGCGACGATCGCCGCTGCCTTGACGCTGGCCACCGAGACGCGGCCCGCGGTGATCCTCCTCGATCTCGGGCTCCCCGACGGCGACGGACTGGATCTCCTGCGCACGCTACGCGAGTGGTCCACCACGCCGGTGCTCGTGCTGTCCGCGCGCGACCGCGAGGATGACAAGGTGCAGGCGCTCGACGCTGGCGCGGACGACTACCTGACCAAGCCGTTCGGGGTGAGCGAGCTGCTCGCCCGGATCCGCGTGGCGCTGCGTCATGCGCGAGGGCAAGCGGTGACCGACGATCCGGTGCTCGCGATCGGCCCGATCCGCGTGGACCAGGCGCGCCACGAGGTCACGCTCGCCGACGCCCCGGTTCACCTGACGCCGATCGAGTTCCGGCTCCTCGCGTTCCTCGCGCGCCACGCCGGCAAGGTCCTGACCCACCGCCAGCTGCTGCACGAGGTCTGGGGTCCGCGCAGCACGCAGCACACGCAGTACCTCCGGGTCCACATGGCCGCGCTGCGCAAGAAGCTCGAAGCCGATCCGGCGCGGCCACGCTGGCTGACCACCGAGCCCGGCGTGGGCTACCGGCTCAAGGACGAGTAGCTCACAGGAGCTTGTAGCGTCGCATCGCCCACACCAGGCCCGCGACGACGACGCCGACCACGGACCAGAACGCCAGGTAGCCGTGCTCCCACTTGAGCTCGGGGATGATCTCGAAGTTCATGCCGTAGACGCCGCACAGGAACGTCAACGGCAGGAAGATGATGCTCACCACCGTCAGGCGCGACATCACCTTGTTGGTCTTGTGCGCGACGAGGGACATGTAGTTATTGATCGAGCCGTTGAGGATGTCGCGATCGACGAGCACGTCCTGCAGCACGCGCTCGATGGTGCCGACCATGTTGCCGAGGAACGGCTGCGTGGCCTCGCTGACGAACGGGGACTTGCGGGTAGAGAGATCGGTGAGCACCGCGCGCGCTGGAAGCACGACCTTGCGGAGGTGGAGGAGATCCACGGTGAGCTCGGAGGCCTCGCCGAACACGCTCTCGTCGACCTCGCCGATCAGCCGTCGCTGCACCTCGTCGACGCGCTCCTCGAACTTCTTGTGGACGCTGAGGTAGTTCTCGATCAGGTGGTCCCACAGCTCGTAGAGCAGGAAGCTCGGCGACTGGGCGAACCGCACGAAGTCCGTGACGTACGACTTACGCACGGCCTCGAGGAACACCGGCTGGCCCTTGTGAAGGGTCAGGAGGAACCGCTCGCCGATCATCGCGTCCACCCGCTCGAGATCGAACTTGTGGCCCGAAAGCCGGCAGCCGGAGAGCACGAGGTGGATGTAGTGATCGTAGCGGCCGATCTGGGTCGCCGGCTCGCGGGTCAGCGCGTCCTCGACGATCTCGGCCGCGCACAGATCGAGCTTGGTCAGGACCTTGCGGGCCTCGTCGACCTGGCTGACGTCGACGTCGATCCACACGAACTTGTCGGCCTCCATGGCGGACCTGACCTCGTCGACGCTGATCTTCCGGTGCTGCTTGGTCTTGAAGTCGAGCTCGACGACCACGACCAAAGGGTCCGCCGCCCCGCGATGCTCTCCTGACGCCGCCGTCTCGGTCATCGAGACGATGGTACCGGAAATCAACGAGATCCGTCCCACCTACGGTCGTCGACCAGGCGCACATCGACGCGCGCGAGGATCCGCTGGACCCGCTCCGCCATGTCCTCGAACTCGGTCATCTGCGAGGCCTTGTGGAGCTTGCGCGAGAAGTTCATCACGCGGATCAGGTAGGAGAACAGGTTGCCCTCCTCGTGATCGAGCCCGTGCTTGTCCACGAACTCGAGGAACGTCAGGCCGGCGTCCTCGAGCTGCGCCCACGTGGTCTTCGGCTTCTTGCCACCGTGGAGCTCGGGGTGCGGGATCTTGCTCGAGAACTCCTGGTGGATCAGCTCGATCTTCGTCAGCACCCGCGGGTGCTCCTTCTCGTAGGCCGCCTCGACATCGTCCCAGGTGACGAGGCTGTTGGACTCGCGCATCTCGCGCAGCTTGGTCCGCATCCACTCGCGCTTCGCATCCTCGCCCTTGCGATCGAGCTGGCGCTGGATGATGTCGTGATCGATCAGGTACTCGACCAGCTCGCGCAGCTCGACGTACTCGAGCTGGTGGTTGAACAGGATGTAGAAGATCAGCAGGCCGTCCATCCCCTGGAGCTCGCGGATCATCTCGCCCGAGACCTGCTTGCCGTGCTCGTCGATCACCCCGATCGCCTTCAGGTTGGCGACCAGCTGCGCGAGGACCTTGTGCAGCTCCTTGCGCTCCCGATCGGTGAGCAGCAGGTTGTCGATCACGGTCACGATGTCGAGGCGCATCGACGGCGGCAGTGACGCCTCGGCCGCGGCCATCCGCGACGCCGCATCGTCCCCCGGCAGCGCCGCCGTGGTCAGATCGGGCAGGCCGATCGCGAGGACCTGCTCCGCGGTGATCTTGGTCTTGCTGCGCAGCTCGGCCGGCTCGCCACCGACGAGCGCCGCGTGGATCTCCGGGGTCCACACGATGTCGCCCTTCTTCTTCGCCTCGCCCTGCGCCGTGGCATAGACGCCGCGCTTGACCTTGCCCTCGTCGTACGCCGGGCGCTTCGCAGCATCCTTCAGCCGCTTCTTCAGCTCGGTGACGATCTCCTCGGGGGCGAGGGTGATCGCGAGGCCGCGGTCATCGAACTGGGGGCGCCCCGCGCGACCGGCCATCTGGTGGTACTCGGCCGCGGTGATGAGGCGCGCCTCCTTCTTGATGAACTTCCGCAGCGCGGGGAACACCACCGTGCGCGCCGGCAGGTTGATGCCCGCGGCGATCGTCTCGGTGGACACCACGAACTTGATCAGGCGCTCGAGCGCGAGCGCCTCGACCAGCTGCTTGTAGCGCGGCAAGATCCCGGCGTGATGGATGCCGACGCCGTGCGAGAGCAGCGGCTTCAGCTCGCGCGCCACCCCTGACTCGAGCAGGGCGGCATCGCACATCCCCTCGATCTTGGCCTTCTCCTCGTCGGTGGTGAACCGGCGGCACGACTTCAAGAGGCGGGCGACCTCGAAGCACTGCTCGCGCCCGAACACGAAGATGATCGCCGGCACATCACCGGTGTGCGCGAGCTCGCGCACCGTGTCGATCATCATGTCCTCGCGGAACTCGTGAACCAGCGGGATCTTGCGCTCGCGTGACTCGATGAGGGCCATCGGCATCCGCCGGGTGAGCTCGACCCAGTGCGTGAACTGCTCCGGCCGGCCCACGGTGGCCGACAGGATCACCAGCTGTGTCCGCGGATCGAGCCCGATGATCGATTGCTCCCAGACATACCCGCGCTCGGGATCGTTGAAGTAGTGGCCCTCGTCCATCACCACCACATCGGCCGGCGAGACGTGCTTCTCGGCGACGATCCGGTTCCACAGGATCTCGGCGACCTCGACCTGGATCGGCGCGTCCCGGTTGACCTTGTAGTCGCCTGTGGCGAACCCGACGTAGCCATCGCCGAAGTCCGCGCACAGCTCCCGGTACTTCTCCTCGGTGAGCGCGCGCAGCGGCGTGGTGTAGATCGCCTTCTGGTTGCGGGCGAGCGCGGCGTGCAGCGCCGCCTTGGCCATCAGCGTCTTGCCGGTCCCCGTGGGCACGGTGACGAGCACGCTCTCCCCGGCGAAGATCTTCGTGATCGCCTGCTCCTGGACCGGGTAGGCCTCGAGCCCCTTGCCCCACAGGAACTTCTCGTAGAACTCGAGCTCGAGCTCGCCGGCGTTGGGCACGCCCCACGTGTATCACGGGACGGCGTATGCTCCGCCGCGATGGATGACACCCAACGTCAGGAACGAACCCGCGTCCTCGGACCCTCGGTGCCGGCCGATCTCGCCGCCGGTGCGAAGGCCCTCAAGAGCAACCGGGATGCGCCCACCGATCCCCAGGCAGCGCGGCTGCACGCGCTGCTCGAGGTCGCGTATCTCGCGGCGGCGGCCGACGACGATCTCAGCGAGCACGAGATCGATCACCTGGTCGCCAACCTCCATGCGTGGCTCGGCCACGAGCTCGAGGCCACGTTCCTCGTCGAGCTGTTCGATCATCTGGCGCAGCAGCTCGCGCGCGAGGGCTTCCAGGGCCGGCTCGCCGAGCTCGCGAAGGTCCTCGACGCACCGTCGCGCCGTGATGCCTACAAGCTCGCCTGCGTGACGGCCCTGTGCGACCACGAGGTCCACGACGACGAGCTCGCGTTCCTCGGTGGGATCGCCGATGCGTTCGAGATCCCGGCCGACGAGGCTCAGGGGATCTTCGACGCTCTCGACGAAGCGGTCGGCGCGATCTAGCTCGCCGAGCGCTTCGCCGACCTCGATGACCTAGCGTCGCATCGGCTTGCCACGCTCGAGCAGGTACTTCGCCTGGTACGGCACGTTGCTCCAGAGGTCGTGCCACTTGCGGTTGACGATCTCCTGGAGGAGCGCGTCGCCTTCCGCGGTCCGGCCGAGTGCGATCAGGGCCTGCGCCTTGCGGAGCCGCGGCGTGGGGTTGGTCTGATCGATGACGATCGCCTGCTGCCAGAACGGCAGCGCCTCCTCCACCTTGCCGCGCCGCTCGAAGGTCTCGGCGACGGTGGTGTAGCCGGTCCCCGCCATCGGATCACGCTCGATCACGGTGGACAGCTGACGCCACGCCTCGGCGCTGTTGCCCACGGCGAGCTGGAGCTCACCGAGCTGCTGATCGATGTCGGGGTTGCCGGCATCGATCGCCCGCCACCGCGCGCCCCAGATCATCGCGCGCTTGACCGCTGCCTCGCGCGCGGCGCCACTCGATTGCACGGCCACCTCCCGAGCGACCGTGATGATCTGCCCGAGCTCGGTGCGCACGGTGGCGATGTTGACGGCCTCGTCGCCCGCCGCGGCCTGCGCCGCCTCCAGGTGATCGAGCGCGTCGGCCATCCGCCCCTGGGCCACCGCCATGCTCGCCGCGAGCTGATAGAGCTCGCGCGTGCCGTGCGCCTTCAGCAGCGGATCGATCACCGTCTGCGCATACGCGCTCATGTTGTAGGCCACCGCGATCCGGGCGATCGCGACCTTCTTGTCGATATCGCCACCGGCGAGCTCCACGGCCCGCGCGAAGATCGCCGGCAGATCGCTGCGCTGCTGATTGGCGATCGTGACGAGCGACATCACGTGGTCGTAGCTCGTCCCCGCGAGCACGCGGTCACGCCACGCCGTCCAGATCAGCTGCCAGCCCGCCGGGCCGCGCCGGGACTGCTGCACGCGATACACGAGCTGGTCGAGCCGCGGCGGCAACGCGCGCAGATCGAGGTCCGCGACCAGGTTCGCCACCCGCTCCACGGCCGCGTCGATCGCACCGTGGTTGGCCATCCCGATCGCCGCCTGCGCGCGGGCCACGTTCTTGTACGGGCCGACCGCAACGGCGTCCCATGCGCGACCGAGGTCCTCGGGCTTGACGTCCCAGCGGTTCGCGATCGTCGCGGCGCCGATCAGCCGGAGCTGGAGCGCGCTCGTGCTCATCGCGAGCAGCTTGTCGACCGCGGCCTTGCCCTGGTTCGCCGCGAACAGCGCCGTGACGTGCCGCAGCTGCCACAGCGCGCCGACGAGGCCGGTCGTGCTCTCCGGCGCGAGGCGCTCGGGTCGCGGCGCCTTGCCGTAGGCACGCGAGGCCACGAGGTAGCGAGCGAGCGCGGGGCGCGGATCGCCCACGACCTGGCTGCCGTTCCGGCACGGGGGGCCGAGGATGCCGCACTGCGGGAGCGCCGCCGGATCCGCGAACGGCGCGAGCGCCTGCGTGAACTGAGCGTCGGTGGTGAAGGTCGCGATGCCACCACTGCCGAGCGCGAGGTCGCCGAGCTCGACGCCGCCGTTGGTGCGCAGCGCGTCGTACGCGGCGAACACGCCCGTGCGGTCGTTGAGCGCCGCGAAGCTCACCATCCGCTGGCGCTGCACGCGCCGCCACGCCGCGCTCCCGGCGGTCTCCGCCGCGAGCTTGCCCTGCCAGTACGCGGGGAGGTGCGCGGGCAGCTCCACGACGACACCCGGGTTCGTGGTGCCGTGGGCCCACGCGGCGGCATTGCCGATCGCCTGGCCGGTGTAGCCGACCGACACATCCTGGCCGGCGACCTTGGCCGCCACGGGACCTGTGTCTCCCCAGGTGACGCGGAGGAGCTCGAGGCCATCTCCGTCGTGGATCGCCGTCAGGTGATCCTTGTCGTCAAAGTCGAGCACGAACACGACCTTCGCCGCTCCCTGCCCCGCCTTCGCGAGGGTGAGCTGACGCGGGCCCTTGGCGCGGACCTCGAACCAGCGCGCATAGTGCGCGGGCTCGGCGATCCAGAGCGGCAGGTACGCGAGGGCGAGCGCCACGTCGTCGTCGGTGAACGAGCGCGTGACATCGAGCCCGAGCTCGGGATAGCGGCGGGTCCACGTGGCGCCATCGAACGAGGCCGTCTCCGTGAGCGCGGTGTCGGTGGTGCGGCGCCAGCCCATGCGATGCGCGTCATCGACCGCGATCTCGAGATCGTCCCACCGGTAGACGCCGGTCGGCAACGCCTTGCGAGCGCGGGTCAGGAGCCGCGTCGCCGCGTCATCGATCGCGTGGGGCTTCCGCTCGCCGCCGCCGATCGCGGTCAGCCGCGTGCGCCACGCGTCGCTGTCATCCGCGAGCAACGCGGGCACGAACGAGGTCAGGTCATCGAACGATCCGTCCGTGGGATAGGTGAACCGCTGCGCGACCATCGGCCCGGACCAGAACGCACTCCGGCGGTCACGGGTGCCGCCCGTGCCGATCGTGCCGAAGCCGCCACCTCCGCGCCCGTAGCCGAAGCCGCCGACGATCTCGTCGCTGGCGACGCTGGCGCGCTGGGCCTTCGCCTCTGCCGCAGGCGCGCGATCGAAGCTCCGCTCCTCGTCATGAAGCTTCTTCCCCATGGTGCCCTCCGCGAGCTCCATCGGCTGGTCGCCACCCGACGCCGTGACGCCTGCGGGGACCGCACCGCCGGTCTCGGGCATCGACGGTCCTGGCTGGCCGAGGCCGAGCGAGCTGCGCGTGCGCACCCCGCCGCCCACGCCATAGCCGCTCCCCGTCCCCGCGCCGTGACCGATCATCCCGAACCCGCGCGCCTGCTGCTGTAGATCGAGCAAGCCGCCGCTGAGATCACCGTCGTCCATCCCACCCCAGCGACCGCCGTAGCCGCCGTCGTCGTAGAACACCGGGATCGGTGCGCGGACCAGCTCCGCATCCTCGGCCACGTCGCTCGGCTTGATCACCGCGGCGGTCGTCACCACCGGGACGGTCTGGGGCATCGCATACGGCGCCCAGGTGTCCCCGGCGCCCTTGGTCACGCCGTACTGCGCGTACATCGCATCGTTCTCGAGGACGAGCAGCGACGTGTGGCGCGACAACAAGAAGTACTTCTTGCCGAGCCCGATCACCTCCTGGCGGATCGTCTCGTCGCGCTTCTCGCGCGCCTCGGCCTCGGTGGGGCACAGCGTCGACGGGCCGGGGGTGCACGGCGTCATCGCGATCGCCTCGTGCTTCGCGAGCATCCGCGCGGCGATGTGCCGCTGGGCCCACGTGCGCGGGAGGTATCCCCCCGTGGTGCCGCCGGTGCTCGGGAGCACCACGGTCTTGGTCCACGGTGCACCGCTGAGCGTGCCGGTGAGCTCGACCGCCGCGGGCGTCTTGCCACCGGCGAGCTTGGCCACCAGCTCGAGCTCCTCGCCATCGGCGAGCTGCGGGCTCTTGAGGTACAAGGCCGCGGGCACGTGCGCCCCGCTCGCATCCACGAGCCGCGCTTCGACGCCGGTGACCCGCGCGGTGTGTAGCGCGGCGATCAGATCGAACGCGCGCCACGCCACATCGTCCGCCAGATCGATCGTCGTCGCATAGCCGCCGGTCGCGCCGGCGAGGGTCTCGAGCGTCTGGGTATCCGGGCCATCGCCCACACCCACCCCGATGAAGTGCGCCTTGCCCACGAGCTGCGCGCGCAGCGCATCGAGGTTCTTCGCCCCGCTCGTGATCACGCCATCACCGAGGTAGACGAGCATCGCATCGTCGGGGGCCACCCCCGAGAGCGCCTTGGTGGCGGCCTCGAGCGCCACACCGAAATCGGTGGCGCCGACATCGCCCTCCTCCTGCAGTGCCTTGCGCAGCGCGCGACGATCCACATCGAGCACCCGCGTGGGCGCGAGCTTCTGCCGCGCGGTGACATCGAACGCGATCACGGAGACCTGGTCGTTCTCGTCGAGCTCGTGCATGAACGCATCGATGAGATCGGCCTGCGCACGGCGCTCCATCACGCCGCGCGACGCACTGACGTCATCGAGGACGACCCACGTGCGCGGGCGATAGGCCTGCGCGTTGCGCGGCAGCTCGGCCGGCGCGCGGACCATCAGGTACGAGTCCCCACCGCTGTCGTGGCGGGCGACCTGGGTGGCCTGCCGCGCGTCGCGGACGTGGAGCACCAGCGAATCGCCGATCGTCTCCGACGTGTTGTGGTAGCTGACGATCGAGTCCTCGCCCTTGTGCTCGACGGTGACCTTGTGGCTCGTCGAGGTGACCTCGCAGTTCGCGCAACCCTTGATCGTCACGCCGAACGCGACCTCGCCCACGGGTCCATCGATCTCGGGGAGCGGCACGGAGAGCGTCCAGTCCGAGTACAGCTTCGGGAGGCTCTGCGTGTATGCCAGCATCAGCCGCTTGTCCTGGCGCGCGGGGAGCGGATACACGCGGAGCGAGAGCCGGCCCGTGCCGGCCCACTCGAGCAGCGCAGGGTCGACGCGGCGATACACCAGCTCCTCGTAGATCCGGCGCGCGCGCATGCGCTCCACCACGGCGGACTCGGTGAGCTTGCCATCGACGTACATCGCGAGGCGCTGGAGCGCGGCGTCCGGCGGGATCGCGAACCGGTAGACACCCTCGAGCGTCTGCTCCGCGTCGTTATGGAACGTCTGATCGAGCGCCATGCGCGCGACCTGATTCTCGACGACGACATCGACGCCGAGCTTCTTGAGCGGCAGCGGATACTCGTCGCCCCACGGCGGGTGCGAGCGAACGCCCGGATCGCGCGCGAACAAGGTGCCGTGATGGATCGGTTGCACGTCCTTCTCGTCGCGATGCCGGGCTTGCGCCGCCCACGAGGCGAGGTGCGAGAGCCGCGGCGCCGGGCCGCGCGTCGGCGGGCGACCGGGCTCGGCCACGCCTTGCTCGCCGGCGTGCAGGAGCACATCGCCGTCGGAGGTCGCGAGCTTGACCTGACCACGGACCACCGCGGCGGTCGTGCGGTCCCGGCTCGCGTCGACGAGGAACCGGGTGCCGAGTACCTCGATCCGCCCGCGCTGCGTCTCGACCACGAAGGTTCCCTTGCCGGGAGCCACGTCGAGGAGCGCCGCGCCTTCGACGCGAACGTGCCGTGTGCCGAGCACGGTGACCGTGGCGCCGGGCTCGGCGATCCAGGTCGTGCCGTCGGCGAGCTGGCTCGTCGTGTCCGTGCCGATGCCGGTGGCCGTGCCCGTGCCCGCTCCGCCCCCGACGACGCGGGTGACGATCAGCGCCGCGGCGGCGGTCGCCGCGAGGCCGAGCCCCACCGCGATCATCGGCGAGCGCCGCTTGCCGACCGGGGTGGCCGAGGCGTGCGCCGTGACGAGCTTCGCGCGGATCCGCGCCTTGGCGAGATCGTCGAGCTTCGGGGCTTCGCCGCCGGTCTCGAGGAGCGTGGTCACGTTCTGCTCGAGAACGTCCTTGGGTTCAGTGGTCACGATGCAACCTCCGAGAAGTTGGCCGACAGCGTCGCGAACGTGTCGCGGAACGCGCGCCGGGCGCGGGCGAGGAGACTCTTGGTGGCGTCGATCGAGATCCCGAGCTCGCCTGACAGCGTCTCGAGGCTCTCGCCATCGACGTACTTGCGGGTGAGGGCGTTGCGGTACTGCTCCGGCAGGTTCGCGACCGCCATGTGGACGAGGTCGCGCGTCTCCGCGCGTTCGAGCACCTCGCCGGGGAGCGGGCGCTCGGCCATCGCGGCGAACGTCTGCGCGAGGGTCGCATCGATGCGCTCCCACGCGGCCTGGAATTGATCGGTGCGCTTGTGATCGCGCAGGTGGTCGCGGATCACGTTGCGCGACAACACGGTCAACCAGCTGCCCACCGAGCCGCGCGCCGCGTCGTACTCCGCCTTGCGGGTCAGCGCGAGGGTGAAGGTCTCCTGGACCACGTCCTCGGCGAGCGCTTGGTCGCGGCCGACGCGATAGAACACGAACGCGTACAGGCCATCGACGTGCGCGTCGTAGAACCGCCCGATCGCGGTGCGATCTCCGTCCTGCGCCGCACGCAGCTCGCCATCAGGGCCTCGACTGCGAAACAGCCGGGCGAACAGGGTCAAGAGCATCGCGGCCTCGCGGGGTTAGAGAGCGGCATCACGAGGAGGTGTCATCGGGGCGTCGTGAGGTGTCGCCCAGCGTAGACGAAACCGGGTGCGGGCAACGGTTTCAGGGGGATACTGGTCTTACCCGTGGTGCGGAAGCTGCCCCCCGTGCTCGCGATCTCTGCTGCGGTTCACGCCGCGGCGCTCGCGTGGGTCGCTGCCTACACCCCGACCCGGGCGCTCCTCGTCCCGGTTGCGCCGCCGACCGTGATCGAGCTGGTCGAGCGCGCACCGATGCCCGAGGCCGCGCCGATCGACGTCGCCTTCCTCGATGCGCCGGCGACGGCAGCCGCGACCGCCCCTCCGACCACGCTTGTTGCGCCTTTGGCTGCCCCGTTGCCTGCCCAGAACCTAGCCCCGGCACAGGTGGGCCGCGCGCGCCCCCCGATCGCTCCGCCCATCGCCCCGCCCCAGGCGATCACGACGAGCGCCACGGCCACCGACGTGGCGCTCGCGACCGGGCCCGTGGTGCGCAATCGCTACCTCGAGATGCGCGGGCCCGGATCGCTGTCCTCGCCGCGCCCGGGTGACGCACGGGGGCC
>JAYVRN010000832.1:0-3232 GCA_043776275.1 Myxococcales bacterium | reverse complement strand
ACAAGATGCAGTGGCGCGACGATGCGAAGAAGCTGGTGTTCCTCGTCGGTGATGCGCCTCCGGCGAGCCGCGGCGACGTGCCCACGTTCGACGTGCTCGCGCGCGAAGCCGGTGAGAAGCAGATCATCATCAACACGATCCGCGCCGGCCACGACAGCGACACGATGGCGTCGTTCCAGCGGATCGCCACGCTCGGCAAGGGCGAGTTCAGCTCGATCCAGCAGGACGGCGGCGTGCAGCAGATCGCCACCCCGTATGACGACAAGCTCGCCGAGCTCTCGGACAAGATCGATTCCACCGCGGTGATCGCCGGCGACGAGGGCGTGCGCCGGAACTACGAGGCGAAGATGGCCGCCGCTGCCGCTGCACCCGCGCCGGCGAAGGCCGACCGCGCGATGTACTTCAAGGGCGGAGAGGCGCGTGCGGAGGAGGACGTGGTCGGTGGCTATGCGAGTGGCTCGGTCGATGTCAGCGCGATGCCCAAGGAATCGCTCCCCGGCTCGATGCGTGGCATGGACAAGGAGCAGCTCAAGCAGGAGCTCGATCGCCGGGTCGCGGACCGCAAGGCAGCGCAGGGCGAGCTCGCCAAGGTGGTCAAGGACCGTGAGGAGTTCCTCAAGAACAACACCCCGAGCGACGGTGAGGGCGGATTCGACACCAAGGTCAAGGCAACCCTCGAGAAGCAGCTGAAGTAGCGCAACGCGACCCTGTCGGTCCCGCGGCGGCATGGTATGTCGCCGCGATGCTGTTTTCCGAACTAGGTCTGATCCCGCCGCTCGCGACGGCCGTCGCTGCCGAGGGTTACCTGGAGCCGACGCCGATCCAGGCCCGCGCCATCCCGCACGTGCTCGCGGGTCGCGACCTCCTGGGGCTCGCCCAGACCGGCACCGGCAAGACCGCGGCGTTCGCGCTGCCGATCCTCCAGCGGCTCGCGAACCAGCCCACGATCCAGACCCGGTCGCGGCCGATCCGCTGCCTCGTCCTCACGCCCACCCGCGAGCTCGCATCGCAGATCGGCGAGAGCTTCTCCACCTACGGCAAGAACCTGCCGCTGCGCAACACCGTGATCTTCGGCGGCGTGGGCATGGATGCCCAGAAGCAGGCGCTGCGCTCCGGCATGGACATCCTGGTCGCCACGCCGGGCCGGCTCCTCGATCTGATGGGGCAGGGCCTCGTGGATCTGAAGCCGCTCGAGGTGTTCGTCCTCGACGAGGCGGATCGCATGCTCGACATGGGGTTCATCCACGACGTCAAGAAGGTGATCGCGCGCCTGCCGCAGGTCCGCCAGACGCTGTTCTTCTCCGCCACGATGCCGCGCGAGGCGCAGCAGCTCGCGGACCAGCTCCTGAAGAATCCGGAGACCGTCGCGGTCACGCCGCCGGCGACCACGGCCGAGAAGGTCGATCAGGAGGTGTTCTTCGTCGAGAAGGCCGACAAGCGCTCGCTCCTCGTCGAGGTCCTCGCGGATCCCGCGATGTCGCGCGTGCTCGTGTTCTCGCGCACCAAGCACGGCGCGAACCGGATCGCCGAGCACCTGATCAAGGAGAAGATCAACGCCGAGGCGATCCACGGCAACAAGAGCCAGAACGCTCGCGAGCGCGCGCTCGCCGGCTTCAAGTCCGGGCGCGTGCGCGTGATGGTCGCCACCGACATCGCGGCGCGTGGCATCGATGTCGATTCCGTGTCGCACGTCGTCAACTTCGATGTCCCGGAGGTCCCCGAGACCTACGTGCACCGGATCGGCCGCACGGCACGCGCGGGCGCCTCGGGCATGGCGATCACGTTCTGCGAGACCGACGAGCGTCCCGACCTGCGCAACATCGAGAAGCTGACGCGGCAGGCGATCCCCGTGGTCGAGGGGCACCCGTATGAATCGAGCAATCCGGCGCCGATGGGCTGGAACGCGCGCGATGACCACAGCACGAGCCGCAGCGCTCCGCGCCCGCAGGGTGAGCGGCCTCGCCACGGCGGCGGCGATCGGCGTCCCGGCGGCGGTGGGGGCGGGCGTCGTCGGAGCGGTGGTGGTGGTGGTGGTGGTGGTGGACGGAGCAGCGGCGGCGGCGGTCGTCGCTAGGCGGTCGCGAACCAGCGCGGCACCAGCTCGTCCGCGGGCCCAGCCTGGCACTCGTCGAACAGCTCGCGCGCGCCATCGTAGATCTCGAGGTTGAGCAGGATCCGGCGCGCATGGTTGAGCCGCGCCCACGACACGAAGCTCGAGGCGGGCGCGACCATGCCCGAGGTGCCGATCGCCACGAACAGATCGCAGTCGCGCAGCGCGTGCTTCGCGGTGCGCTCGGCGTCGACCGAGATCATCTCGCCGAACATCACCACGCACGGCCGCATCCGCGCCCCGCAATGCTCGGGCGCCGCGCCCGATGGGGGAGAGCTCTCGGTGCCGCAGACCTCGCACCGCCAGCGCACCAGGCTGCCGTGGTACTCGCAGACCTGCTGCGAGCCGGCGGCCTGATGCAGCCCATCGATGTTCTGCGTGATGATCGTGAAGTGGGCGCCAGCGGGGAGCGCCGCCTCGAACGCGGCGAGCGCCCGGTGTGCCGGCGTCGGCGCCACGCTGGCGATCGCCTCGCGGAACGTCCAGAACAGATCCGTGACCTCGGTGCGGCGGTCGAGCAGCGAGCGCGCATCGGTCAGCGCGGCGAGCTTCGGATCGGTCCACAGCCCGCCGGGGCCGCGATAGGTCGGCAGCCCGGCGCTGTGTGAGATGCCCGCCCCCGTGAGCACGACGATGTTGCGATAGCCGGACAGCATCCAGTTAGTGTAATTCGCACAATAACAAATGCAAGGGGAGCCGTACTACCATGTGGTGATGTCCCAGCACGGCTCGGGAAAACCACCTGGTCCCGGCGCTCCGCCGCCGGGCGGTTGGCCACCACCACAGCAGCCGCCTGGCCAGCCCGCGCAGCCCCACTACGGTCAACAGCAACACTTCCCGCAGGTGCCGCCACAGCCGCAGCAACCCGCAGGCTACCCGCAGCAACCCACAGGCTCTCCGCCGCAAGGTCCGCCACCAGCCGCGGGCTATCCACCGCACGCTCCGCAGCAAGCCGCGGGCTATCCGCCACAAGCCGCAGGCTATCCGCCACACGCCGCG
Source organism: Myxococcales bacterium (assembly GCA_043776275.1). Classification (GTDB taxonomy): domain Bacteria; phylum Myxococcota_A; class Polyangia; order Haliangiales; family Haliangiaceae; genus JABFXX01. The sequence continues at coordinate 123 of JAYVRN010000832.1, read as the reverse complement.
GGCTATCCGCCACACGCCGCAGGCTATCCGCCACAAGCCGCGGGCGATCCGCCACAAGCCGCGGGCTATCCACCGCAAGGTCCGCCACAAGCCGCGGGCTATCCACCGCACGCTCCGCAGCAA
>JAYVRN010000831.1:0-11110 GCA_043776275.1 Myxococcales bacterium | reverse complement strand
CTCGAGCTCGGACTCCTTCGCGACCACCGTCAGGAAGTGAAGATCGGCGGTGGTATGACGCGCCGCCTGATCGATCGCGTGCTCGAGCACGATCTCGGAGTACTCCGAATGATCGAGGGGGACGACGATGCGGTACCGATGTTGGGCGCTGGTCATGCTGGAACCGGCTGCATCACACGTGCCCACCGCCGTCCAGGCCCCGCAGCAGGCCGCGGCAGGGCGGGCGCATACGCACATACACCGGCCGGTTGCCCGAACGGGTGGCCCGATCGCGACTCTCGCATCTACAATCTAGGTCTCGGGAACGGGCCGACCGCGGGCCGACCGGTACGAACATGAGCGACGCGAAACCGAAGACCAAGGCACTGGTCGTGGCCACCCGTTGCATGACGGTGGAGCAGTTCGTCGCGACCTTCCATCGGTTCTGCGACGACTCGACGTTCTTCGTCGCGACGCTGTCCACCCGGCCGGTCGGGCTCGAGACGGCTTTCTCGATCCAGCTCGACGACAAGACGCCCGTGTTGCGTGGCCTGTGCAACGTGGTCGAGGCGTGGTCGACGCCGGCGAACCGCTACGGTCGCCCCGGGGTGCGGCTGTCCGTGAAGCGGCTCACCAACGAGAGCCTCGTCGTGTTCAAGCAGCTGCAGACCGCGCGCAAGGCCGCCGAGCTGGCCGACGCTGCGAAGGCTGCGACCCCGGCACCCGTGCTCCCCGTCGCCCCGCCGATGTCCGACGCCGCCGCGCCCGTGGCCGCCGTGGTGTCTCCCGCCGCTGCCGCCCCGCCGAAGCTGCCACCGCTGCGTCCGATCCCAAGGGCGACCCCACCTGCGGTCCCGGTCGTTCCGGTCGTCCCCGTGCAGGTGATCACGGTGCCGCCACTCGGGTCACCGGCTGTGCCCCGGGCGTCCTCGCAGCCTGTCCCGATCGAAGCGGTCGAGACGGCGCTCGAGCTCGAGCCGCAGGACTCTCCGGAGCCGCTCGACTACGTCCCGGAGCCGATCCCCGCGAGCGACGACCTCACCAACCCGATCGCTGCCGAGACCCGAACGCCGGGCTCGAGCTTCATCCTGCCCGCGAATCCACTGATGAACCTCACCGACTCCTCGCTGCAGGGGTTCGTCGATTGCGCGCTCTACGAGGAGACCGGCAACTTCTTTCGCGCACCGGAGTACGAAGACTCGCTGGTCGATATCGACGATGTCGTCGCGGCGCCGCCCCACCCGGCCCGCCCCGCTCCCCGCACGCTGACGCCCGTCCCCGCCCTCCGCCCGAACGCGTTCGTCCCGCCGTCGCGCGACGACGAGTTCGCGCCCGAGCTCACGCCCCTCCCCATGCTCGCGGGCATCGAGCCCAGGACCTCATCGCGAGCTGCGACGCCGCTGCCGATGCCGGAGATGCCGCGCGGCGGACGCGCACCGACCCCGCCTGTGTTCGACGACTCGCAGGGCATGTTCGGACAGCAGCAGCAGGGCCAAGGCCCGCCGCCACGCCCCACGCCTCCGGCCCCGCCCGTTCATCCCGTTCCGCTCGACAGCACGGCCACCCTGATCGCGATCAACCGCAAGCGCGAGCGCAAGCGGTGGCTCGTGATCGGTGGTGTCGCCGCGAGCGTGAGCCTGCTCCTGCTGGTGATCGTGGTCGCCAAGAGCGGCAAGGGCGCCAACACCGAAGCGACCGCGGCCACCTCGGCGTCGACGCCGTCGACGCCGACGACGCCATCGCCGTCGACGAAGCCCGCGATCGCAGTCGCGCCGAAGCAGCCTACGACGGAGACCCAGGCGACCACGCCGACCACGCCGACCAACGAGCGCACCGTGAGCGAGCCCGTCGACGAGCCGCCGGGCGACCCGAACGCTCCACCGATCGCCGGCACGGGCCCGTGCCGGGTCACGGTCACCAGCTCTCCCGCGGGATCGATCGTGCTGGTCGACGATCAGGCCTACGGGCCGTCCCCGATCACGATCGACGGACCTTGCGCGAAGCGCCGGATCGACGTCAAGCACCCGCGCTACGCGCTCGGCACGAAGTGGGTCACCCTCGCGGCGGGCAAGCCCTCCTCGATCGACATCCCTCTCGCACGCCCCACGCACACCGTGATGGTGCTGTCTTCGCCATCGGGCGCGACGGTCTCGATCGCCGGTCGTCGCGCGGGCACCACGCCGACCTCGGTGAAGGTCATGGGGTTCACGGGCGTCACGCTCACCGTCGAGAAGAAGGGCTTCCGGACCGAGACCCAGAAGCTCTACAGCAAGGTCGACGGCGACAAGCTCAGCGTGAAGCTCGTCCGCGGCAAGTAGACTGGCTCAGGCGGCGAGGCAAGCCCCGGCGATCCGCTCGAGCGACCTTCGCCGCTCCACGGGATCCGCCACCAGCGAGCTCAGCATGAGCTCATCGGCACCCACGGCGCCCGCGAGATCGCGCAGCCCGGCGGCGACCCGATCGGTGCCACCGATCACGGCACCGTGGAGGAACTCGTCGGCGATCGCCTGTTCGTCCGGTGTGAACGTGCGTGCGAGCGCGTCTTCGATCGAACAGATCGCCTGGCGCTTGCCCGTGCGAGAGTTGACGATCGCCACCCGCAACGGCGCCGCGAGCCGCGCGGCCTCCGCATCGTCGCCACCACACACCGTGGTCACGGCGAGCATCGCGTACGGCTCGCGGAGCTGCGGCGAGGGCTCGAAGTGCTCGCGATAGTGCGCGATCGCCGCCTTCGCCTCGCGCATCGCGAAGTGCCCCGCGAACGCATAGCGGATGCCGAGCTGCGCGGCGATCGACGCCCCGGCGAGCGTCGACCCGAGCATCCAGATCGACGGCAGCACCACATCGGACGGCATCGGTGTGATCGTCGCGAAGGGATGCCCCGCGGGGAACCCACCCTGCTCGAACGCGAGCAGCTCGGCGAGCTGACTGTTGACCTCGCGGTCCGAGCGCTGCAGTGCCGCCGCGGTGACCCGGTCCGTCCCCGGCGCCCTCCCGAGCCCAAGATCGATCCGGCCCGGGTGGAGGGCCTCGAGGGTGCGGAAGCTCTCGACCACGCTGAGCGGCGAGTGATTCGGGATCATGATCCCACCCGCGCCGACCCGGATCCGCTTCGTCGTCGCGGCGATGTGCGCGATCAGCACCTGCGGGGACGAGGTGGCGATGCTCGCCATGTTGTGGTGCTCGGCCACCCAGTAGCGCGTGTACCCGAGCCGATCTGCGACCACGGCGAGCTCCACCGAGTCACGGATCGCCTGGCTCGGCAGCACGCCGACGCCGACGGGAGACAGATCGAGGATCGACAGGGGCAGTGGCACGCGCCCACCTTGCCACGCGATCTAGCGAACGGCACTCCCTCGTCAGCCGCTGCGGAGGGTCACGCCAGCCGGGCGCGCACCGCGTCGGCGATCGAATCGGCGATGCAGATCTGATTGGTCGCGTGCGGGACCGTGTCGCACGTGATGATGGCGCGGGCACCCGCCAACATCAGCTCCGCCTCGAGGGCATCCGCGAACACGGCGTGGATCGCGATGCACAGCGGCGCCGCGCTGCCCGCCGCACGCAGCTGGCGCGTGGCCTCGATCATCGTCTTGCCGGTCGAGACGATGTCGTCGATCACCACCGGCGTTTGACCGTTCCACTTCCCATCGGGCGGGGTGATCGAGACGTCGCGATCCCCGCGCCGGGTCTTCTCCAGGATCTGAAACGGCGCGCCGCAGCCCGCGGCCACTGCGGAGACCCACTGCACGCTCTCCGCGTCGGGTCCGATCAGCACCGGATGTTCGACCGAGGCGCTGATGTACCGCGCGATCGCCGGGGCCGCGCGCGCGATCCCAGTCGGGATCGAGTAGATGTGCTCGAGCGAATCGAGGCGATGCAGGTGAGGGTCCACGGTGACCAGCCAGTCCACGACCTGGGACATCAGCTTGCCGAAGTAGCGCGCGGTCACGCCCTCCCCCGGGTGGAATCGATCGTCCTGGCGCAGGTAGGCCAGGTAGGGCGAGACCAGCCCGACCCGCTTGGCCCCCAGCTCGCGCACCGTCCCGGCCAGGAACGCGATGCGGAGAAACGTATCTCCATTGCCGTGCAGGCTGCCGACGAGGATGACGTCCTGCCCCGCGAGGTCGGCCTCGACACGGACGTACAGCTCTCCATCGGGGAACTGCCGGACCTCCGGGATCACGACCGGGGCATCGATCCGGGCCGCGAGCTCTCGGGCGTGCAGCTCGTTGCCCGGTACGGCGAGGACCACGGTCACGGCGCAATCGTAGCAAAATCGCGGCGTCGATTCGCGGCTCCCGGGGCACCAGCGGGGCTACCATGGCGCGGGGTTCGAGGTGCGTCGCGCGATTGTTGTTGGATCGCTCGTGGTCGGCTACACGGCCGCGTTCGTCGTGCTCGAATCGCACGTGGGCGACTCCGTGATGTCGCTCACCATCATCCCGATCATCGTGATCGCCTGGCTCTACGGCCTGCGCGGCGGCGCCCTCGGCGGCCTCGGCCTGGTCGCGTTGAACATCACGCTGATGCAGACGGTGGGACACCGCGACGGATTTCGGCCCGCCCAGGCGCCGCGGATCCTGGTCGCGGTCGGGCTCGGGATGACCGCCGGGTGGGTCCGCGATCTGTCACGGCGCCAGCACGCGCTGCTCGACGAGAACCTGCGCGTCAGCGAGGCCCTCCGCACCAACAAGGTCGAGCTCGAGAGGATCGTCGGCGAGAGGACCCAGGAGCTCGTCGAGGCCAACCGTGACCTCACGGCCGAGCTCGGAGCTCGCTCGGTCATCCAGGCACGCGCCGCGTCGGCCGATCGCATGGCACAGATCGGCACGTTGACGGCGGGGATCGGTCACCAGATCAACAATCCGCTCGCGGCGGTGCTCGCGAACCTCGAGTACATCGCGATGCGGGTCCCCGCCACGGACACCGCGCTCAGCGAGGCCACGCGTGATGCGCGAGAGGCCGCCGCTCGAGTCGGCACGATCACGCGTGACCTGCAGCTGTTCACGCAGCAGTCGCGGATCGGTTCAGAGCCAGCCGTGGTCCGCGATGCGATCGAGAGCACGCTCCGCATGGTCGACAACGAGCTCCGCCAGCGGGCGCGCCTCGAGCTCGATATCGTCGAGACGCCTCCCGTCTGCGTCCCCGCGAGCCAGCTGTGTCAGGTGTTGCTGAACATGCTGGTCAACGCGTTCCAGGCGCTGTCGGCCGGCGGGGCGCACACGATCACGATCGAGGTCCGGCCCGCCGCCGGCAACGAGCGGGTGCAGATCGCGATCGCCGATACCGGCGCCGGCATCGCCGCCGAGGACGTGCCCAGGATCTTCGATCCGTTCTTCACCACCAAGGCGGTCGGCGTCGGGACCGGGCTCGGGTTGTGGGTCTGCCACCAGATCGTCCGCACCGCGGGCGGCGAGATCACCGTCGAGTCCAAGGTCGGGAGTGGGACCAGGTTCGCGATCACGCTGCCGATCGCGGCCGAGCCTTCGAGGCCCGCGGCCGCCTCCACCACCGGCACCACCCCGCGCGGCCGGATCCTCGTGATCGATGACGATCCGATCCGATCGTCGGACGCGCCATCGAGAAGCTCGTTCGCGACCGTCACGATGTGCTCGTGTCCGACGATCCCATCGCGGCCCTGGCCCGGCTCGAGGCCGGTGATCGCTTCGATGTGATCCTGTGCGACGTGATGATGCCGGGGCTCGACGGCGTGGGGCTGTTCCACCGGGTGCACGAGCGCGATCCGGCGCAGGCCCAACGGATGGTGTTCATGAGCGGCGGCGCGTTCACCAGCCATGCGATCGCGTTCCTCGATGCTCCCGGCCGCAAGCGGATGGACAAGCCGTTCACGCGCAAGGATCTCGAGGCGGCGATCGCGCTCGCCCAGCGCGACGCCACCAGCTCCTGAACACGAAGCCCGTCGATCTCGAGCGCTTGCTCGAGAAGATCCGTGCGCTGCTCGCGCCTACAGCGCCTTGAGCGGCGTCACGCGGAGCAGCATCGGGATCACCTTGCGGCTGGTCACGATCTGCATGTGTTCGTACTGCGAACGAACGTAGAGCAGCTTCGCGCCGCGCTCGCGCTTGGTGAAGCCACTGGCGGAGTCCGGCATCTTCTCGCGCGCCACGGCGAACTTGTACTTGGTGGCGAACGCCTTCGACTCCTGTGCCGTGTTCGCCGCGACGACGATCAGCTTGTGATCCTCGGCGCGCTTGCCGCTCTTGATGAACTCGTCGAACGCGGACTCGCCGGCATACAGCGCATCGAGGAGGATGATCTGATCGACCACCCGGTTGTCGACCCACTGCATCACGGTGCGGAACGCGCCGGAGTGGCCCATCACCACCACCGGACCGTCGGGGATCTTGATGTTCGCGCGCGAGACGGCGCGCCGCAGATCGGAGAGCGCCGGCCACTGCACGCTCTCGTCGTTGTTCGACGGCGCATCCGGCACCACGAACATCGCGTTCTGCTTGCTGGCGCGGAATTGCCGCGCGAGGCCATGGTCCCGCCAGGCGCCGTCGGCGTCGGTCCAGTAGCCGTGGACGTACACCACGGTCCCCGCGGTCTCGCGGTCGTAGCCCTGGGGGAACCACACGTGCACCGCACCCTGTGCGGTCTTGATCCGGAAGTGGCGCCCACCGGCGACCGTGTCTTCCTGCTTGTCGAGGCGGCTCTCGCCATCGTCCTTGATCCGCGGGCGGATCGTGCGCGGCGTCGGGTTCGAGAGCCGCGCGCGCGGACCCGGCACAGGCTTGTCGGTCGCCTTCTCGCTGGCCTTGTCGGGCGACTCGGCAGGCGCCGGCTCCGCCGCGGGAGCAGGAGCGGGAGCAGGAGCTGGAGCTTCGCTCGCGGTGCCCGTCTCTTCGGCCGGCATCGGATCGTCGGCGTGCGCGATCCCGAGGCTGGCGGCGAGGACGACGCAGATCGCGAGCGAATGCTTCATTTGGTCTTGGGCTCCGCGGGCTGGGTGATCATCAGGTGGACGTGCTTCTCGAAGTCCGGATATCCATAGCGGAACGGCAGCTTCCGCCGGGGCTGGGACGCCCACAATTTTACGAACGCGTCGCTGGTCCCGGGGTCCGCCTCCTCGAGGAAGGCGCCCGTGAACGTGCCGTAGGTGGTCTGGGAGAACCCGGCCTTCTTCGCGAACCGCGGCGGGATCCCGGTCGAATCCGAGGACATCCACACCATGTTCGCCAGCAAGTAGTCCCGGATCCCCGAGAACCCGTCGTTCCAGATCAGATAGCTGGCGGCCTTGGTCAGCGCGGCGACCTTGCCCTTGGCGAGCAGGTGCTTCTCGAGCGGGCTGCCCTTGAACGCGTTGTTGGCGAGGTTCGCGGCGAAGTGCCGGTGCACGACGATCGGCGCCTTCGGATCGCCGGCCTTGCGGAACGACAGCTCCATGTTCGTGTAGGCCTCGGAGAAGTCGGTGTCGACCCAGCCACCCTTGATCTTCCGCGCCTTCTTGGGCGCGAGGGCGTCGATGTCCGCCTGGGTCAGGTAGTGGATGGTACCGGTCGGGTCGAGGTTGAAGAACTTCAGCGAGACCGGCTCGAACCCGAGGGCGGTCATGCCGGTGAGGTGGAACGAGAGCTGGCCGGGGATGCCGCCGGTCTCGAGCTTCCGCATGTTCTCGGTGGTCGAGTCATTGAGCGAGAGCAGGCCCTCGATCGCTGCGCGGTAGTTCGAGAGCGCCGTGCGGAGCTTGGCCTTGTCGAGCTTGGCGAGCCGCGTGGGATCCCCCGCATGCTCGAGGGAGATCGTGCTGACCTCGCGCGCATCCGGATAGGTGACGAGCGCGCTCGCGAGGTCGCCACCGCCGAACGGGTAGACGATCGTCGTGGGCTCGGAGGCCGGCCGCTTGTCGGCGAAGAACGCGCGTGCCGGGGTGATGTACTTCTCGGTGAACGAGGCGTAGCGCTTCGCCATCTCGGCGCAGTGCTTGTCCACGATCGCCTGGTCGACACCGGCCGGGAGCGGCTCTGCGTTCCCGCAGGCGACCACCCGGTAGTAGAGCTTGGCGTCGGCGATGAAGTCGACGGCCTCGTCGGCGTGCGCCCGGAGCGGGCTCGCGAGGGCGAGCACGAACGCGGTGGCGGCAAGCGAGCTACGCATGAAGTCCTCCAAGAGAGATATGACGGCCAGTCCGACGACGCTATTTCTTTGCGCATTCACCCGGCCGCGCGCGGCGGCTAGTTGACGTCGTTCCGGGCGCCGTCGCCCGACCCGGGCTTGGGTCCGACCAGGCTGTGGAGCACCACTTTTGCGACATCCTCGCCGGAGGCGTCGCGGAGCGTGACGGGGACCTCGAACTGGGCGCGCACCGAGCTCCGGGGCACCGGGGGCTCGCCGACCGCGGTGATCGTCCCGCGCGCCTTCTTCAAGTACTCGATCTCCATGCCACTGACGATGAACCGGGCGTCGTCGGGCAACGAGTAGGCGAGCGCGACGTTGCCCGCGAGCTCTGCCAGGTTGGCAAGGGCGACGGCGTGGACGCAGTCGAGGTGGTTCCGCACCGCGCGGCGGTCGACCATCTGGACCTCGGCATAGCCGGCCCGGAGCACGGTGACCGTGGCGTTGATCGTGCCGGTGTAGGGGGCCATCCGGCCCACCAGCTTCGAGAACACCGACTTGCCGCCCGGCATTCCAGACAGCATGTCCCACGCGAGCTTGATCACGTTGCGCCTGCCGTCGAGCTTGGGGAGCGGGAGCAGCCTGGACAACGGACGAATCCGATCGGCGATGGCCATCGGCGGACCCTACCCCAACGCTCCTGGGATCTCCGCTGATTTCGTGCGCCTCCCCCGGTTGGGGTGCATGGTGACTGGGAGTAGGATGACGTCGTCCAGATGAGCTCGTTCGATCTCTCCCGGTGCCTGTGCGCTGCGCTCGCGATCTGCGCGGCTTCGTGTAGCAGTCCGTCGAAGAAGCACCCGATGACCACGCAGGAGATGATCTCCGCGGATCCGCTGCCGCTCGCGAAGGGCGCAAAGTGGACGTACGCCGTCACCGTCAAGCGGTACGACAGCGAAGCCGACAAGGAGGTCACCAAGACCTTGTCATGGACCACCGAGGTCATCGATGCCAAAGAGGCCAACGGCGTCGTCGCCTATCGCGTGAAGGGCTGGCCCACCGACCTCGCCGACTTCGAAGGCTCGGGCGCGAGCGGCACCCCCACTGCCACCGAGAAGACCCTGCTCCGCTCGGGCAACAACTTCCTGTTCGGCGCGAGCAGCGAGCCCACGCTCGACGGCGCGGAGGGCTGGTTCTCGTGGCCCGTCCTCGATGGCCAGAAGATCTGCCCCTCGGCCGAGATGGTCTACTGCTGGCTCGTGAGCTCGGTCGAGACCGGATACGCCCTGTCGTTCTACACGGGCCCCGACGAGCAGACCTTCGAGATCGAGCCGGGGACGGGCATCTCGCGGTTCCACTATGCCCACCACGGCACGACCAACGAGGTCGAAGCCAAGCTCGTGTCGTACTCGAAGGGCGGAAAGCGCTAGTTTCGGGTTCAGGGCCGACGTGTGGGCGCCTCCCTGATGGGGCAGCTACCGGCTCGATGCATTGCGCGCACCTCGGGGCGCTCGTAGAGTCGGGGAATGAAGCCGACGATGAGCTATATGGTCCCGACGGTCATCGAGCAGACTCACCGCGGGGAGCGCGGCTGGGACATCTTCTCCCGGCTCCTCAAGGACCGGATCATCTTCCTCGGAACCGCGATCAACGATGACATCGCCAATGTCGTGATCGCGCAGCTGCTGTTCCTCGACTCCGAGGAGCCCGAGAAGGACATCATGCTGTACATCAACTCGCCCGGGGGTCACGTCTCCGCGGGCCTCGCGATCTACGACACGATGCAGTACCTGCACTGCGACGTCGCCACGATCTGCATGGGTCAGGCGGCCTCGATGGGCAGCTTCCTCCTCGCCGCCGGCACCAAGGGAAAACGGTACGCCCTGCCCCACTCGCGCGTGATGATCCACCAGCCGCTCGCGGGCTTCCAGGGTCAGGCCACGGACATCGAGATCCACACCAAGGAGATCTTGAAGACCCGTGACACCCTGAACGAGCTGTACTCGAAGCACACGGGGCAGCCGGTCGAGCGGATCAAGAACGACACCGACCGCGACAACTTCATGTCGGCACCCACGGCCAAGGAATACGGCCTGATCGACGAGGTCTTGATCACGGCCAAGAAGAAGCCCGACGAGAAGTCGGACAAGAAGTAGGCTAGGCTGGTCGGTACAGGATCCCGTTGATGCCCATCGAGAAACGTGACGGAGCTTCGCTGACTTGCTCGTTCTGCGGAAAAGCGCAGAAGGAGGTCAAGAAGCTGATCGCCGGACCCACCGTCTACATCTGCGACGAGTGCATCGGGCTCTGTAACGACATCATCGCGGAGGAGATCGAGAAGGAGGACCAATCGTACGGGTCCACCGCGATCCCGAAGCCGGCCCAGATCAAAAAAGTTCTCGACGAGTACGTGATCGGGCAGGACCGCGCCAAGAAGATCCTCGCGGTCGCCGTCCACAACCACTACAAGCGCATCGATCACAAGCAGACCGGTGCGAACGGCGGCGAGGACGACGTCGAGCTGCAGAAGTCGAACATCCTCCTGCTCGGGCCCACCGGCTCGGGCAAGACGCTGCTCGCCCAGACGCTCGCGCGCATCCTCAACGTCCCGTTCGCGATCGCCGACGCCACCAACCTCACCGAGGCCGGGTACGTCGGTGAGGACGTCGAGAACATCATCGTCTCGCTGCTGCAGAACGCCGATCACGACATCGAGCGTGCGCAGCGCGGCATCGTCTACATCGACGAGATCGACAAGATCGCGCGCAAGAGCGACAACCCGTCGATCACCCGCGATGTCTCCGGTGAAGGCGTGCAACAGGCGCTGCTGAAGATCATCGAGGGCACCACCGCGAGCGTGCCGCCCAAGGGTGGCCGCAAGCACCCGCAGCAGGAGTTCCTCCAGGTCGACACGACCAACATCCTGTTCATCTGCGGCGGCGCGTTCACCGGGCTCGAGGAGATCATCGAGAACCGGATCGGTCAGAAGATGATCGGCTTCGGCGCCGGCATGAACAAGAAGGTCGAGCGCTCGCAGTGGGAGCTGATCCAGGAG
>JAYVRN010000830.1:0-3243 GCA_043776275.1 Myxococcales bacterium | reverse complement strand
CCAGCTCGGCCGCGACCTCGGCGTTCTTGCGATCGACGTCGAACGCCTTCTTCAGCCAGTTGAGCTGACCATCCTTGTCGCCGAGCATCGAGGCCACGCGGCCCATGCGCTGCTGGAGGACGGCGAGCTCGGGCGTCCGCTTCTTCTGTGCGGCGATCGCCGCCTCGAGGGTGCGGCCGGCATCCTCGAGCTGCCCCGAGGTGATCAACACGTCGACGTTGAGCATCAACGCGCCGTGATCGTCGGGCTGGAGCTCGAGCGCCTTCTGCGCCGGCACCTGCGCGGAGGGAGCGTCCTCGAGCTGGTACAGGTACAGCTCCGCGGCGCGCTTGTAGTTGGTGTAGCGCGACTGCGGATCGGTGCCGTGCTCGGCATCGGCGAGCAGCACGCCGGCCAGGAGCCGAAACTCACCGGCCGCTTCGTAGGTCTCGCGCAGCTTGTCGCGCAGGACCTCCACACCGGGCTGCGCCTGGTGCACGACCTCGAGCACCGGCACCGCATCGGCAGGACGTCCCGCGTTCGCGGAGGCCAGCGCCGCACGCAGCGCCGCCTGGACCTGCGCGTCACCCTCGGTGACATACGCGAGCCGCGTCGCCGCCGCGCTGACGCCATCCCAGTGCTGGATCGATTCGTCGAGGTCGCACAGCATGTACAGCGGCTCGACATCGCGCGGATCGCGCTCGATCCAGGCGACGAGGAAGCCGCGACCACGCTCGATCTCGCCGTGCGCGTTGAGCAGCTGCGCGAGCTTCAAGGTCGAGGCGCGCTCGGTGGGCAGATCGCCATCGCGCTCGGCGCGGCCACGCAGCCGCTCGAGACCGTTGACGAGCGTCTCGGTGACCCGCTCCTTGTCGAGCTCGTAGGCCTCCGTCAGATCGACGACGGCCGAGGCATCGTCCCCGAGCTGCTGGCGGAAGCTCGCCCGCAGCAGCAGGAGCTCCGTGCGGCCCGTGCCCTGGACCGTGGCGAGGGCCTCGCCGATCGCGCGCTGAGCGGCATCGAGCTCGCCGGCCGCCGCGAGTGCGGCCGCGTGATCGGTGACCAGCTCCACGACCTGCGGCGCACGCTGCCGTGCCTTGCGCAGGACCTCGGCGGCCTTGAGCGGCTGACCGAGGAAGCCCGAGTACGTCGCGGCTGCTTCACGGAGCCGGCCGACGGCGATCTTGTCGTCGGTGATCCGCTCGGCGTCCCGGGTCATCAGCTCCGCGAGCTCCGACCACTGCTCGTTGTCCCGGTACCACTTCTCGAGCCGATCGTGGATCGCCTTGTCGTCGGGGGCAGAGCCGTGCGCGAGCTCGAGCGTGCGCTGCACGCCACGCGTATCGCCAGCGGCCTCCCACATCGACGCCAGCTTGCCCGCGAGCTCGGGGGCTCGCTCGGGTGTCTCCACGGCGAGCAGCCGCTCCATCAGCACCGCGCCCTCGCGCGGGTTGTCGGTGTCGCCGAGCTGGCCGACGACGCGGCGGAGGATCTCGCGATCGTCCGGCGCGATGATCAGCGCGGCGCGATAGACCCGGATCGCGTCGGGCGACTCCGCCTTCTGCAGCAGGTCGCCGAGCCGCATCGCCACGTCGATCGTCGAATCGCGGTGACCGCGCTTCTGCGCGTCCTCGAAGCGAGACCACAGGAACTCCGCGATCCCGTCGTCGTCGCCGAGCTGGCGCAGCGTGGATTCGTAGAGCTCCGCGGCGTCGAGGTTGTCGGCATCGTCACCGAGGCAGTCCCGGAGGATGTCGAGGGCATCGTGGTAGCGCTTGAGGTTCTCGATCAGGAACCGCGCGTGCTCGAGCCGCAGCGCATTGCGCTCGGCCGGCGTCACGAGGTTGGGCAGCGTCGAGGAGATCACGCTGCCGAGGCGGTCTCCGTCGCCGAGCTCGCGATAGATCGTGAGCAGCGGCTGCCACACGGCGCGCTCGGCAGGGCTGCGCTCGCGGAGGAACTCGTAGACGTCCGCGGCGAGATCGACCTTGCGGTGAGCGAGGGCGCGGGTGGCGATCCGCATCGCCAGCCCATCGACCTGATCGGTCTCCGCGATCGGCGCGACCTCGTACGTGAGATCGCGCGCCTGGTTGAGATCACCGGCGGCGAGCCGGCGCTCCGCGAGCGCGAGCACGGCCCACGGTGCCGAGCCGAGCCCGTCGGCGGTGTCCCGAGCGGCGGCGACGGCGCGCACGAGCAGGGCCTCCGCGCGCTGCTCCTGACCCTGATCGACCGCGAGATCCACGGCCTCCCGGATCTGGGCAGGCGTCGCGGCCGGCAGCCCGGCGCGGCGCTCGAGGAAATCGAGCAGCAGCTCGCCGTCTCCACCGTTGCGCGCCACGCGCTCGTACATCGCCATGACCTTCTCGTCGTTCGCATCGTGCGCGGCGGCCGCCTTGAGCAGCCGGCCGGCCTGGGCCCAGCGAGGCTCGGCCGAGAACGCGCGCTCGAGCAGCTCGAAGCCCTGCTTCCGGCGGGCTTCGCTCGCGAGGAAGATCTCCGCGAGCCGATACAGTGCATCGACCTGCGCCGGGGTGGGCTCGGCGTCCGTGCCCGCGAGCTCGAACATCTTGTCCAGCGTGCGGGCCTGCTCGGCGGTGTCGCCGAGGGCAGCGGCCACGCGCGCCTGTGCATAGAACGCCTCGGCCAGCCGCTCGCCGAGGATCTCGACGCGACGGTACAGGTTCGCGGCGCCGCGCAGATCGTTCGCGTCCTGCTCGAGGGCCTCGCCCGCGCGCATGAGGACGTTCGCGATCAGCGGCGGATCGTCCTTGCGGCGGAGCCTGTCGACCATCTGATCGACGGCGTCGACGAACTTCTTCGTCATATCGAGCTTCTTCGACAGCGCGCGGGCGCGGTCGTGGAGCTCGAGCTTGCCGGGCTGCGCGTTGATCGCCTTGATCAGCGCATCGAGGGCCTCGGTGCCGCGGCCCAGGGTGTCGAGCGTCTCGGCCATGTCCGAGAGCAGCCGCGCCTGGCTCTGGTGCTCGGGGTTGGTGTCGAGCCGCTTGGTCAACACCTTGAGGAGCAGCTCACCCTGATCGTGGGCGAGCAGCGAGCGGCGCAGCCGGCGGACCTCGGCGTCCGACTGGATCGCGGTCTCCATCGCGGACTCGAGCAGCTCCTTGGCCTGATCGGCCTCGCCGCGCTCCTTGGCGAGTGCGTGCAGCTCGAACAAGACCTCGGAGGCGCCGACGGCGGCCTCGTCATCCCCAGGCGGCTGGCGCCGCACGACGAGGAGCAGCGCGCGGTAGGTGCGCTCGG
>JAYVRN010000829.1:0-3245 GCA_043776275.1 Myxococcales bacterium | reverse complement strand
AGCCGGTCGATCGCGGACCGTGCTGCAAGCCGTATGGCGCGCCGCCAGCGCGCCGCCGGTTCGTCTGAGCGCGTGATCGGGCGGGCCGGGCGTGACGTCCCCTACTGAGCTCCGCGGGGACTGATCGCCGATGTCCTCGGTGTCGCACCGCACGCGCTCGAGCTCCGCCGGTGAGACCGCGATCTCCATCCCCGCCCCGACGCGATGCGACTGCTTGCATGCGCGGCAGGTGGTCGTCGCGGTCTGAGGTCTTCCCAACCGCTGCGGTCTGGCGGCGACGCGCATGCACGATCGGCGACTCGTGCGTGCCGTTCGTCGGCGCGAACCGGTCACCAGTCGCGACCGCCACAGCAGCGACGGTTGGCGTCACGCGATCCCGGCCGACGTGCTCAACCGGCTTCAGCAAACACGCACCGCACCATCTGCTCGATGACCATGGTCGCTGCCGAGCCGACGCTGCCAGTCGGGGACCACCGAGGGGCTGAACGACGCGGGGCCTCCGGCCGAAACTCGATTCCATCGACTTTGGCCGGGAAGTGCAGTACGTCGTCCCGCAATGACCACATCGATGAAGCTGTATGGCCCGCGCATGGGTTCCTCGCTCCGCACGCACTGGGTTGCCGCCGAGGTGGGCACCGCGTACGAGATCGTGCCCGTTGACTTCAGCAAGGGCGAGCACAAGGGCGAAGCGTTCCTCCAGATCAACCCGATGGGTCAGGTCCCGGCGCTCGTCGACGGTGACTTCAACCTCGCCGAGTCGATGGCGATCTGCTCGTACATGATCGAGACGGCCGGCTCGGACCTCGGCGGCAAGACCGCGCAGCAGCGCGCCAAGGCGTGGCAGTGGTCGCTGTGGGCAGCACTCAACCTGTACCAGCACCTCGCCTCCCTGGCGTCGCCGGCGTGGACGCAGCAGCCGCTCGCTGCCGACGTCGAGGCCGCGGCCAAGGCCGGCGCGGCGAAGTATCTGCCGGTGCTCAACACGCACCTCGGCACGCAGCGCTACATGGCCGGTGACAGCTTCACCGTGGGTGACATCAACGTCGCGACGGTGCTCGCCTACGGCACGTTCGCGAAGCTCGATATGTCGAGCTACCCGAACGTCACGACCTGGCTCGCCGGCGTGACCGATCGCCCGGCCTACGCGAAGGCCTGCGGCGCCGCCACCGCGTAGTCGCAGAGCGACCCGCTCAGGAATCGATCTGGATCAGCCCGACGAGGTTGCCGAACGGATCCGCGACGGTCGCCATCACGATATCGCCGCCGACGCCGTGCGGTGCCTCGTCCGGCGTGCCGCCGAGCTCGGTGGTCAGGCGGGTCCATACCGCGAAGATGTCACTGACCTTCCAGTAGGCGACGCTGCCGCCGGGTCCTGGACCGCGCGTGGACACGTCGGGATGGAGGCCGAGCTCCTGGCCGTCGACGTCGAAGCCCGCGTAGAACGGCTGGTCGAAGTACGGCTGGCGGCCAAGCGCCGCGGCGTAGAACAGCTTGGCCTTCGGGAGATCGGTGACCTTGTAGATCACCGAGCGGATCGATCGCAGCACGGGGAGCAGCGCCGCGTGCCCGAGCATCATCTGCGGCTGGGCCTTGGCCTTGGCCTTGGCCGCAGGCTTCTTGGCCTTGGCCTTGGCCGCAGGCTTCTTGGCGGCGGGCTTGTTGGCCACGGGCTTGTTGGCCACGGGCTTCCTGGGCGCGGGCTTCCTGGGCGCAGGCTTCCTGGGCTTCGCCATCTCAGCTCTTCGCCGCGTGGAAGGCGCGCTCGAGATCGGCGCGGAGGTCGCCGACGTCCTCGATCCCGACCGAGAGGCGGATGAAGCCATCGACGATCCCGAGCTTCTGCCGGGTCTCCGCGGGGATGCTGGCGTGGGTCATGATCGCCGGGTGCTCGATCAGCGCCTCCACGCCACCGAGGGATTCGGCGAGCGTGAAGATCTGGCACGCGGACAAAAACTTCCGCGATTCATCGAGGCCGCCGTCGAGGACGAAGCTGATCATGCCGCCGAAGCCAGTGGCCTGCTTGCGCGCGAGGGCGTGCTGCGGGTGCGACTCGAGGCCCGGGTAGATCACCTTCTTGACCTGCGGGTGTGAGGCCAGCCAGGTGGCGATCGCGCGCGCGTTCTGCTCGTGGCGATCCATCCGCACGTGGAGCGTCTTGGTGCCGCGCATGACGAGGAAGCTGTCCATCGGGCCGATCACGGCGCCGACGGCGTTCTGGAGGAACGCGAGCTTCTCGAGCAGCGCCTTGTCCTTGACGATCAGCGCGCCGCCGACCACGTCGGAGTGGCCGTTCAGGTACTTCGTCATCGAGTGGGCGACGATGTCCGCGCCGAGCTCCAGCGGGCGCTGGTGGTACGGCGTCATGAACGTGTTGTCGACGGCGAGGAGCAGGCCGCTCGCCTTGCACACCGTGGCGACGGCAGCGATGTCGACGAGCTTCAGCATCGGGTTGGTGGGCGTCTCGATCCACACGAGCTTGGTCGTGGGGCGGATCGCGGCCTTCACCGCATCGGCGCCGCCGAGCGGATCGACGTAGGTGAACTCGAAGCCGAGACGGCGGAACACCTTGTCGAACAGGCGGAACGTGCCGCCGTAGAGGTCGTCGCACGCGATCACATGCGTGCCGCTGTCGAACATCGAGAGCAGCGTGGTGGTCGCCGCGAGGCCGGAGCCAAAGCACAGCCCGCCGAGGCCCTTCTCGAGCGAGGCGAGGTTGGCCTCGAGCGCGAACCGGGTGAGGTTGTGGGTGCGCGAGTACTCGAAGCCCTTGTGCACGCCGGGTGCGGACTGCGCGTACGTCGACGTGTAGTAGACGGGCGTCATCACCGCGCCCGTGGTCGGATCGGGCTTCTGGCCGGCGTGGATCGCGCGGGTGCCGAAGCCGAGGGTGGGGTCGTCGTGGCTGGCCATGGGTTTACTCGTCGAACTTGAAGCTCGAAGGGTCCTTGTCCATGATCCGCTCCATGGCGGCCTCCTCGAGGAGGTCGATCATGCGCTGGCCGCCGTACTTCTTCATGAGCTTGTCGTCGTACTCGTCGGCGACCAAGGCGACGTCGCGGAGCGTGGCCGTGAGCTCCTCGGGATCGAGCGTGGTGCCGCCGAGGATGGTGTGGGTGAACAGCACGGTGTGCTCGGCCGGATCCCACGCGAAGGCGCCGAACCGGAGGTGACCGTTGAGCTCGAGCAGCTGCTTCGCGAGCGGGCCATCGACGTCCACGCCCTTCACCAGCTGCGCGGTGCAGCGC
>JAYVRN010000828.1:0-11186 GCA_043776275.1 Myxococcales bacterium | reverse complement strand
GTGAGCGCCCCGGGCCCCGTGACGATGGGCTCGCACGTCGCCGTGTCGATCCCGCTGTCCTCGCCCGGAGCGCGCACGCAGAGCCCGCGGGAGCAGGTCAACGGGTTGGGGCACTGGAGGTTGGCGGCGCACGGAGCTCCTTCGTGGATCGACGGCGCGTAGCAGCCCGCGACCATCAGGGCGAGGAGGCCGCGCATGGCTCGAGTATCTCCCGCGCGTGCGGCTCGGCCATCCCACCTCGACGTGCTGTCTGTAGCTTCGAATCAGGTGCCTGACCGCGCCTCGCCTTCGCGACGCTGTCGCGCGAGAAGCTTCTGGATCTCGCTGGTCGAGTTGTTCATGCCGAACCGAAGAGCAGCCTTCGTGCCGGCGAGTAACCTCGCGAGATCACGAGCTCGAAATCCGTGTCTTGTCCGCCTCTCGGACGCCATGCCCGGGCTGGAGACTGTCGACCGCATCCCGAGCCGTGCGGCACGACTTGGGTCGATTCTCGCGTACGATGGTGCGTGGTCGTGCGACCGATCCTCGCGGTCCTTCTCGGGGCGAGTTGCGGGCGCGTCGCGTTCGATCCTCTCGAGGTCGACTGCTCCCAGATCGCGATCACGCCTGCCGTGGCGCATCCGAACTTCGCCACACACCTGCAGTTCGCGGGCGCAGGCGGCCGCGCCCCATATACGTTCTCGCGCAGCGGCGTCGGCGGCGTCACGCCGCAGGGGATGTACTTCTCGGAGTCGACGGCCGGGACCGCGACGGTGACCGTGACCGATGCGGACGGCTGCGCCGCGAGCGCGGAGCTTCAGGCCGGTGGAGATCAGCTCTGGTACGTCGGCGGCGTCGCCACTGGCGATGTTCCGAGCTCGCAGGTGTGGCGCAGCTTGGATGGCCTGCAATGGACTCAGGTCGGCAACCTGCCCGCGGCTCGCCACGGTGGTGCGCTCGTCGTGTTCGACGACCGGATGTGGTTGATCAACGGTCGGGGGAACACGGGGGACTTCGCCGATGTCCTGGTGTCGGCGGACGGCGTGACGTGGACCGTCGCGGCGAACTTCCCCACCGGTAACTGGTATCCCGCGGGGATCGTCTATCGCGAGAAGCTGTGGTCGATCGGCGGCTGGGGGCTCCCTGGCGAGGTGCGGGTCTCCGCCGACGGCATGACGTGGGACAACATCGGTCACCTGCCGCTGCCGATCCACGGCGGCGCTCTCGCCGTCAAGGATGGCAAGCTCTGGTACCTCGGGGGCCACGATGGGGTCCTCGGCGCCTTCTACCCCACGACCTGGTGGACGACCGATGGCGTGACCTGGAACGTCGCCGGTAGCTTTCCAACCGAACGCGAGCTCGTGGGTGTGTTCGTGGCCAACAATACGCTCGTCACCCTCGGGGGCGTGACCACAGGCCCTGACCTCGACGAGATCCTCACCAGCCCCGATGGGATCACGTGGACCCGGGTCGGCACGCTCCCGGCTGCGCGCTACTACTCGGGCTTCGTCGAGTTCGGTCAGCAGTACTGGTCGATCGGCGGGACGGATGGCGGTGGGGTCTGGACGTCTCCCGATGCGGTGAACTGGACGGTGCGTAGCTCGACGTTTCCGGCCCCGCGCAACGAGGGCCACCTCGTCGTCTTCACGCCGCCCTAGGCTCACGCGGCGGCACGACACCGCCTCGCGCTGGCGGCTACTCGGTCTGAAGCTCGTGCTTGCTGAGGAGCCGGTGGAGGTGGGCGCGAGCAATCCCGGCGGAGCGCGCAGCAGCACTGAGGTTGCCGCCGGCCCGCTCGAGCAACGCCACGAGGTAGTCGCGCTCCCAGGCGTCGACCAGCCGCTGCTTGGCGTCCTTGAACGGTGCGAGCTCGGTCTTGGTGACCCGCTTGCCATCGAGGCCGAGCAAGCCGCAGGTGACGACCCGGTCAGCCGCCAGCACGTTGGCACGTTCGATCACCTTGCGGAGCTGGCGAACGTTTCCGGGCCAGTCGTACGCGACGAGCGCGTCGAGCACGTCGGCCGGGAACACGAGGTCGGGTGCGGCAAAGCGCGCGACGAGCATTTCGATATCCGCGCGCCGTTCCCGCAGCGGCGGGATCTCGATCACCAGTCCAGAAATGCGGTGATACAGGTCTTCGCGAAAGCCCCCGGCCTGGAGATCGCGATGCGTCGCCGTGATCAACCGCGCGGCGAACGTGTGGTAGCTATTTGCGCCGACGCGCTTGGTCTGCCGCGCTTCGACCGCGCGAAGTAGCTTTGGCTGGACCGCCGGAGAGAGCTCGCCGATCTCGTCGATGAACACGGTCCCGTTGCGCGCCGACTCGAAGGCACCAGGGCGATCGCTATTCGCACCGGTGAACGCACCGCGAACGTGGCCGAACAGCTCGCTCTCCATCAGCTCGTTCGGGATCGCGGCGGCATCGATGACGACCCATGGCGCCGCGGCGCGGCTCGACAGCGCATGGAGCGCGTGGGCGACCAGCTCCTTCCCTGTCCCCGTCTCGCCGTGGACGAGCACATCGATCTCCGACGCCGCGACGCGAGTTATGGTGTCGAACAACGCGCGCATCTCCGCGCTGACCGCGTACAGCTCACCGCACTGCGCCACCGGCTCTGCCGCGGCACGAGACACCAACCGCACGATGCAGTCGCCGATCCGGAGGTGAATCGGCGGGCGCACCACGACCGTCTGGATCCGAGCAGTTCCGAGCCAGGTGCCGTTCTTGGACTCGAGATCTGTCACCTCCACACCCCGGGTCCCGCGACGCAGCATCACGTGCCGGCGCGACACCGCGGCATCGTCGGTGACGACGACGTCACAATCCTCGCGCGTACCGATGTAGATCGCGCGGTCGTCCGGAAGCACGGCTTGCCACGTTCCGTCGCGACCGACCACGACGACCGAGATCTCGGACGCATCCTCGACATGCCGCGCGTTGCCGCGCTCCTGTGTCCGCGTTGGACCGTCCACATTTGGATGTTACCATCGGCGCGTGGATGGCTCCACGGCGACCAAGCGAGATGCCTCCTCCGCGGAGGCGGGACCACTCGGCATGCTGGTCGGGCGATATGTCGTGCTCTCGCAGCTCGGAGAAGGCGGGGGAGGTGTGGTGTACGCCGCGTACGACCCTCAGCTCGATCGCAAGATCGCGCTCAAGTTTCTCCATGCCGATGCGGGCGGACTGGGGGTCGAGGAGGCCCGCGCCCTGGCACAGTTCAGCCACCCCAACGTCGTGACGATCTACGACGTCGGCCGCAGCGGCGGACGGGACTATGTCGCGATGGAGCTCGTCGATGGAGAGCCGCTCGACAAGTGGCGCGGTGATCACGGCATGCGCGAGATCCTGCGCGCGCTCGTCGATGCGGGTCGCGGGCTTTCGGCCGCGCATGCACGCGGCCTGATCCATCGCGATGTCAAACCGAGCAACGTGCTCGTCGACCGTGCGGGACGCGCCCGACTCGCGGATTTTGGTCTGGCACGCGACGTCGCGAAGGTGCCGGCCTCCACGGATCCCGAGGGCACACCTCCGTTCATCTCGCCCGAGTGCTATGCGGGCTCACCACCCGACATACGAAGCGACATCTACAGCTTCGCCGTGACGTGTCTCGAGGCGTGCACCGGGCAGGAGGTGTTCGAGGGTGACGACGAGGCTTCGCTGCTCGCTGCGAAGCTCGAGATGCGCTTGACCCGTGATCTGGCGCGCGCGCTCCCGGCCCCCCTCTGGGCGGTGCTCAGGAAGGCCATCTCGCCGCGTCCCGAGGAGCGCCCCGCGTCCGTCGACGTCGTGGTCGCGGCCCTCACGGCCGAGGCGAGCCCGCGGCGACGATGGCGGTGGGTCCTGCTATCGGCAGGCGTGCTGACGAGCGCGATCGCGCTCGGGGTGATGGTGCGCGGCGGCGATCAGACTGACGAACGATGTGCCGACGCTGCCGCGCGAGAGATGGAGCGCGCGATGCCGCACACGCGGATCCATGAGCTGTCCGCCAAGTTCGCGGCTGCGGGCGGCTGGGTCGCGGACTTGTGGCCGAAGATCGCAGGTGAGCTCGATGCCAGTCGCGCGAGCTGGATCACGAGCTATCGCGGTGCGTGTCAGAGCACCACGCCCGAGGCCAGGCGCCGCCTCGCGTGTCTGGCCGACCGCGCCGACGAGATGGCGGCCAACCTCGATGCGGTGGCGGTGGCGCCGGCGGCGGCCCTGACGCGCGTCCGCGGCTGGTTCGGCGAGCTCCGGTTGTCGGCGTCGAGGTGTGCCTCGACGGTTCCACCCGTGGGAGGTCCGGCGGACCGCGAGGTCGCCGCGGCCGAGTGGATGCGCCGTGCCGGTGACGCCAAGGGTTCTCTCGCGCGTACCGTCGCGGTCGCGAGTAAGACAGACGTGCCGATCGCGACGCGTGGGCGTGCGTGGCTCGAGGCGAGCGCCGCCGCGGGCGCGCTGGCGGATACGGTGGCCGCCGAGGCGCATGCCCGCGCAGCATTTGTCACCGCCCAGCGCGCCGGCGACGACAGCACGGCCTGCTCCGCCGCGTTGATGCTCGGCGATGCCGCGCTCGAACGCGCCCAGCTCGACGCCGCGGCGCAGTGGCTCGACATCGCGGAGGCCATCGCGGATCGAGTGGCCCCTGGTGCCCACGACCGGCTCCACGCGAATCTGCTCGGCGAGCGAGGCATGCTCGCGTCGCAGCGCGGCGACGAGCACGAGATGTTCGCGCTGTTCCGCGCCGAGCTCGCCATGCGCGAACAGGTATTCGGTGCGCGATCGGCCGAGACGATCGCGCCGCGGCTCGATCTCGGGCGCGGGCTCACGGATAGCGGTGACGTGGCGGGTGGGATCGCGATGCTCGAACAGGCCCTCGCGATCGCGGAGACCACGCAAGGTCCTCGGGCGCCTGATGTCGCCCAGGTTCTCGAGAGCCTCGGGAGCAGCCGGGCATCTGCCGGAGATCCTTCGGCCGGGATCCGAGACCTCGAGCGCGCCATCGCGATCACGATCGCTGCCTATGGCGCAGAACATCCCGGCCTCGCCACCATGTATTCGAATCTCGCGAACATCTACAACCTCAACCGGGACTTCGCGCACGCCATCGAGCTCCAGACCAAGGCGCTGGTGATCACGGTCGCGCACGATGGAGCGGACCATCCGAGCACCGCTGCGAGGTACCAGGCGCTCGCGTTGTTCGAGTCGGCCGCGTTCCGTCTCGAGAATGCGCGCGTGCACGCGAAGGCCGCCCTCGCGATCCTGGATCACGAGGGAAGCGACCATCCCGATCTCGGGCGGACCGTCCGGACGCTCGCGAACATCGAGCTGAAGGCCGGCAACTGGGAGGCCGCGCGAAGCTACTTCCTCCGGTCGCGCGAGATCTCCGTCAAGCACGGCGGGCCCTCGACCCTCGACGCGGTGGAGGCGGCGAGTGGAGTCGGGTGGACCGCACTGAAGCTTGGACGCCCGGATGCGCTCGAGGTCCTGGCTGCGGCGGTCGCGTCGGCGGAGGCGGGCAAGCTCACCGAACATCTTCGGTTCTCCGTGTTCCTGATGCGGCTCGCTGAGGCGCAGCGGCAAGCAGGGAGCTTTGGGCTCTCCATCGCGACCGCCCAGCGGGCGCGGGACATCACCAGGGACGCAGGGACCCTCGCGGTGATCGACCTGACCCTCGTCCAGAGCCTCGCCGCGAGCAAGGCACCTCCGGCCGAGGTCGCCAGCGTGCTGTCGCGGACCATCGAGGAAGGTACCCGCGTCGATGCGGACCTCTCCGCGCTTCGCGGCCTGCGCGCGAGCCATGGGTGCCCCGACAGCGCCCGGTGCACAGCACCGGCACGCCGCCCGTAGCGCGGGACTGTCTCCTGTGCGGGACTGTCTCCTGTGCGGGACGGTGTCTCATCGATGAGACAGGCGGACCTCGCGGTCCCGAACGCGCTGGGGCGGGATGGGTGCGCATGTCCCTTGCAACGTCGCGTGGGATGCATCGAACCCTCACGCTGTTCTCGTTGCTGTCCGCGTCGCTATTCGTCGGCTCCGGGTCCGCAACCGCGGCACCCTCCCCCACGCTTGCGGGGTACCTGACGAGCAAGAAGGTGAGCAGCGCCGTCGAGGCCAAGGCCAACGCCGTCACCACCGTCCGCGATGGTGACCCGCTGTTCATCTTTCTCGAGGTGACCGGCGGATCACTCGCCGACGTCGCGTTCCCGATCTCGGATGACCCGGACATCGTGGGCTCGGACCTCCCATGGCTGAGCTTCGTGCACGGCAAAGCGGGAGATCGGGAGACCGACTACGAGGACTGTACGTTCGCGCTGACCAAGGCAGAGGCCAAGAAGTCCTCGATCGCGCTGTCGCTCTCACCCGGAGATCTACGACCGGCGGGTAGCCTCGACTGTATCCTCAAGGTCGCGAGCGCCAACAAGGGCACCTGGAAGAACGAGATCCGGTTCAAGAACACCGATCACTACAAGAACGTCCCGGCGTTGCCGCTCACCGTCGACGTTCCGACGGGCGTCACCAAATACAAGGCAGCGTGGGCGAGCCTCGAGAAGCGGATCGACGCAGGCTCGTCCGAGTTCAACGCTCCGCCAGAGGCTGTCGACATCAATGATGCGGGATTGACCAGCGGTGCGCGCGTGAAGGCGGCCAAGGCGCTCGGTGCACCCTTGAAGCGGTTCTTCTTCACGAGCGATTCGTGGTTCGAGGACAAGAACGATCTGGGCACCGTCGTCTCGATGAACACGACGGCCGCCATGACCTACAAGCTGAAGGCCGCCTGCTACTTCGAGGTGTTGCAGGTGACCAAGGGGATGAACGGGAAGGCGATGCGCGTCGAGCGCCAGGGTTCCAGGTACGAGATCACCTGCGACAAGCTCTAGGTGGTGACCGCCGACCGTGTCCACGACACGACACGACACGGCTCATCACGTGGCAACGCGTGAACGCCGGTTGACATGACCACCACGCGGAGGCGGCCTCTCCGGCAGACCTTCGGTCCCCGCCTTGCAACCCCTCAGCACATGCCTTCACGTGCCCCTTCGTTCTCGTCATGGTGCGCCGCGGCAGCCGCCGTCGTCGCCGGCTGCGGCACCACGGTCGCGCCGCCCACCGTCCAGGAACAACATCAGCTCCCCGTGGCCACCGCCGCGCGAGAGATCGACGTCCTGTTCGTGATCGACAACTCACCCGGCATGGGGAGCAAGGCCAACCTGGTCGCGCCGGCGTTCGAGCAGCTGATGTCGTCGCTGTCCACGGGAGGACAGCTCGCCAGCCTCCACGTCGGAGTCGTGACCACGGATCTCGGGACCTCGGGCGGATCAGCGGTGGGCGCCCCAGGGACCGCGGGGGCATGCGACGGCGATGGCGAAGCGGGTGTGATGAGGACGAACGGGCTCGCGCTCACCGACGGTGCGCGGTTCCTTCGCGACGAGCCTGCGGACGGAGCCGCCGGAGCGCGTCGGCGCAACTTTCCTGGGACGCTGGGCGCCGCCTTTCAGCAGCTCGCCTCGATCGAGGCCGTGGGGTGCGGCTTCGAGCAACCGCTCGCGGCGACGGTGGCTGCGCTGCGATCGCCGTCCAACGGGACGTTCTTGCGCGCGACCGCGCAGCTGGCCATCGTGATCGTCAGCGACGAGGACGACTGCTCCGCGACGCCGAGCTTGTTCGGCAGCGATCCCGCGCTGGGGGCGCTCAGCGGCACGCGATGCACCCGGTTCGGTCTGGTGTGTGACCAGGACCTCGCGCTGCTAGGCAGCAAGACGAACTGCCACCCGGTCGAGAACTCGCCGTGGATGCAGAGCGTGTCTGGAATCGTGGGCGAGCTGCGGGCCCTCAAGCAGAACCCGGACGCGTCGATCACGTTCACGAGTCTCTCCGGGCCGAGCTCGCCGGTGAACATCATCCCCTCGGCCGACGGTACCCAACGCGTGCTCGAGCCGAGCTGCAGTCGATCGACGTCTGGCGCTCCGATCACGGGCGAGCCGGCAGTTCGCATTCGCGCCGCGGCTTCGGCCTTCGCGAGCACCTACTCGGGGTCAATCTGCGACGCCGACTATGGCAGCGCCTTCGCACTGATCGGTGGTGAGCTTCTGATCGCGCCCCAGCGCGCCGGGTGCTTCACGCGGACGATCGCGGAGCCCGTGAATTGTGCGGTCGCGGACATTCTCGGAGATCAGCGGGTCCAGCTCGCTGCGTGCAGCGCGAGCGCGGACAACACGCCGTGCTGGGAGGTGGTCCACGGCAGCGACCTCTGCGCGACGATCGGCCAGGGCGACCTGCTGGAGCTCAAGCGTACGTCACCCGCGGTCCCCGGAACGGTCACCGAGATCGCGTGCGAAGTGAACTAGCGAACCGTTCCCCATCCAGGAGCCCACATGATCCATTTCCCCCGTCGATCTACCTGGCTGCTGCTTCCGGCCGTGCTGGCGGCGCTGCCCAGCTGCTCCTCCACCCAGACTCCGGCTCGCCCCCAGGATGTGGTCGAAGCCGAGCTGGCGTCGACTCGGAGCGCGAGCCCGGCGCAGGACTTCGCGGTCGCACTCGCGGTGCTGGTCCCGCAGCCGGTCCGGAGGTTCCCCGAGGTGAGGTCCGATGTCGCGACCGCGCTGGCGACGCCGGGCCACGCTCTGACACCCGCGGTGGAGGCCCTCCTCGCGGCGGGCTGGAGTGCGGATGAAGTGGCGACGATGTTCACCATCGCGGGTGCGTACAACTCCGGACAGCCCTCCGACCCTTCGGCCGCGAGGCAAGTCGACCTGCGCGGCAAGACCCAGGCTGGGCTCGATGCGGCAGAGCGAGCGGTCGAGACGTTCGAGCTCGACCACTCGACCACGATCGACCGAGAGACCTTGCTGACTCATGCCTACCGGCTCGGGACAGGAGGCGTTCAGTGAACGGCCCGCGGCTGTTCACGGTGTTCGCCACGATGTGGCTGGTGCTGATCGCGGGCTCGACCGCGGCTCGAGCGATGCCGACGTGCCGCGAGCTCCCGCGCACGGCGTGGGTGCAATCGCCCTCCTACGATGTCTCGCTGCTCGGGCTGGTGGGGGCCTCGGCTTCGCAGATCGCGTCCGTCAAGGATCTGTACCTCCAGGCGATGTGCGGAACCGATCCGACGACCGTGTGGCACCTTGCCACCAGCGGTGAGGGCCGGATGTTGCGCGTGCCGACGGCCTTGGCGTCCGCGCTGGACGCCTCCACTCCATACTTTCCGCGCGTCGACTACCTGTACGTACGTGGTGGCGGACCGGGACGCGAGATGATCGTCGTGCTGATGGCCAACGGATATCAGGGCCATGTCTTCGACGTCGACACCCAGGGCGTCTGGAGCACCTCGGACGTGGCGGTCGTCGAGAGCTACTGGAATCTCCTGCCGTACGAGTTCTTGCGACGCGGCACGAGCTGGCTGCATGACGTGGCGAAGTACGAGCACTGTTTTCACAGTCGCGCCCCGGTGTACTTGCTGTTCGGCGCCATCCAGTTCGAGATCGTCGTCGGGGAGCAGTGTGACCGTGGCCTGGCCAACCCCTTGGGCTCGATGCTGATGCCGACCTCGAACCTCCAGTCCGGCCCCCTGTTCTGGTTTCACGAGCTCGCTCACTACAACAACTACTATCTGTCCAGCCCGCTGGCACTCGCCTACGCTGACGAGTTCGCGCGGATCTCGCGCGATAACCAGCGTGTGCTGGGGGCACCGCTCCCGCTGCTGTTCGTCGAACGCTATCCGCAGGCGAAGGATGCATGCTCCGCGCAACCCGACACCTGCGCGTACGAACAGCCGTTCGGCTACGTGACGAACTATGCGGCGTGCGGGGAGTCGGTCGTCGAGGACCTCGGAGACACGTTGTCGGTCGCGGTGGGGGCGACCTGGGGCGTCTGGACGCAGCGCACGCACGGCGCCAGCCCCTACCTGTTCGAGTACCGACCCGGGACCTCCTCGTCGTGCGAGTACGGCCGATATGCACTCGATCGACTGTTCAATCGGACCGGAGCCGATGTCGACGTCTTCGCGCAGAAGCTCGCGTGGGTTCGCGACAACTTCGGATTCTCCGTCACCCGCGGGATGGATGCCGATGGAGACGGGACGGCGTGGAGCTATGGCGCCCCGCGTGGCGTGGGCGATTGCAGCGACATCAATCCAGTCAAGGGCGGTTGCGCGGCAAACTCGTGCGACTCCGCGGCGGACTGCTCCGACGGCAGCAATTGTACGACCGATACCTGCGAGGAGAACATCTGTCAACACCGGGTGGTGGACGCCGATGCGGACGGCCATGGCGCGGCCAACTGCGGCGGGGATGACTGCAACGATTTCAATGCGGAGATCCGCCCCGGCGCTGTCGAAGTGTGCGGCGATGGCATCGACAACGATTGCCGCGATGGGGTCGATGACGGAGGCGCGATCGATGCCCTCACCTACTACGCCGACGCCGATCAGGATGGGTACGGGACGGGCCCGCCCCAACGTGCGTGCACGAACCCCGGGGCGAGCTGGGCCACCGTCGACGGCGACTGCAACGATGCCCGCGCTCTGGTTCATCCGGGCGCGGTGGAGACCTGCGGTGGCGTCGAGGATCTGAACTGCGATGGCTCCACGAGTGGAGTCGATCACGATGGTGACGGCTATCCCTCGTGCCAGGACTGCGACGATTCCCGGGCCGACGTTCATCCCGGCGCTGTCGAGCTGTGCGACCGCCGAGACAACGACTGCGACCTCGTGGTCGACGACGGCGTCGCGGGTGCTGGAGCACCTTGCGCCAGTGGCCTGCTCGGCGCGTGCGCGGCGGGAACGACCCAGTGCCACGACGGAGCCATGGTCTGCAGCGCGACCCGTCTCCCAAATCAGGTTCCGGAGTCCTGCGACCATATCGACAACGACTGCGATGGAGTCGTCGACGACGGGGTGACCAACACGTACTACCGCGATGGCGATCACGATGGCTTCGGTGACCCGAACGACGTCGTCCGCGCGTGCACGCTCCCCGCGGGCTATGTCCCGGATCACACGGACTGCTACGACCGGAACGCGCTCGCGCATCCTGGCCAGACACAGCTGTTCGCGAGCGACCGGGGAGATGGTCTGTTCGACTTCGACTGCGACGGCTTTCAGACCTTCGAGAGTCCGTGGCTGGCCACTCGATCGTGCGACTTCGACGCGTGCCGAGCGATGCTGGGCTGGGAAGGAACGATCGCCCAGTGCGGCGAGACCAAGCCGTTCATGACCGGGTGCTGG
>JAYVRN010000827.1:0-11200 GCA_043776275.1 Myxococcales bacterium | reverse complement strand
CGGTGGCCGCCACGAACAGCGCGCCGCGCGCGAGGTCCCGGCGATCGTGCGAGCGATCGAGTCCCATCGCCTTGGTCACCTTGCCGGGGCCGCGCCCGATCGCGGGATCGGCGGGCAGCCCCGCGTGCGGTGCGATCGCGCGGATCAGCACCGCCTGACCGGCGCCGTCCTCGCCGGTCACGATGTTGAACATCTGGTGGACGCCGTAGCAGAGGTAGACGTACGAGATGCCGCCGGGCCCGAACATCACGCTCGTACGCGGCGTCGGTCCGAAGCGCGCATGGCTCGCGAGATCCTCGGGGCCGAGATACGCCTCGGTCTCGACGATGATCCCGGCGCGCTGGCGGTGGACGAGGGCGCAGCCAACGAGCTCGCGCGCCACGGTCAGGGCATCACGGGCGAACCACGCCGCGGGGAGGCGCCGCGCCCGCAGGGAGTCCGTCGCCTTTGCCGTCATGCCGGCGCTGGCGATGGTCCGAGCAGGTGCGGGCGATCGAGCCGACCCAGGACGTCCTCGACGCGACCGTCGATCGCGAGGGCATCGAGCAGCTCGGCGGTGCGCGCGCGATAGTCCTCGGGCGAGAGCTGACCCTGGAGCAGCCGGAACCGCAGGAACAGCAGCGCCGTCTGCGCGACATCCGCAAGGCAGTACTGCTGGATCGATGCGAGCTGGCCGTCGCGATACAACCCCTCGACCTGCGAGCCATCGACGCCGACCTTGCCGGGCAGGCCGATCAATCGCGCGATCGCATCGAGGCTGCCCGAGCGGGTCGCGCCGTGATCCGCCAGCCAGTCACAGAGGTCGAGGTGACCCTGCTCGCTGTAGCGATAGCGGGTGCTGCTCTCCCGGTAGTACCAGGCGAGCGAGACGCCATGGCACAGCGCCCGGAGCGCGATCACCGGGAGGTCGAAGCTCCGTCCGTTGTAGGTCACGAGCACCGGGCGGGCCCGGCCGACAAACCGCGAGAAGTCCTCGAGCAGGCAGCGCTCCCGCTCGTCTGGGGTGCCCGTGCCCCCAGCGGGGTCGCCGACCACGCCCAGCCGCTTGAGGCCGTAACCATGATCCAGCCACAGACATCCAATGACGACGATGCGGTGTGCCCAGGTCGGCGGAAACGAATCACCCCTCCCGGCGCCCGGTCCCGAGGGCCCCGCAGGGCCGGCAGGGCGGTCCCAGCGCTCGGTATCGGGGATCGTCTCGATATCGAGGATCAGGTACTCGGCGCTCGGCGTCCGTGCCACGGCAGGGACGCTAGGCGGCGGGTGTGACATCGCATACGCGATCCGGTCAGGCCGGCGAGTCGTAGTGAGGGGAAACGCTCGCCAGCGGGCCGGGGGTTGGCAATAATGCGAGAGATGTTGGTTGTTCGCCGCGCCGCGGCGCTGTTCGCCACCGTGGCCGTGATCGCGGTGCCTGTGCTCGCGCAAGCCGAGGACAAGCGCTGCGTCCATGTCGACTTCAAGCCGGCGCCGCGGCCCGATCTCTCGCCCGGCAGAAACCCGGGCAATCAGATGGTCGCGTGGATCGAGGACGCCGGCGGGGCGTTCGTCGACACGATCTACATCACCGCGCAGACCGGCACCTACGGCCTCGGCAATCGCCCCGGTCGCGTCGACTTCAACTCCGGTCCGTTCTGGCCGTACGGGCGGCGCACGACCACGTTCCCGGTGTGGGCCCACAAGAAGACGATCTTCGGATCGGGGAGCTTGCTCGAGTTCCCCGAGGTGGCGTTCCAGAACGGCGACGACAACAACCTCAGCCACCCGTTCAACCAGAGCTCGCGCGACACCCACTTCTGCCGCCCGATGATGGCGACCGAGCCGGCCTGGGATGCGCTGTCGTGCGCGTCGCCCAACGGGGTGTTCACCGACAAGGGTGTGGTGACGGCGAACGTCAGCCTGTATCCGCCGCGCCAGGATGCCAAGCGGGTGCCGGCCTCGGACTCTGACTCCGTCGACATGTACCCGGTCCTGAACCCGTTCGATTCGATCTCACAGGCGACGCCGAAGAACGGCGAGCTCGCACAGTTCAGCTGGCCGATCCCGCCGAACCTCCCGATCGGCAACTACACGATGTGGGTCGAGGTCTCGCGCGAGTTCGATCACAACGCTTCGTACAGCGCCTCCGCGCGCCCAGGCCCCGACAACATTCCGTGGAAGGAGTACGGCGACGCCTACCGCGGTCAGCCCTCGGTGCTCTACAAGGTCGCGTTCTCGGTCGGTGCGACCTCGAGCACGGGCACCACGAGCGACTACGTCGGCTACGGCGATCCCGATGGGCTCGACGGTGCCCTCCGCGCGCCCGACGGCACGATCACCACGGACATCATCGGCTCCGGCGCCCAGCGCCTCGGCCTGGTCACCGACGGTGGGGACACGTTCCGCGTGCGCGTGGTCGCCAGCCCGCAGACCGCCTCGGTCACCCCCGATGCGGTCAGCAGCCTCGAAGCGCAGACCGAGACCAGCCGCGCCGCGACCATCAAGTTCCTGTCGCCGCTCGAGGACGAGGGGCACGGCAAGGTGAAGGGCTACGAGGTGCGCTTCACGGCGGGCGCCACGCCGATCACCGAGGCCACGTTCGGCCAAGGCATCGATCCGCACCTGTTCATCGAGATCGGGGAGCCGGGCACGATGCACACGTTCGCGCTCGAGCGCCTGCTGCCCGACACCGAGTACACCGTCGGCATCCGCCCGTACGACGATTGCCGCAACACCGGGCCGATCCGGAGTCTGACGTTCCGCACGCCGGAGCGTACGGTCGGTGAGGTCGATGCGTGCTTCATCGCGACGGCCGCCTACGGCTCGGTGCTCGCCAACGATGTCGACATGCTCCGCCACTTCCGCGACGCGGTGATGAAGCGCACCGTGCTCGGCGAGCTCGCGATCGAGACCTACTACACGTTCGGCCCGCCGGTCGCCGGTGTGATCGGCGAGTCCGAGCTGCTCCGGTGGACGGCACGGACGATCCTCGGCCCGCTGGTGACCTGGGCGCGGGCGCTTCACTTCTGAACGCAACCCTGGGAATGTTCACGCCGATGCGCCTTCGCCTGTTCCTGCCCGCCATGCTGGGTCTCGCCGGCGCGCCGGCGGCCGCACAGGCCGGCGAGTGCCGCGTCCTCGAGGTCGACTATCTGCCCGCGCAGGGAGCCAACCCCGATGCGACGCTGCGGATGCCGTTGTCGGTGGTGGCGTGGCTCGAGACGCCGAGCGGCCAGTTCGTCGACACGATCTACATCACGCAGCAGGTCGGGACCTACGGCCTCGGTAATCGCCCGGGCCGGTTCGATTTCAACAGCGGCCCGGACTGGCCATACGGCCGGCGGATCACCACGTTCCCCGTGTGGGCGCATCGTCATGGGATGCAGTGGGATCAGGTGATCTTCCAGGACACCAACGACGACGGCCTGAGCCACGCCAGCTCGATCAGCTCGCGCGAGAAGCACTACTTCCGCCCGATGCTGCGCAGCGAGCCGAGCTGGGATGCCACCACGCACGCGTCCGTGTTCGGCCCGTACACCGACAAGGGCAAGTTTGGCACCGCGAAGAGCCTGTACCCGCCGCGCCAGGACGTGATGAAGACCAACGAGGACTCGCCCTCGGTCACGATGTACGACGCGCTCAATCCGTTCGACTCGGTCTCGCAGGCGTCGCCCGCGAGCGGTGCCCCGGCCACGTTCAGCTGGGCCGCACCGATGGACCTCGCGGCCGGTGACTACGTGCTGTGGATGGAGGTCTCGCGCGAGTTCGACCACAACGCGGTCTACAACCCGACCGACTATCCCGCGCCGATCGTGGCGTACGGCGACTACGGCATCCCGTATCGTGGGCAGCCCTCCGTCGTCTACAAGGTGCCGTTCGCGATCGGCATCAGCACGAGCAGCGCCACCGCGCGCGACTACGTGGGCTATGGCGATCCGGACGGTCTCGACGGTGAGCTCCGCGCCCCCGATGCGACGATCACGACCGACGTCCTCGGCTCCGGTGCGCAGCGCCTCGCCCTGGCCTCCAGCGGCGACTATCGCGTCAAGGTCACCGCAGGCCCGGACCCCGACAGCCTCGCGCCGAGCAGCACTGGTGAGATCTCGAGTGCCACCACCAGCAGCTCGGCGGTGATCTCGTTCGTCGCGCCGGGAGACGACGAGCGCATGGGCACGGTCAAGGGCTACGAGGTCCGCTATCTGATCGGCGAGGAGGTCAGCGAAGCGAACTTCGATCGTGCGGTCGAGGTGCGCCCCACGTACACGATGGCGCCCGGCGGTGCCCTCCAGACCATGACGTTCGAGAAGCTCCTGCCCGAGACCACGTACTCGATCGGCGTCCGCGCGTACGACAACTGCTCGAACACGAGCCCCCTGGGCATCGTCGATGTCGCGACGATCGCGCGCCCGGTCGGTGAGGTCGATGCGTGCTTCATCGCGACGGCCGCGTACGGCTCGGTGCTCGCCAACGATGTGGAGATGCTCCGCCGGTTCCGCGATCTCGCGCTCAAACACAGCGTGCTCGGTGAGCTCGCGGTGGAGACCTACTACACGTTCGGCCCGTCGCTGGCGGGCGTGATCGGTGAGTCCGAGCTGCTGCGGTGGACAGCGCGCGAGGTGCTCGGGCCGGTCGTCACGCGCGTCCGCGGCTGGACGTTCTGACCCGCGCTACTCGGCGGGAACCGCGACGCGGCCGCTGAGCTTGACGGCGATCGAGTCCGTAGTGCCGGCGCAGGTCCGGCGCAGCGAGACCGCCCCGTCGAGCTCGATCGCGAAGCCGGCCTTGTCGGTGCCGTTGCCGCACACGCCGGTGGCGCCGCCGGTGCCGGTCGGTGGACGGGTGGTGTCGATGGAGAACGTGCAGCCGGCGGAGCCGCCCTGCAGATCGATGATGCGGATGTCCGCCATCGAGGTGGTGAGGCCGAGCGTGCGCCCGCCCATCGCCAGGAGATCGGGGCGCGGGACGCACAGCGTGATGAAGCCCGTGCCGTCGGTCTGGGTGCCTTCGATCGAGACCGCCACCACACCCGTGGGCGCGGCGGGATCCGGGCAATCATTGCCGGCGCGCGAGGTCATGTTGCCGTAGGTCAGCGTGACGTCGACGCTGCTCGCGAGGAGCCCGACCTTGGGCGCATCGCCCGGGCCGCACGCATCATCGCTGCAGCCCGCGCCGTGCAGCAGCACGAACGCGAGGCTAGTAGTCGAGAGGAACGGTGAGCGCCACATGAGCGATGATCGCGTTGCCGAACCGGTTGTCCTGCGCGACATACGACAGGATGCCCTCGAACCGGGCACCTGACCAGCGGCCACCTGCGCCGAACGCCTCGCCGAGGACGCCGAGCTTGGCCTCGAAGGTATGGGTCGTGAACGCGTCGAGCTTGACGTCGTCCGAGAGATACGGGAACACGGCCGGGTCGGTCGTCGAGTAGCGGTCGCGATAGAAGAACGCCGCGTCCTGCTTGTAGAACCGGTAGCGGAACGTCGCGTCGGCCGAGTACCCGACCTGCTGGACGATCCGGATCTCGGGGGTATGGGCGAACACGTCCCAGTTGTCCCGGTAGTAGCGGTACGCGCCGATCAGCGTGGTCTGGGTCTGGGGGATGAAGTAGCGGACGGAGGCCGCAATCGCGGTGCGGCGCCGGATCGTGGGGTGCCGTTCGGCGGCGATGCCGTCATCGGCGAGCGCCATCCGGTACGGGTTCGACTGGTAGCCCGTCGCGCTCGAGTAGTCGTAGCTCGCGCCGACGATCAGGTTCGGCGACAGGATCTGGCTGGCCGAGCCGTACACGGAGTAGACGCTCAGCAAGCAATCGGTGGCGGCGACTCCGGGCGAACACTCGAGCGTGGGGACCGACGGGCCCTGGGCCGCCGCGGCGCTGACCTTGTCCTTCGAGACGCCGGCGCCAAGGCCGAGCGTGGTGTTCTTCTGCGCGAGATCGAGCTCGCCACGCACGCCGAGATAGATCGAGCGGTAGTCCGATTCCGTCGAGTACTTGGCTTCGCCGCCGAGCCGGAGGTTCTCGATCTCGTGGGTGTAGCCGACGCCGCCCTCGTAGCGCTTCTCGGTGAACGGCACCGCGTTGTCGGCGCCGGAGGACGAGGACGCCGACGTGATCGCATCGACCAGGAAGTGCGCCGTGAGGATGCCGCGGGTGCCGACGTCGAACATGCCGTCGAGCATCGGCTGCATCACGCGCGTCGCGCGCTCCTTGTAGTAGACGCCGCGCACCGACAGCGAGCCATCCGCGACCGCAGGCGTGGCGCTGGCGAGGATCGCCGCCAGCGGGGCGAGCCGGAGGATCAGTTGCAGCCGCATCCGCCGCCCGGTTGTCCCGTGCCGCCGTCTGCCCCTTCGCGCGAGCCACGCTCGTGCTGGCCAAAGCGTGCCTCGCCAGCGTCGCGATCGTTGGTCATCGCGCGCTTCGCGAGGTTGCCGCGCTGGTTGGCCTTGACCACGACACAGCCTTGACCCGAGATCGTCAACAACACGACGACGAGCGTGGTGAGGTACCGCACGGAAGCCCGGACCATATCACGCGGTGCCGCGTGCCACACCGCGCGGATCCGTTGTACACACGGCCCATGAAGCGCTTGTCGTTCTTGCTCTGTGCGCTGGTCGCATGCGGCGGCACCCCCGAGAAGTCGACCACGCCCACCGGGGGCGGCGCAGGTGGTGGCGGCCCCGCGAAGCCGGCCGCGGCGGGTGATGTCTCGTTCGACGTCCCCGGGATCGAGATCAAGGGCCTCGTGTTCGAGCCGGAGGCGCTTGGTCGTCCGGGCATGCCGCTCGTCGAGGCCAAGAAGAAGGTCACGATCGAGAAGCAGCGCACCGTGTTCACCGGGACCAAGGACCCGGTCCAGAAGGAGGCGCAGGCCGCGATCCTGGCGACCCTCCTCTATCAGAAGTCCAAGGATGACAAGGCCAATGAGAAGGCGCTGTGGACCGAGGCGCGTCAGGCGCTGCGCGACGCGGCGCAGATCTCGGGGGACAAGGTCGACGAGATCACGCTCCGGCTGCTCGGAAGCTACGAGCTGATCCTCGAGGACTACGCCGCGTCCGAGAAGGCGTGGTCGACCCTCGTCAACAAGGCGCCGAAGGACAAGGACGCCCAGTACAACCGCGCCTGGTGGGCGTTCTCGCTGCTGAAGCAGTTCAAGAACTCCGACGCACTCGCGGCGATCAAGGACGAGACGCTGTCGGAGAAGCAGCCCGAGCTCGCGTACGTGACCGCATGGGCGAAGTGGCGGAGCAACGATGACGCCGGCGCGTGGACGGCGATCGTCACCGCGGCCAAGGGCTGGGGAAACAACGCGGGCCGCGAGGCGCTCGATCGCGACGTCTACCTGTTCGCCGGCCGCTCCAACGTCTCGTTGGCCGAGACCATCCCAGCAATGTTCGCGGTGTTCGGCAGCAAGCAGAAGGCGCAGCAGTACGAGGTGCTCGCGAAGCTCGGCCTGCAGTCCTACGGCTTCGCCGGCCGCTGGGCCGACGGCGTCGCGGCCCTCGACAAGGCGATCGACCTCGCGGGCACCACCGTCCCGGTCAACGATCTTCCGGTGCTGCGCTACTCGCAGGCCGACTTCAACGTTCGCCTCGATCAGCCCGAGGCCTCGGCGAAGTACGGCGCGCAGGCGATCGCGGCGCTGCCCGGCTGCGGCACCAAGTGCACCGAGAAGGAGAAGCAGGACCTGATCGCGGGCCTCCAGGGCATGGGGCTCCTGTTCCACGTCCTCTACGCCACCGCGAACGACGTGCGCTACTACCAGCCCGCGCACGATCTGTACGCCGCGACCGTCGCGCTCCTGATGGACAACGCGAAGCGCGCCGAGGCCCAGAAGAACATGGCCACCCTCGAGGCCACGCTCAAGAACACCAAGGTCGGCACCGGCACGCACGACAAGGGCGCGATCGCCGCGCTGCTCAACCGCCACAACCAGGAGGTCCAGGCTTGCTACGAGGCCGCGCTCGCCGCGAACCCGAAGCTCGGCGGCAACCTCACGGTCACGCTCGAGGCGGATGAGACGGGCGGCGTGAAGGGCGTGTCGACCGAGCCCAAGGCCGGGCTCGCGGATCTCTCCGCCGTTGCCGGCTGCGTCGCCGAGCACGCGAAGACCTGGAAGCTGACCAAGCGCGGCATGGCGGGCTCGACGCGGATCAAGCTCGGATACGCGCTGTCTCCCCGCAAGTAGTGTGAACCGAGGCTCGCCCGTTCAGCGCGCAGCGGGTTTGCGACGGCGCCGCCGCAACGATGTCCCCGTGAGGCGCGCGGCGCGCTCGAGGTCCGCCATCATCCGGTGCGCCGAGCCGACGCGCACCGGCTGATCCGGATCGGCGTAGAGGCCGGTCGGTGTGGCGCTGGTGGCGATGAACCGGCGGAGCGCGTGGAAGCAGCCGCTCGGATCGCCCTGCGCGTGGAGCGCGGCGGCGAGGTTCCAGTGGTGCAGCGGCCACTCGGGCTCGGCGGCGAGCGCACGCTCGAGCGCGGCGATCGCGAGGGTGGTGCGCGGTGGGCGTGCGGCCAGGCACAGCGTGGCGGTGGCGGCGGCGACGTCTGGGTTCGCGGGATCGCAGAGCTCGAGGAGGGCCTGGGCCTTGGCGTGGTCCCCGCTGACGAGGGACTCGGCGGTCTGCTCGATCGCACGAGCGAGGAGGGCAGGTGCGGGCCTGGAGCGCTCGCCGACGTGAGCGTCCCCGAGATCGAGCAGGTCGCGGCCGAGGTAGTACGCAGACGTCAGCCCGGTGGCACGATCGAGGGGACGATCGAGGGGACGATCGAGGGGACGGGCGGTGAGGCGTGCCGCCGTGGTCACGACGGTGCGCGCGTGGTCGAGCTCGCTGCTCGCGACGCGATAGCCATCGGCGATCAGGTTCGCGATCAGCGGCGCGGCGTCGTTCGCGTCGGTGGCGTCGTCCTCGTGCAGGCAGTCATCGATCCGGCCGGAGGGGCCGACCAGAACCGCCCACCGGCGCCAGCGACGCTCGCCGGCGATCTTCTTGCTCGCGACGACGACCAGGCGCGCGGACGCATCGATCAGCACCGCGACATGCGTGGGCCGCGCGGAGCGCCGGCGCTCGGAGGCCGGGGGGACGCTCGGCACGATGCGGTTCGCGATCACGGCGGCGAACCGGTCGCGCGCCTCGGTGGCGAGATCCATGCGGACCGCGAGCTCGGCGCCGAGGCGCTGCGCGGCAACGGGCTCGGCCTCGCTCATGACGTCGAGCATCTGCGCGATGTCGTCGTCGCCCATGGTGCCGACCATGAGATCCGCGGCGCTCGCCACATCCGCATCGGTCGCGAGCTGAGAGGCGAGGGCGATCGCCGCGCGCCGCTGGATCTCGCGAGGATCGGAGAACACGGCGGCGGCCTTCTCGCCGAGCTCGGCCAGGAGGCCCAGCGCCGAGACCTTGACCTCGTCATCGTGGATCGCGGGATCGGTGGTCGCGGCGCGGAGCTCGGCGATCACGCGGCCGCGGGTCACCAGATCGTCGGCGAGCGCGGCGAGTGCAGCGCGCGCGGCCTCGCGCCGGCGCCCATCGGGGCTCCGGAGCTCGCGTCCGAGCAGTGGGACCGCGGTGATTCCGAGGCGCTGGACGGTCCGCTCGATGTGGAGCGAGCCGCGCTGCGGGCTCGTCGAGAACCAGTCAGCCAACCTGCGGAGGTCGGCGAACACACCATCGGCAGCCATGAGTGGCCATACGTTATGTGTATGGTCACGTAACAGTCAATGAAATTTCGTGGGGTTACGGGTATTCAGAGATCGCACCTGCACGTGTGTTCGGGTAGGGGATTTCCCTTTACGTTTTGAGCAGGGTTCGCAATCCTCGGCGGCGCATGGCGAAGATCGCGAAGAACGAGTCGACGGCGATCAACGATCTGATCAACCTGGTCTCGACCGCCACGCCGCGAAAGCTCGCCCCGGACGAAGACCTGAT
Source organism: Myxococcales bacterium (assembly GCA_043776275.1). Lineage (GTDB taxonomy): Bacteria > Myxococcota_A > Polyangia > Haliangiales > Haliangiaceae > JABFXX01. Next base: position 1,288 of record JAYVRN010000827.1, on the reverse strand, counting down.
GTTCTCCGAGCCGGCGAAGCGCAGCACCAAGGCGATCGGCGCTCCCCGGATCACCGACACGCTGAGCGGTGCTGGCGAGGTCGAGCCGTTGCCGCGCGGTCGCGGCGCCGCCGGGACCCAGCAGAACTCCGTCACGCCGCCGGTGCGTTTGACCACCGCACCACCTTCGCGTCAGACCACGATCCCGCCGCTCGCCCCGCCGATGCCGGCGATGCCCCCGATGCCGGCGATGCCGCCGCTGCCGAGCCGATCCGCGACGAGCAGCCCCGCGCTGACGCCGCCCGAGCGCAGCCGCCCGTCGTTGCCACCGCCGATCCGCTCGAGTGCCCCCGCGCACGTGGCTCCCGCGATGGGGATCCCCGTGGTCGCCCCCGTCGATCTCACAGATCAATCGTGGTTCGAGGAGAGCCGCAGGGTCGATCGTGTGACCGGCCCGCGGCCGCACGCGCACGTCGAGGAGCTGTTCGGCACCGCCGAGGTGCCGCGCGGGATGACCACGGCACAGTGGCTCGGCAAGCTCGCGCTCCCGATGGGCGCGATGATCGTCGTCGGCGTGTTCGTGGGCGGCTACCTCGCCTTCGATGGCGAGGGCGGTCACAAGCGCAGCCCGCAGGTCGCCGCACCCGTCGAGGCGACCACCGTGCCGGTCGCCGCAGCCGAACCGAGCACCGCTCCGGTCGCCGCCGAACCTGCGCCTGCTCAGGTCGCGGTCGCGGCGCCCGTCACCGAGCCCGCGATCGCAGCAGCTGCCGTTGCGGCGCCGATCGTCGTCGCAGGTCGGCCGGTGTTTGTCGAGGTTCGTCTCGATTCCAATCCCGCGGGCGCGACCGTGATGCTCGTCGATCGCGGGAAGACCACGTTCCTCGGCACCACGCCGATCAGCACGGCGGTCGATGGCGCACGCCAGTACGACCTCGTGTTCACGTACAAGGATCGCCCGACGCACAAAGAGCACCTCGATCCGCGGACCACGAGCAAGCTCTCGGTGAAGCTCGAGCGCACCAGCAGGCCGACCACCGAGGTCGCCGCGCCCGTGAAGGCCGCGCCCGCGAAGGCCGCGCCCGCGAAGCTCGAGACCACCGAGCCACCGGTGACCGAGGTCGCCAAGCCCAAGGCCGAGAAGGCCGTGGTCAAGCCCGAGGTCAAGACCGTCGCGCCCGCTCCGGCGAAGGCCGCGACCGGTGGGGCAGGCGTGCTGATGATCTCGAGCAAGCCGCCGTGCGAGATCTTGATCGATGGCAAGGCCACGGGCTTGATGACGCCGCAGCGCTCGCTGCCGCTGCCGGCC